>CAIRCP010000167.1 GCA_903877095.1 uncultured Actinomycetes bacterium | reverse complement strand
CGCGAGAGCCGATCCCAACCGGCAGCGACCGCCACCAGTGCGGCATCCATCGTCGCCGCCACGTCGGGATCGACCACCTGATGGGTGCGCCAGACCATCGCCGTGACCACCCGGGCGCTGAGCTTCCCGGCGGCGAACAACGACGCGACCTGAGGCAACCGGGTCCGCAGCGCCAACGCCTCATGCATCGCAGGTAGATTGGGCGAACCGACGTCCCTCTGAGGAGAACGCCATGACAACGGGTGACCAGGATCCCAACGCATACGGGCAGCCGTCCGGATTTCCGCCGCCCACGGGTGACCCGTACACCGCGCCGCCGGGATATAGCTATCCCCCGCCTCCCCCGCCACCCGGGTATGCCGCACCTCCCCCCGGCTACGCGCCGCCCCCGCAACCAGGCTTCGGCCCGCCGCCCGGCTACCTTCCGCCGCCACCGGCCGGCTACGGCTACCCGACGGTGACCAACCCCTATGGCGGTCCTGGCGGAACCTTCCCGGGCGGCCCGCCGGTGGGATACGGGCAGCCGGGCCGGCTGTGGCCCCGCTGGGGGGCGCGCCTGATCGACGGATTACTTGTGGGGATCGTTTCCTGGGTGATCTCCGCGATCTTCGGGGTGTCCAGCAATATCATGGCGACCGGTTTTTTCACCGGCGCTCTGATGTTCGCCTACTTCGTGGCCATGGAGGTCACCCAGGGGCAGACACTGGGTAAGAAGCTGCTCGGCATGACCGTGCGCGGTCCCGGCGGCGCACCGAAACCCGACTTCAAGCAGTCGGCCATCCGCAACAGCTGGACGCTGCTGCCGATCGTGCCCTACATCGGCGGTCTGCTGGGCGTGATCGCGATCATCTGGATCGCGGTGACCATCGAGAACAGCCCCACCAAGCAGGGCAAGCACGACGAACTGGCCGGCGGCACCCAGGTGATCAAGACCTAATCCACGTCGCGTCAATACTGAAGCCGCGCAAGCTGATACGCATCAGCGAGCGCGGCTTCAGTAGTACTGACTCCTCAACGAGGTTGGTTGGTGTTCCACTCCAGCCAGCCGACGCCGGTCCGGCCGTCGCCTGTCTCCACGGCGGCCCAGGCCCTCGGGAAGAAGCTGACCCGCCCGTCGGGTGACACCAGCCGGACCGGAGCATGGCCGCGGATGTTGATGGTCGCCGCGAGTGGCCCGGGTTGCAGGGTGAGCGTGGTGCTCAACGGCAGTCCGTCGGTGGCCAAATCAGCCTCCGCGGTGACAGCGGTGGTTTCGATGACAGGCTCGCCCGGCGGCTGGATGTAACCGACGCTGACCGGCGGCATGCCGGGGATGCGAAGGTCCACTCCGTGCAGGTGGGTGCCGTCGTCGAGGTGCAGTGCGCTCCAGACCCAGTCCATGCTCCACCAGTCCCGCACGCCGTGGGAATGGTCGCGCTGGCCGGGCACCGCCTCGAAACGGTAGGTACGGCCGTCGACGGTGACCGTTCCACTGACGCTGCAAGGGATTTCGTAGCGGGTGGCGATCCGGTAGGCGTACGGGGTTCCGGCCGTGGTGAACACCAGGTCCATCCCGAGGTCGCAGGGTCGGCCGGGTTCGCCACGCAGCAACGCCGACGGGTCGTCATAGGCCTGGGCCGGTCCGTTGACGCTGACGCGACATTCCTGCATGGGAACCGTTGCGGCATGGCGCATTTCGATGTCGCCGCTGCGGAGGTCGTTCGGGTTCGCCGGCAGCGGTGCGTGGAAGTCCACGCATGCGACCGTCGGGATGTCCGGACCGCAGATCAGCGCGTTGATCCAGGCGAGGTTCTGGTTGGGCACCACGCCGAGCCGGATCCACCCGCCGATGCCCTGCTCGGGATCGGCGAAGTCCCAGTACCAGCTTTCGTTCCACAGCGGCTCGTCACCCGGGGTGTGCGCAGCCTCGTCGGCCGGATCCGGTTGCAGCGCTTGGGCTGTCGCAGCCGGTGGCAGGACGTCGAGGGCCCCGGTGTCCAGCACGTGGCTGCTGTGCCGGTCGAGCATGGTCAGGAACATCCGGTCGCCGCGTTCGGTGCGTTCGACGAGCATCGAGGACACGATTGCCATCATCACGCCGAAGAAGCTCTGCCGTCGCGCACCCTCGCGGACCTCGTCGCGGGTCAACGGCGGATTGGCGCCCAGCCCCTGGTGATACGCGTCGAGCAGTTCGTCGTAGTGCGCGCGCCGGTCCGCGGTGGTCAGGGCGCAACCCAGGAAGTACGCCAGGTCGGTCAGAGCCGGACCCCAGGTGACCGTCTGCCAGTCCACCACCGTGAGGTCGCGCAGCGATCCCGGCCGGCCGAACAGCATGTTGTCCAGCCGGTAGTCCCCGTGCACCAGTCCCTTGACCCGTTCGGCCTCCTGCGCCAGGTAGGCGTCGAAGCTGCCCACCAGCTTCTGGCAGACCAGCCGCTGCTGGGGCGTGATGGCCTCGCCGTAGCGGTCGGTGAACCCGTTGAAGAGTCCGGTGATGACCGCCTGGTTCATCGGGCTCTCCCGGATCAACGACGCCGCCTCGGCCAGGGCATCGCTGCCGATCAGCGGCGCGTGCAACCGGCCCAGCCGGCGTAGCGCGAGTTTCGCGTCGTCGAGGGTGGCGCCGTGGATCTCGTCGCCGGTGACGGCCGGGGCGGCGTCGTCGAGTAGCAGCGTGAACATCCCGGTGTCCGGCTGGTACGAAGCGTGATAGCAGTGCGCGATCGGGCTGTCGCCGCGTGCGGTCAGCCGGGGCGCGACGTCGGCGTAGAACCGCACCTCGCGCTCGTAGAGTCCCAGTGCGTGGCCGGTCCCCCGGCTCATCGGATCACTGGCGGCGACTTTGAGGACCACCGACGCCGGTCCCGCACCCTCGTCGTAGGTCAGCCCCACCCGGTAGCACTCGCTCATCTGGCCGGTGCCGATGCGTTCGACGGTGAACCCGCTGACCCGTCCGGCGCCGATCGTGGTGGTCAGCCATTCGACGGTGAGGTCGTCGGGGCGTTCTACCGGGGCATGATCGCGGGTCACCCCACCAACGTACGGCCCGGAGATCGCTTAGTCCCGGCTGAGGCTGAAGCCGGCCCAGGCCTGGCGACGGTGCTGATGCGGGTCGAACTCGACGTGGGTGTGCCGGTCGAACACCAGCACCGGGCGCTCGTCGCGGTTATAGGACGGCCACTCGTCCGGAATACCGGTGCGGGCGAACTCCTGCCAGCGAGTCTGTACCTGATAGCTGACCTTGACCGCGGCGCGCTGATCGACCCCGGCGGTCAGTACCGCACCGACCCGCGAGCGGTACACGCCGAATACCGCGAG
The DNA here is from genome assembly GCA_903877095.1 of uncultured Actinomycetes bacterium. GTDB lineage: Bacteria > Actinomycetota > Actinomycetes > Mycobacteriales > Mycobacteriaceae > Mycobacterium. The sequence continues at coordinate 107,091 of CAIRCP010000167.1, read as the reverse complement.
CAATTCGGTGGCGTGCGTGGCGCCCAGCCCGGCCCAGTGCAGCGTGCGCGGCGCGAAGTCGTAGCGGTAGACGAAGGTTGGCGCGACGGCGACGTGCGCCTCGGCGATCTGCCAGGCCGCGGTGCCGAAGATCATGTCGCCACCGAATTCGATGCAGGCCTTGGGATCCGGATACATCGGATAGGCGGCCAGGATGCGTTCGCGGACCTCGGTCGGGGTGTGGGCGAGGATGCGTTCGATAGCGTGCTCACTGGTGGGCAGCAGCTTGAGGAAGCGGGTGAACAGCCGTCCCTCCTCGGCATTGGTCCCCACGATCAACGGAACCTTATGTGCCACACCCTGTCTCATCGCATCGAACGGGTCCAGCGGGAGGAAGTCGTCGCCGTGGGTGGGTCCGACCGCGGACGCGCCGACCATGTTGTCCAGACTTCGGTTCATCACGTGGTGGGTGGCACGGACCAGATCGGCGGCGTCCGCCGTGCGTAGCTGCACGGCGGCGTCGCTGCGATCCAACCCCAGCCGGGTGACGAACCGGTCGGCGAACTCGGCGGCGATCTCCTGCGAGCTGACCATGCCTGATGCCGGGCTCTGCGAAATCGCGCGATGGAACAGGCCCCCGGCCTCCGGGACGGCAAGCAGGGTCGCCACGGCATGCGCGCCGGCACTTTCGCCGAAGATCGTCACGTTCTGCGGATCACCACCGAAGGCGGCGACGTTCTCCTTCACCCAGCGCAGCGCCAGGACGATATCGCGCAGGAACAGGTTGCTCTCGATCGGCGCCTCCGGCGTCGACAGCGACGACAGATCCAGGCAGCCGAGCCCACCCAGGCGGTAATTGACTGACACGTAGACGAATCCGCGGCGGGCCAGCGCAGCGCCGTCATAGAGGGGGGTGGCCGAACTGCCCAGGATGTAACCGCCGCCGTGGATGAAGAACATGACCGGCAGCGGCTCGCCACTGGGCGCGGGGCCCGACCACCGCGGGGTGACGACATTGAGCGTCAGGCAGTCCTCACTCATCGCCTGGTACTTGTTGATCCCGGTCATGGTGTAGGCGCGGTGCTGGGGGGCGCAGGCGGTGTAGCGGTGGCATTCCTTGACCCCGCGCCAGGGCTGCACCGGCTGCGGCGCGCGGAACCGCAAGGCGCCCACCGGCGGGGCGGCATAGGGGATGGAGCGCCACCGGTTCACGGCGTCGCGGGTGAAACCTTCGACCACGCCGCTGGCGGTGCTGACCTGGACGATGTGTTCATGCATGACTACCGACGGTAGCGGTTGATCCGCCCCGCCGCGCCTGACCGGTCTTCAAGAGCGCTCCGGTTAGCCTGACCGCATGCGGATTGCCCTGGCGTTGGCGGCGTCGATGCTGGTCGCGGGCTGTTCGGTAATACCGGCCGGCAAGCCCGGCCCCACCGAACTGACAGCGATCACCCCGTCGCGCACCCCGATTCCGACGGCGACGCCGTCGACCACCACCCGTTCCCCGGCCACGCCGAAGACCGGTTCGGCGTCGATCTCGGCACCGGGAGCCGGGGAGTCGCTGGAGACGGCGATCGGCTGGGTGGAGACCGGACCGCCGGCCGACGACGCCGATTTCCGAGTGGCACTCCGGGGCGGCAGCTCGACGCCGCTGGGCGAGGACACCGCGTTCACCACCCCGTCGGGCATCAGTTGCATGACCGACACCAAACGCGACTCCGGTGGCCTGGCGTGTCTGGTCGACCTGGTCAATCCGCCGCCCCAGCCAGCCGATGTCTACGGCGTCTGGAAAGGCGGATGGGTCGACTTCGACGGCTCCAGCGTCCGGGTCGGATCGGCGCACGGGGATCCCGGCAGGTTCGCCGTCGGAAGCGGAGCGCCGCTGGCGCAGGGAAATTCGCTGTCGTTCGGCAACTTCCGCTGCCGCGCCGACGTCACGACCCTGGTGTGTGTGAACTACGCCCGCAAGACCGGCGTGCGCTACAGCGACGACGGCATCACCGCGTACGGCTGCACCCGGCAGGACCCGCCCGCGGCCGGAGTCGGTGAGCAGTACACCTGCTGAGGGCTCGTCACCGTCTGAATTGCGTTACGGGCTGACGCCCGGTTCACCGATGCGGGATTAACCCGAGAGAGGCAACAACTGTCGGCGGGCAAACCGACCGGCGCCGGTAACGACCACCTCGGGCCGGCTCACAGAATCAGCGGTAGCAGGAACATCCGCACACAGGTGGTGAACAGCAGCACCAGGCTGGTGAGGATCAGCGCCACCTGAATCTTGGGCGCGGTGAATTTCGTCGCCACACTGGCGAAGAACAGCACCAGGGCGAACAACACCGCGAGCATCACGTATCGGGTGCTGGTGTTACTGGCCTCGTCGGCGAGCCCCAGACTCTCCTCGGCCTTGTTCGAGAAAGCATCGGCCGCCGTCTGAGCCGGCACCACGTAACTCGCCAGATTCAGTGGCGTGCCGTCGGGCACCTGCGCCGGGTTGCCGTCGGCGTCCACCGGCACCTTTCCCAGCCATTCCTTCTGGGCCTTGTCCAGCGCCGGAGAGAACCTGTCACGCAGGAAGCCGGCCCGATCCTTCTGCTTGTTGGCGGTGGCCTCGACCCAGGAGATCCACATCTGGGAGTCGACGACGGACTGGCTGGCGGCCTCCGACGCGGCCCGATTGGCGTCGCTGCGCTGAATCGCCGAGGCCGACTGTGCGTCGGACTGCGCGTTGGAAAACTGGCTGGCCTGAAACGACGCCCACGTCGTCGCCACCGCCGCCACGGCCAGGATGATCGCGGTCCACGAGTCGAGTACTCGCTGGCGGTGCTCCCAGGGATCCTCGGGTTCCACCGGGACGATGTCGTTGCCGAGCATCTCGTCGACGAGGTGGTCGACTTTTTCCAGAACGCTGTCGTCGTCGTCGACGTCGGTGTTCGCCACGGCCGCTCCTCCCAGCTCGCAAAGACTTGTGCCCGTTAGTGTGCCGCGAGGGCCATCTGGTTTTCGGCCTTTCGGTGCGGTCGGCTCGGACGCGTTAGGCTGCCAGCGTGTGGCCTGAGCGGAAGTGTGCTGCGCGGATTCTGCCGGAAAACCGTTTCCGGCGGGCGGACTGCGAACGTCTGCAGCGCCGGCCCCCCGCCCGCAATCAGCACTGGGCCGACTCGGTCAGCCGGCCGCAACGGGTGCTTAACTTCGCCACCTGGATCGCCGCAGCGTTGACCGCCGGGCTGGGCGTCCTGCAGACCCTGACCGGCGATCGGGTGCTGTACATCGGTCTGATCAATCTGGCTCTGGCGGGGGTGTTCCTGGCCATCCCCTGGCTGCACCGGTTCGGGAACCTCGTCGCGGCAACGGTTTTCGTGATCGTGTCCTACGCGTCGCTGACGTTCGTCGGCAGTCAGATCGGCACCGACTCCGGGGTTCAGTTCTACTATCTGGTGTCGGCCTCGCTGGCGGTGTTGGTGCTCGGCGTCGAGCACCTCACGCTGGCCGGGATCGTGGTGGCCGCCGGCGCCGGCCTGGTGATCGCGGTGCAGTTCCTGGTTCCAGCGGACACCGGCATACAGCCGCGTTGGGCTATCGACGCCGGTTTCATCTTCGCCACCGTCGGCGCGTGCATCCTGATGTTCACCACGGTCTATTACGCGATGCGGGAGGTCGCGCGCGCCGAGGAGGCGATGGAGATCGAGTACGAACGGTCCGAGGCACTGCTGGCCAACATCCTGCCCGCGACGGTGGCCGATCAACTGAAAGACCCGGGACACGGCACCATCGCCGATCGGTACGACGACGGTTCGGTCCTGTTCACCGACATCGCCGGTTACACCGAACGCGCCAGCGATATGGACCCCACCGAACTGGTCCGCTTCCTCGACCGGCTCTACACCACGTTCGACCGGCTGGTGGACCGCCACGGCCTGGAGAAGATCAAGACGACCGGCGACGGCTATATGGCGGTCAGCGGCGTGCCCATCCCCCGCGACGACCACGTCGAGGCGATCGCCGCGCTCGCGCTGGACATCTCCCGGGCGGTGGCCGGCCTGCGCGATCCGCAGGGCAATCCGGTGCCGTTGCGGATGGGCATCGCCGCCGGACCGGTGGTGGCCGGTGTGGTCGGTGCCCGGCGGTTCTTCTACGACGTGTGGGGCGACGCCGTCAACGTCGCCTCCCGGATGGAATCCACCGACCCGGTCGGCAAGATCCAGGTGACCGAGGACGTGTACCAACGGCTGCGCCACGAATTCGTTCTGGAAGAACGCGGCGAGGTCGAGATCAAGGGCAAGGGTGTGATGCGAACCTGGTTCCTGCTTGACCGCAAGCCGGCCGACGGGCCGCCGGCGGAACCCGGAGATCGGGATGCGGAGCTGTCTGCGGGGCAGGTGGAAAGCCGGACCGGTTAGCCTTTCTGACACCATGGCCGAACTCAACCGCCGGACTGCGCTGAACCTCGCCGGCGCCGCCACCCTCGCCGCACTGGGCGTCAGCACTCCGGCGTCGGGCGCCGCCGGCGCGGCGCCGTCAGCATCCGCCGCCGCCGCCGGCGTCATCCTGCCCCGCTCGGCCTGGGGTGCCCGGCCGCCCAAGGCCGGCGGCCGGCCGCACACCATCACCCGGATGACCATCCACCACTCCGCGGTCGCCCTTCCGGACAACCGGGGAATCGTGGCCCGGCTGCAACAGCACCAGCGCTACCACCAGGACGACAAGGGCTGGATCGATATCGCCTACCACTACGCGGTCGACCGCAACGGCAACATCTTCACGTTGCGCGACACCGCGATCGCCGGAGACACCGCGACCGACTACGACACCACGGGGCATTTCCTGGTGCTGTGCGAAGGCAACTTCGACGAGGAAGCGGTATCGGAGGCCCAACTCAACGGCGCCGCGCTGATCTTCGCCTGGGCCGCAAGGCAATTCGGCATCACCACGGCCACGCTGGCCAGCCATAAGGAAGTCACGCCGGTGACGTCCTGCCCGGGCGCGACCCTCGAAGCGCACATGACGTCGGGTGATCTCAAGCGCCGCATCGACACCACCATCGCCGACGGTTTCACCCTGAACCCGGTATCCGGCCAGGAGGCGCAGACCATCGCCGCCGCCATCACGGCCGGCACCCGCTAGCGGTTTTCGACCGCTACATGACCTTCGACAGGAAGGCCTGGGTGCGTTCGTGCTGCGGGTTGCTGAGCACATCGCGCGGCGCCCCGCTTTCGACGATCACCCCGCCGTCCATGAACACCAACTGGTCGGCGACCTCGCGGGCGAAGCCCATCTCGTGGGTCACCACGATCATCGTCATCCCTTCGCTCGCAAGCTTTTTCATCACGGCCAGCACCTCCCCGACCAGTTCGGGATCCAGCGCCGAGGTGGGCTCGTCGAACAGCATCAGCTTGGGGTCCATGGCCAGCGCCCGGGCGATCGCCACCCGCTGCTGCTGCCCACCGGACAGCTGCGCCGGGTAGGCGTCTGCCTTGTCCGACAGCCCCACCTGGTGCAGCAGTTCGCGGGCCCGCTCAGTCGCAGCGGATTTCTTGGCGCCTTTGACGTGGATCGGCGCCTCGACGATGTTGTCCAGGGTGGTCCGGTGCGGGAACAGGTTGAAGTGCTGGAACACCATGCCGATGTCGCGGCGCTGTTTGGCAGCGTCCCGCGGGGACATCTCGTAGAGCTTGCCGGCCTTCTCCCGGTACCCGATCAGGTCGCCATCGACGTACAAGCGGCCCGCCGACACGGTCTCCAGGTGGTTGATGCACCGCAGGAAGGTCGACTTGCCCGAACCGGACGGCCCGACGAGTACCAACACCTGGCCACGTTCGACGGACAGAGTCACGCCTTTGAGGACCTTCAGGGCTCCGAAGTTCTTGCAGACGAGCTCGGCCCGCACCATCTCGGTCATACGTGACCCGCCTCGGTCTGTGCTTTGGCAAGGGCCTCAAGCTGCTTGCCGGTCAGCTTGCGGGAGATACCCCTGGAGAAGTACTTCTCCAGGTAGTACTGCCCGACCATGAGGATGCTCGTCACGATCAGGTACCAGGTCGCGGCGACCAGCAGCATCGGGACCGGTTCGAAGGTTCGCGCCGCGATCTCACGCGAGGCGATGCTGTAAAGGTCATAGGAGTAAGGCACCGCGGTGACCAGCGAGGTCGTTTTCAGCATGCTGATCAACTCGTTGCCCGTGGGCGGGATGATGACCCGCATCGCCTGCGGAAGGACGGTGCGCCGCATCGTCATTCCCCACGACATGCCCAAGGCCGTGGACGCTTCGGTCTGCCCCTCCGGCACGGATGTTATTCCGGCGCGGATGATCTCGGCCATGTAGGCCGCCTCGTTGAGGCCCAGGCCGATCACCGCCAGCAGGAACGGGATGGACAGGCTCTGCAGGTTGAGGTGAAAGAACGTGGGCCCGAACGGGATTCCCAATTGGACTTTCTGGTAGATGGTCGGAAGCAGGCCCCAGAACACCAGTTGGACGTAGACGGGCGTGCCTCGGAAAATCCACAGGAAGAACCAGGCCACCGCCTGGAATACCGGGTTGGGCGACAGCCGCATCACCGACAACACGATGCCCAGCACGACGCCGAGCGCCATCGCATAGACGGTCAACTGCAGGGTGTTCCACACCCCGAGCAGGATCCGTTCGTTGAACAGATACTTCGCGTAGGTGGCCCACCCGTAGGCCGGGTTGGTGGCCGCGCCGTAGAGGAACAGCCCGACCAGAACCAGGATGACCCCAGCGCCCACCCACCGCCACGGATGCCGTAGCGGGACGGCGTCGATGGCGGCGGCGGACGACTGGGGCACCGTCATTTCTAGTTGACAGCCCCGTTGATGACCGGCTTGTCGATGACGCCGGACTCAACGCCCCAGTTGGTGGCAATCGTTTTGTAATCACCGGTCTTGATCAGGTGCTCGAGCGCCTTCTGCAGCGACTGCGCCAGGGGCGAACCCTTCTTCACCGGCCAGCCGTAGGGCGCGGAGTCGAAGATCGGGCCGGCGGCTTCCAGTTTTCCGTTGCTCTTCTTGATGGCATAAGCCGTCACCGGGGAGTCCGCCGACATCGCGTCGGCCTGGCCGAGCACCACGGCGTTGGTCGCGGCGTCCTGGCCGTCGAACTTGATGATCTGGATCTCCGGCTTACCGGCGTCGACGCATTTCTTACTCTTGGCCGGTAGTTCGTCAGTCTCTTGGACCGTGGTGGCCTGCACCGCAACCTTCTTGCCACAGGCGTCGTTCGGGTCGACGGCCTGGCCCTGGCGCTGTGCCCACTGGGTGCCGGCCGAGAAGTAGGTGACGAAGTCCACCTGCTTCTCGCGTTCCTTGGTGTCGGTGAACGACGACATACCGACGTTGTAGGTGCCACCGTCGATCGACGGGATGATCTTGGCGAAGTCTGACTCGCGGTAGTCGGTGGTCAGGCCGAGCGTGCCGGCGACGGCGTTCATCAAGTCGACGTCGAAGCCGACGATCTTGCCGCCTTCGTCCTTGAACTCGTTCGGGGTGTAGGGGATGTTGACACCGACGACGAGCTTGCCGGACTTGCTGATGTCCGCCGGAAGGGTCGCGGCGATCTCGTCGACCTTCTGCGGCTTGACCTCGACGGTCGACTGGCTGGGCCCGGCCGAGGTGCCCGATCCCGACTCGGTGTTCTTCGCGCAGCCCGTCAGGGTCAGGGCACCGGCCATCGTGACTGCCGCCGCCGCCCGCCACCAGCTCAGCGTGAAGTCCTGTCCGGTGATCTTGTCTTTTGCCGTGAACACAGTTGCCCCTCTATTCGTTAGCCGATCTGCGCGGGCGCCACTCAGTGCCGCCCCTAGAGAAAACTACAGCGCAGCGGTCCATGTGGCGTGCCGAAGGTGTAATCCACTGGAGTCCGGGCCTGTTACTTGACCCCGCCGTTGATCACCGGCTTGTCGATCATGCCGGAACTCAAACCCCACTTTGCGGCGATCTGCTTGTAGGCGCCCGACTTGATGAGGCTGTCGAGTGCTTTGAGCAGCGCCTCGCCCAGCAGTGAGCCTTTCTTCACCGGCCATCCGTAGGGCTCGGTATCGAAAATCGGGCCCGTCGCCTCAAGCTTGTCGTCACTCTGTTTGATCGCATACGCGGTGGCCGGGAAATCCGCCGTCATCGCATCGACCTTGCCGCTGATGACGGCTTTAGCCAGCGCGTCCTGGTCGATGTATTCGAATATCTGGATCGGATACTTTCCGGCGTCGGTGCACGCTTTACTCGCTTCGGGCAATTCCTGTTTCGCGTGAATCGTGAGGGCCCTCGCCGCGACCCTTTTGCCGCAGGCATTCTTCGGGTCGATCGACGACCCGGGCCGCTGCGCCCACAGCGTGCCCGCGTTGAAATAGTTGACGAAGTCGACCAACTTCTGGCGCTCCTTAGTGTCGGTCATCGAGGACATCCCGACGTCGAGTTCACCGCTGGCCACCGAGGGAATGATCTTTTCGAAGTCGAGTTCTTTGTATTCGACGTCGAGGCCGAGAGTCTTTGCGACGGCGTTCATCAGATCGACGTCGAAGCCGGTGAGTTCGCCTTTGGCGTCTCTGAACTCGTTGGGTGGATAGGGCTGGTAGAGGCCGACGGTGAAGGATCCGGCCTCCCGGTACTCCACCGGCAGGCCGGCGGCGATATCGTCGACCTTCTGCACCACCACCGGGGCCTCCTTGGCGGCGCCCCCCGAGTTGCTGCCGGCGTCGGCAGCGCAGCCCGACAGGGTCAGGGCAATGGACAGTGCGCATGCCGTCGCCGCACGCCGCCGTCGGCGGTGGTCGGGCCGCGCCGTCGCGGCACGCCCTCTGCGGTGGTCGCGCTGCGCGGACACATGTTGTCGTGTGAACACAGATGTCCCCATCTCTATCGCTGATGCCGGTGGCTCAACGCCGCGACCCCACGCCCCGGCCACTGACCTGCGTAGTTGGCGCCAACGGGCCTCCGGTCCCGAGCCGACGGGTAGTCTAACGCCGTCGACGCACACACGAGGGGAATCAGCACACCATGACTGAGCAGCCGGAATCCCCGGATCTCTCCGGTCCGTCCCCGACGCCGCCAGGCCCGCCGTCGTATCCCTACGCCTATCCCCCGCCGCCGCCCGGCGCGGGTGCCTATTCCCCGGCTCCGCCGGGATCGGGCTACCCGGCATATCAAGGCGCGTACCCGGGCGCTTACCCTCCCCCGCCGATGCCCTACGGCGACCCCTACCTCGGTTCGCCCACCGCCAAGCGCAACGGTCTCGGCACCGCCGCACTGGTCATCGGAATCCTGGCCGTGTTCCCCGGAACTTGCACGGTCATCTTCGGCGTCGTGCTCGGCGTCATCGCCGTCATCCTGGGATTCCTGGCACGGGGACGGGTCAGCCGCGGTGAAGCCGACAACGGCGGCGCCGCGCTGGCCGGCATCCTGCTCGGCGGGCTGGCGATCCTGCTCAGTGCGGCCTTGATCGTCCTGGTTTCCACCGTGTTCAAGGACGCCGGGCTGTCGGAATACGTCGACTGCATCAGCAACGCCAAGGGTGATCAGTCCCAAACCGACCTGTGCATGGAGGAATTCAAGCAGCGCGTGGAGAACCTTCAGACGCCGGCGCCGGGACGCTAGTCGAGTCGACGATGCCGCCGAGGTACGAGGCGGCGGAGGAGCGAGAAGATCGGGACCTAAGCCGGGCTGCCCGGGAAGTACTTGACGATCCCCTCCTGGACGACGGTGGCGACCACCTCGCCGGCCGGGTTGAAGAAGTGGCCCATCCCCAGGCCACGCGATTCCGCAGCCACCGGCGACTTGGTGGAGTAGAGCACCCAGTCGCCGAAATCGACCTGCCGGTGAAACCACACCGAGTGATTGATGGTCACGGCGAAGATCCGGTCCCATCCCCAGGACAGCCCATGGGTGGTGATGATCGAATCCAGCACCGTGGTGTCCGAGGCGTAGACCATCGCTGCGGTGTGCAGGACCGGGTCATCCGGCATCACTCCGGCGGCTTTCATCCAGACCCGGTTGCAGTCCAGGCTCTCGCCCTTGTCCCGCATCACCCAGGCCGGGTCGTTGGTGTAGCGCCACTCGATGGGACGCAACGCATTGGCGAAGTGCGGCACGACCTTCTCGTAGCCGACCAGAACGTCGTCGATCGTCGGAAGAATATGTGGGTCAGGGACTTTCGGAGCGGGTGAGTTGTGCTCCAGGCCGTGACCTCCGGCCAGGTAGGACACCAGCGCGGTCGCGAGCAACCGGCCATCCTGGATCGCGTCGACCCGGCGATTGGCGAACCGGCGCTCGTCACGCAGGCGAATGACATGGAACTCGATGTCGCGGGCCGGATCACCGCCGGCGATGAAGTGCACCGACAGGGCACTCGGCGGCAGGTCGTGGTCAAGGGTGCGACTGGCGGCGGTGAACGCCTGTGCCATCATCTGGCCACCGAACGTGCGGACCGGGTTCTTGCGGGGGTGCCGGCCCGCGAAGACATCCTCGCCGAGTGGAGTCAGCTGCAGAATCGTCAGCAACTCCTCGAAATCGGACGTTACCGACGACTGCAACGTGCTCCCCCTTGCTAGTGGTCGTTCTCCCCGATCCGGTGGATGTGGATCAGATTGGTCGAGCCTATTGTGCCCGGCGGAGCGCCGGCGACGATGATCACCAGGTCGCCGCGCTCGAATCGGCCCATGGCCAGCATCTCGTGGTCGACCTGGCGGATCATGTCGTCGGTATTTTCCCTCGGCCCGACGACGAACGTCTCAGCGCCCCAGGTCAGCGCCAATTGACTCCGGATCTCCGACTCGGTGGCGAAAGCCAGCAGCGGCAGGTGGCTGTGCAACCGGGCCAGCCGGCGCACGGTGTCGCCGGACGAGGTGAACGCCACCAGCGCCTTGGCGTCGAGCCGTTCACCGATGTCGCGGGCGGCGTAGGAGATCACACCCCGCTTGGTGCGCGGAACGTGAGTCAGCGGCGGCGGCTCCGAGGAACCCGCCTCCACCGCGCAGATGATCCTGGCCATGGTCCGAACGGCTTCGATCGGGTACTTGCCCACCGACGTCTCGCCGGAGAGCATCACCGCATCGGCGCCGTCGAGCACCGCGTTGGCCACGTCGGACGCCTCGGCGCGGGTCGGCCGGGAGTTCTCGATCATCGACTCCAACATCTGCGTCGCGACGATCACCGGCTTGGCGTTCTCGCGGGCGATCTGGATCGCCTTCTTCTGCACCAGCGGAACCTCTTCGAGAGGCAGTTCGACGCCGAGGTCGCCGCGAGCGACCATGATCGCGTCGAACGCCATGACGATCGCCTCGAGATTCTCGACGGCTTCGGGCTTCTCCAGTTTCGCGATCACCGGCACCCGACGGCCGACGCGGTCCATCACCTCGTGCACCAGGTGGGCGTCGGCCGGGGACCGGACGAACGAGAGGGCCACCAGGTCCACGCCCAGATTCAGGGCGAACTCCAGATCGGAAATGTCCTTCTCCGACATGGCCGGAACGGAGAACGCCATGCCTGGCATCGACAGGCCTTTGTTGTTACTGACCGGTCCGCCCTCGGTGACGGTGCAGACCACGTCGTGGCCGTCGATGTGCTCGACGACGACGGCGACCTTGCCGTCGTCGACCAGCATCCGGTCGCCGGGTTTGGCGTCCTTGGCCAGATTCTTGTACGTGGTCGAGACCCGGTCGTGAGTGCCGTCGCAGTCGTCAACGGTGATCGTGACCATCTCGCCGTTGGCCCAGACCGTCGGGCCGTCCTTGAACCGGCCGAGCCGGATCTTCGGACCCTGCAGATCCGCGAGGATGCCGACCGCGCGGCCCGTCTGGTCAGAAGCCCGGCGTATTTTCTGGTACGAGGCCTCGTGGTCGGCGTAGTCGCCGTGGCTGAAGTTCATCCGGGCCACATCCATACCCGCCTCGACCAGGGCTCTCACCATGGCTTCGTCGCTGGTTGCCGGTCCCAGGGTGCATACGATCTTGGCGCGCCGCGTCACGACGCCTGAGCATAGTCTCGGTAGGTGACTACGAACTGGTCATTGTGGGAACCAGCGGGAAACCGGGCACATTTCGCACGACGGTCCACCCCACGACCGCGATCCCGATAACCCAGAACACCGCCGGCGTGAACGGCGGTCGGCCCGTCCGCCTGCGGCTCAACACCCACAGCAGCAGCAGCGGCAGCCCGACCAGCGCGAAGACGTTGTCCACCACCGCCGCAGCCAGATCGCCGTGCATCAGGTCGTAGGTCATCCGCAGCCCTCCGCAACCCGGGCAGTTCAAGCCGGTCAGCAGTTTGAACATGCAGGGCGGGAAGACCGAACCGGGCCGGTGCGGATCGACCAGGCCGATGTAGGTCAGCGCCGCCGCACCGGCCAGCGCCGATCCCAGTCCGACATAGCGCAACGCCGCCCTGTCGGCCGCGGCCTGCCTGGTCATGCCTGCCAGCATGCCAGAGCGGGTCACTTGCCTCCGCGGTTGCCGACACCCCACAGCAGACGCTTGAGCGTCGAGCCAAGCTTCGGTTCTTCGGTCCCGCCGTTCAACTCGGCGGGTACCTTAACCGCCGCAGCGGGTGCCGGATCGGCGGCGGGCGTGACGATCGCAGGCGCCGGCTCGGGCTCGGGGTGTGCAACCGGTTCGGGCACGGGCTCGGGCTCCTGGCGCGCCTCCGGCTCGAGCTCGGGCTCCCGGTGCGCCTCGGGCGCAGGCTCCTCCTGCGCCTGAGGTTCCGGCTCCGGTTCGGTGTGCTCCTCGACCACCACCGCGGTCTGGGTCGGCTCAGACTCGTCGGATTCGGCCACGGCTTCCGCCTCCGCCGTGACGTGCTCGACGAGGAGCGCGTCGGAGTCGGGCTCGCTCAGTTCGGTGTCGGGGTGCTCGACGACGACCGCCTCGGTGGCGTCGTCCACGACATCGACGTCCACGACATCGGCGTCCACCACATCGGCGTCGTGCTCGACGATCACCGTTTCGGCATCGTCATCTCCATGCTCGATGACCACCGCTTCGGCTTCGTGCTCAACGGCGTCGGCGTCGGCCTCGTACACCACCACGGTTTCGGTCTGGTCGGCCTCGTCGGCGGTCTCGTAAACGACGACGGTGTCGTCGGCGTGGTCCGCTGCGGCCTCCGAGTGGACGACCAGGACCGAGTCATCGGTCGGTACTGCCCCGACGTCCCCGACGGCATCAGCGACCTCGACCGCCTCGGCGACCTCGACCGCCTCGATCTCGACCTCATCGACCTCATCGGCAATCTCGACGGCCTCAGGCTCGGCTGCCTCGACCCCATCAGACTCGCCCTCGACGTCAGGCTCGACCTCGACGTCAAGCTTGGCTTCGGGTTCGGTCAGGTCCTCGTCGGTGACCACCGGGATGACCTCGGTGTCGCCGGCTGCGACCAGATCGGCCCCGTCGGCGGCAGCGACCAGATCGGCCCCGTCGTCGACGGCGACCAGATCGGCCCCGTCGTCGACGGCGACGAACTGGGCTCCTTCCCCGGCGCCGGCCAGATCGCCGACCGCGGCGGAGTCCTCAGCCTCGTGCTCGCCGGCGACCGTGGCTGCGGCCAGCAGGCCGCTGCTCTTGACCGCAGCGACCAGCTCATCAGCCCAATCGTCGGCCACGGACTCTTCGTCCTCGTCGTCCTCAGGCTCCCAGCCGGTCAGTGTCTCCGGATCTTCCCGGCCCTTGGGCGCGAGCAGCAGGTAAACCACCGCGCCGATGAACACGAACGTCGCGGTGAACACGTTGATCCGGATACCGGCGATGTGCGTCGCGGTGTCGTCACGCATCAACTCGATCCCGAAGCGTCCCACGCAGTATGCGGCGACGTACAGAGCGAACAGGCGGCCGTGACCGAGGCGGAACTTGCGGTCCGCCCACAGCAGCAACACGAAAACCAGCAGGTTCCAGATCAATTCGTAGAGGAACGTGGGGTGCACGACGGCGGCGACCTGGCCGGTCGACACCCCGTCGAGGGAATGCACGTCCACCGCGCCGGACGCGTCCCGGCGATAGAACACCTCCATGCCCCAGGGCACGGTCGTCTCCCGGCCGTACAACTCCTGGTTGAAGTAGTTGCCCACCCGGCCGATCGCCTGCGCCAGGACAACCCCCGGCGCGACCGCGTCACCGAATGCCGGAAGGGGAATCCCCTTGCGGCGGCAGCCGATCCAGGCGCCGACCGCACCCAGTGCGACCGCACCCCAGATACCCAGCCCGCCTTCCCAGATCCGCAGGGCCGCGCCGATCCCCGCGCCGCCCGGTCCGAAATAGGTCTTCCAGTCGGTCAACACGTGGTAGAGCCGGCCACCGACCAGCCCGAACGGCACCGCCCACAGCGCGATGTCGTAGATGACGCCGCGCTCACCGCCCCGCGCAGCCCAGCGGCGGTCGCCGATGACGAGAGCGGCGATGATCCCGGCGATGATGCACAGGGCGTAGGCCCTGATCGGGAACGGCCCCAGATACCAGACGCCCTGTGCCGGACTCGGGAAATAGGCAAGCACCGTTGTGGTCACGTAGCAGGAACTTTCTCTCGAACCCCGACGGCAAGTTCCTCGGCCAACGTCCGGACCGCGGGAACCCCGTCGTCGGTCAATGCCGACACCAGGGCAGAACCGACGATAACCCCGTCGGCGAAGTGCGCGATCTCGGCCGCCTGCTCACGCGAGCGGACACCGAGTCCGACCCCGACCGGGATGTCGGAGATCTCCTTGACCCGGCGCACCAACTCCGGCGCGGCTTGCGACACCGCGTCGCGTGCCCCCGTCACACCCATGGTGGAGGCCGCGTAGACGAATCCGCGGGAGGCCAGCACGGTGCGGGCCAACCGCTCCGGTGTCGACGACGGCGCCACCAGGAAAATCCGGTCCAGGTCGTGGGCCTCGGAGGCGGCCAGCCACGCCTCGGCCTCGTCGGGAATCAGATCCGGGGTGATCATTCCCAGGCCACCGGCGGCTGCCAGATCGCGGGCGAAGGCGTCAACTCCATAGTGCAGCACCGGATTCCAGTAGCTCATCACCACCGCGTTGCCGCCGGCGGCACTGATGGCCTCGACGGCGCGCAGGGTGTCACTGACCCGTACGCCGGCCTGCAGGGCGGCGTCTGCGGCGGTGGCGATCACCGGGCCGTCCATCCCAGGATCGGAGTACGGCACACCGACTTCGATGATGTCGCACTCGGCGCTCATCGCCACCATGGCGTCGATGGAGGTCGCCACGTCCGGGTAGCCGGTAGGGAGATACCCGATGAGGGCGGCCCGGCCTTCGCTGCGGCAGGCGTCGAACACCCGGCCCAGGCGGCCGGGCGCGCTGTGCGCGACGGTCATGAGGCTCCCGGGCACTGCGCACGACCGCAGCCGCTGTCGAGCAGGCCGAACCACCGGGCCGCCGTCTCAACATCCTTGTCGCCCCGGCCGGACAGATTGACCAGGATGAGCGCGTCCGGGCCCAGCTCGGCGGCGAGATCGACCGCGCCGGCGACCGCGTGCGCGGACTCGATGGCCGGGATGATGCCCTCCAGCCGGCAGAGCAGCCGGAAGGCGTCCATAGCCTGCGCGTCGGTGATCGGGCGGTATTCAGCCCGGCCGGCGTCCTTGAGGGCCGCGTGCTCGGGACCAACGCCGGGATAGTCCAATCCCGCTGAGATGGAATGGGATTCGATCGTCTGGCCGTCGGAGTTCTGCATGACGTAGGAGTACGAGCCCTGGAAGGCTCCCGGCGATCCGCCGGTGAATGTGGAGGCGTGCCGTCCGGTCTCCACGCCGTCGCCGCCGGCCTCGAAGCCGATCAGCCGCACACCCGGATCGTCGATGAACGGGTGGAAGATACCGATCGCGTTGGAGCCCCCGCCGATGCACGCCGTCACGGCGTCGGGCAGCCGTCCGACCTGCGCCAGCATCTGAGCGCGGGATTCCATGCCGACGACCCGCTGGAAGTCGCGCACCATCATCGGGAACGGATGAGGCCCCGCAGCGGTGCCGAAGCAGTAGTAGGTGTCGTCGGCGTTGGCCACCCAGTCGCGGAACGCCTCGTTGACAGCGTCCTTGAGGGTTTTCGAACCCGATTGCACCGCAACGACTTCGGCGCCGAGCAGCCGCATCCGGGCGACGTTGAGCGCCTGGCGGGCGGTGTCCACCGCACCCATGTAAACCACGCACTCCAAACCCAGCAGCGCGCATGCGGTGGCGGACGCCACACCATGCTGGCCCGCACCGGTCTCGGCGATGACCCGCGACTTGCCCATCTGCCGGGCGAGCAACGCCTGACCGAGGACGTTGTTGATCTTGTGCGAGCCGGTGTGATTGAGATCCTCACGCTTGAGGAAGATTCGCGCTCCCCCTGCGTACTCGCTGAGCCGTTCGGCCTCGTACAGCGGTGAGGGACGGCCCGCATAGTGGGTCTGCAACCGGTCGAGTTCATCGAGGAAGACCTGGTCGGTGCGGGCCTTCTCGTAGGCGGCGGTGACCTCCTCGATGACGGCCATCAGCGCTTCGGGGATGTAGCGACCGCCGAACACGCCGAAGTGACCGCGCGCATCGGGCTCGTGCGTCGTCGGCTCCGCAACCGCGGCACTCGCGCGGGGCAGGGTCGGAAGGGAGGTATCAGCCATATCGGATCCTACGACGCAAGTGTCAGCGGACGGGTTTCGGACATGACGGATGCGCACCTGCGGTCACCAGGTCGGCCACCGCGGTACGGGGATTTCCGCTGGTAACCAGGCCTTCACCGACCAGGACGGCGTCCGCGCCGGCACCGGCGTAAGCCAGCAGGTCCGCCGGTCCGCGCACGCCGGACTCGGCGACCCGGATGACGTTGGACGGCAAACCCGGAGCGATGCGCCCGAAGCAGTCCCGGTCGACGTCGAGGGTCTTGAGGTCGCGGGCGTTGACCCCGATGACCCTGGCTCCGGCCTGCAACGCGCGGTCGGCCTCCTCCTCGGTGTGCACCTCGACGAGAGCGGTCATTCCGAGCGACTCGGTGCGGTCGAGCATGGACACCAGTGCCTGCTGTTCCAGCGCTGCGACGATCAGCAGCAGCATGTCGGCGCCGTGGGCACGGGCTTCGTGGATCTGGTACGGCTGCACGATGAAATCCTTGCGCAGCACGGGGATCGTCACGGCCGCCCGGACCGCGTCGAGGTCGGCCAGCGATCCGTTGAAGCGGCGCTGTTCGGTCAGCACGCTGACGACCCGCGCGCCGCCGTTCTGGTATGCCCGTGCCAGTTCGCCAGGATCGTCAATCGGGGCCAGCTGCCCGCGTGACGGGCTGGCCCGTTTCACTTCGGCGATGACCGCGATACCGGGGGCGCGCAATGCTGCCAGCACGTCTCGCGCCGGCGGCGCGACCTCAGCGGCGGCCTTGACCTCGGCCATGCTGACCAGCGCCTCACGCGCGGCAACGTCAGCACGGACTCCCTCGAGAATGGAGTCGAGCACGGTTGCCGAACTCATGACTTTCCGGTCCCCTCTGGCGGTGTCGGGCGATGACGGCGATGTGGGTGAAAGGGTAGCCGTCCGTTCGCCGGCATCCGTCACCGCCCCTCCAAGTCCGACCGGCTGACGGTGGGGTCCGCACCCTCGTCGAGGGCGTCCCACATGCCACGCTCGGACAGCACTTCCGAAGCCGCGGTGCCGGATGCACCGGGCGCGACGTATTTGGCGGCGTGGGCGACGACCGCCGACCGCATCAGCAGCACGGCGGCGACCAGGACGGCAGCCGCCGATGCCAGGGTGATCACCGCGCCGGCGAGATGACGCTCACTGGACACCAGATTGACCACCTCGACGCCGGCCAGAGCGGCGCCCCGCGGTCCGACGTCCGGGATCGTGATCAGGGTGATGGCGAGGTAGCCCAACGCGAACGAGACGACCGCCAACAAGACAGCCACGATCCGCATCGTCCAACCCCGCACCGCGAGAGCGGCCAGCGCTGCCGCCAGCAGCAGCACCGCCAGCGGGAGCAGGGCTGTCGACCAGACCGCGCCGTTGAGGGTGGTGGTCTTGGCGGGGCCCAACCCGTCGGCGGAACCAATCGTCACCCACGGCAGCCGTGAGGCCACCCACAGTGCGCCGGCGGCGACCACCAGCAGCAACTGCGCGACGCGGATCACGGCGTTCCTCCGGTGGATGGCACGGGGACATCTTCCCAGACCTGGCGATCCGGTCCGACCAGCGTTAGCGTGGCGGCCATGACGATCAACCGCGGTGACCGAGTGCCGGAGTTCGAACTGCCCGACCAGACCGGGACGACGCGTTCGCTGTCCAGCCTGCTGGCAGGAGGTCCGATCGTGCTGTTCTTCTACCCCGCGGCGATGACCCCCGGCTGCACCAAAGAGGCCTGCCACTTCCGGGATCTGGCGCAGGAATTCGACGCGGTCGGCGCCTCCCGTGTGGGGATCAGCACCGACGCCGTCGACAAGCAGGCCAAGTTCTCCGACTCCCAGCGTTTCGACTATCCACTGCTGTCCGATGCCAGCGGCAAGGTGGCCGAACTCTTCGGTGTCAAACGCGGTCTGCTCGGGAAGTTCATGCCGGTGAAGCGCACCACCTTCGTCATCGACACCGACCGCACCGTCCTGGACGTGATCTCCAGCGAGGTGAACATGGACACCCATGCCGACAAAGCGTTGGAGGTTCTGCGGGCGCGTTCCTCGGCCTAATTCAGCATCGACTCTGCCTACAGGCGGTGAGTTCGCGCCAGAACGTGATCTCTAGGCAGAGTCGATGCCGAGCAGCACGTCGGCGTCGAAGCAGGTGTGCTCGCCGGTGTGACAGGCCGCCCCGGTCTGGTCGACCTCCAGTAACACCGTGTCCCCGTCGCAGTCCAGGCGTACCGAATGCACGTACTGGGTGTGACCGGACGTCTCGCCCTTGACCCAGTGCTGATTGCGGGAGCGCGAGAAATAGGTGGCCTGACGGGTGGCCAGGGTTCGGGCCAGGGCCTCGTCGTCCATCCACGCCACCATGAGGACCTGCCCGGTGCTGCGTTCCTGGGCCACCGCGACGAAGAGACCGTCGGCGTTTCGCTTGAGGCGCTGGGAAATTGCGGGGTCGAGGGCGCTCATCGGACGGTAACCCCCGCTGCCGCCATGGCGGCCTTCACCTCACCGATCGTCAGCTCCCCGAAGTGGAACACGCTGGCCGCCAGCACCGCATCGGCTCCGGCGTGCACCGCCGGGGCGAAGTCGCCGACCGCACCCGCCCCGCCGCTGGCGATCACCGGGACCGTCACCGCCGCCCGGACCGCGCGCAGCATCGGCAGGTCGAAGCCGGATTTGGTGCCATCGGCGTCCATCGAATTGAGCAGGATCTCGCCGACGCCGAGTTCGGCTCCGCGCCTTGCCCATTCGACGGCATCGATGCCCGTGCCCTGTCGGCCGCCGTGCGTCGTCACTTCCCAGCCCGACGACGTCGGGGTACTCCCGGCCGGGACGGTCCGGGCGTCCACGGACAGCACGATGCACTGTGAACCGAACTGACGCGACAACTCGGCCAGCAGTTCGGGCCGGGCGATCGCCGCGGTGTTCACCGACACCTTGTCCGCGCCGGCGCGCAGCAGGGCGTCCACGTCGGCTACCGATCGGACACCGCCACCGACCGTGAGTGGAATGAACACCTGCTCGGCGGTCCGGCGGACGACGTCGAGCATGGTCGCCCGGCCCGACGACGACGCCGTGACGTCCAGGAAGGTCAGTTCGTCGGCGCCCTGGGCGTCGTAGACGCCGGCCAGTTCGACCGGATCCCCGGCGTCCCGCAGGTTTTCGAAGTTGACGCCCTTGACCACCCGGCCGGCGTCCACGTCCAGGCAGGGAATGACCCGAACCGCCACATCCATATTCGTTTCCGGCATCAGCGAAACTCCTCCGGTGAGCCCACTCGGCGCAACAGGTCCAGCACCTCGGCGTGGGTGCCGGGTGCGGCCGCCAGTATCCCCCGGGTGTCCGGCGTCCAGGGCTCGCCGGCCAGGTCGGTGACGATACCGCCGGCCGACCGCACCAGGGCGACGCCGGCGGCGTGGTCCCACACCTGACCGCCGAAATGCACTGTCGCGCCGAGGATTCCGTCGGCGACATAAGCCATATCGATACCGATCGAGCCGTGCATCCGGATCTTGGAACACACCCGGCTGAGTTCGGCGAACACCGCCAGCCGCCACGGTCCGGGGTAGCGGCCGCGGCCCAGGACGTTGAAACTTCCGACACCGACAACACAATCGGCCAGCGGGGCCGGGCCCAGAGCCGGGTGCGTCACGCCGTCGGACACCAGCGGACCGCCGGTCACCGCGGTGTAGCGCTGACCGGTGAACGGCAGCCAGGTCAGGCCGGCGACCGGTTCCCCGTCGCGCAGGAGAGCCACCAGAATCGAGGCCATCGGCGATCCCGCGGCGTAGTTGAACGTGCCGTCGATGGGGTCGACGACCCACACCAGCGGCGCATCGAGGTCGGCACCGCCGAACTCCTCGCCGTGCACGCCGATCCCCGTCGCCGCCTCCAACTCGGCTACGAGTTGTCGCTCCAGCGCCAGGTCGACCTCGGTGGCGAAGTCGTTGCCCTGCTTCTGCACAGCGGACTGCGCGCGGTGACCAGCGATGAACGGCACGGCAGCCCGGTCCAGGATCGCGGCCGCTTCGGCGACGAGCGCCTGCAGGTCGGGCACCTTAGCGGCTCACCGCCGCGAGCGCCTCGGGCAGGGTGAAACGTCCGGCGTACAGCGCCTTTCCGACGATGGCTCCCTCGATGCCGCTGCCGGTCAGGGTGGCGATCGCCCGCAGATCGTCGAGGCTGGACACGCCGCCGGAGGCGATCACCGGCGCCCCGGTGCACTCCGCGACCCCTTCGAGCAGTTCGAGGTTGGGGCCGGTCAGCGTGCCGTCCTTGGTGACGTCGGTGACGACGAAACGCGAACACCCCTCACTGTCAAGGCGTTCCAGCACATGCCACAGGTCACCGCCGTCGGTCTCCCAGCCGCGGCCGCGCAAGCGGTGCTCCCCGTCGACGATCTGAACGTCGAGGCCGACGGCCACCCGGTCGCCGTATTCGCCGATCGCCCGCGCGCACCACTCCGGGTTCTCCAGCGCGGCCGTGCCGATGTTGACCCGGGCGCAGCCGGTGGCCAGCGCGGCTCGCAGCGACTCGTCGTCGCGGATGCCGCCGGACATCTCAACGTTGACGTCCAGTGCCGCAACGACTTCCGCGAGCAGTTCGCGGTTGCTGCCGCGGCCGAAGGCGGCATCGAGGTCCACCAGATGGATCCACTCGGCGCCGTCGCGCTGCCAGGTCAACGCAGCCTCCAGCGCCGAGCCGTACTCGGTCTCGCTACCGGCCTTGCCCTGCACCAGGCGCACCGCCCGGCCCTCGACCACGTCGACAGCCGGCAGCAGGATCAGTCTGTTCCCGTTGCTGTTCATTTGAATATCAAAGCCCCTCAACCCAATTGGCGAGCAGCGCCGCACCGGCGTCGCCGCTCTTCTCCGGATGAAATTGCGTGGCCGACAACGGCCCGTCCTCGACCGCCGCCAGGAACCGCACATGGTGGCTGGCCCAGGTCAACAGCGCGTCGGGGTCGCCCTCCCACGCCTGAGCGGCGTAGGAGTGCACAAAGTAGAACCGGTTGTCGGGAGCCAGTCCCTTGAACAGCCGGCTGCCCGGTGCGGCGTCGACGACGTTCCAGCCCATGTGCGGAACAACCGGGGCGTCCAGCCGGGTGACCGCTCCGGGCCACTGCCCGCAGCCGCGGCTGTCCACGCCGAACTCCACCCCGTGGGCGAACAGAATCTGCATGCCAACGCACACGCCCAGCACGGGCCGGCCAGCCGCCACCCGCTCGGCGATGATCTCGTCGCCGCCGATGGCTCGCAGGCCCGTCATACAGGCCTCGAACGCACCGACCCCGGGCACCACCAGCCCGTCGGCTGCCAGCGCGGCCGAACTGTCGGCGGTGACGGTCACCCGCGCCCCGGTCCGCATCAGGGCGCGCTGCGCCGAGCGCAGGTTGCCCGAACCGTAGTCCAGCACAACAACAGAACGTGCTGTCACAGAACACCTTTGGTGGACGGCACGCCGGTAGCACGGGGGTCGGGCTCGACCGCCTCGCGCAGCGCGCGCGCCACCGCCTTGTACTGGGCCTCGGTGATGTGGTGCGGGTCGCGGCCGTAAACGACGCGCACATGCAGGGCGATCCGGGCGTTGACGGCCAGCGATTCGAAGACGTGCCGGTTGATGACGGTGTGGTACGGCACGCCCGAGCCGGCGATGGTGAAGTTCACCAGGTAATCCGGCTCGCCGGTGTGCACGAAGTAGGGCCGGCCGGACACGTCCACGGCGGCGTGCGCGAGGGTCTCGTCCATCGGGATGAAGGCATCACCGAACCGGCGGATGCCCTTCTTGTCGCCGAGTGCCTGGCCGAGCGCGGTGCCGAGCACGATCGCGGTGTCCTCGACGGTGTGGTGCGCTTCGATCTCGACGTCGCCACGGGCGATGACGATCAGGTCGAAGCTGGCGTGGGTGCCCAGCGCGGTCAACATGTGGTCGAAAAACGGCACCCCGGTGTCGATCTCGACACGTCCGGTGCCATCGAGGTTCAGGTCCACGACGATGTCGGATTCCCGGGTCTTGCGTTCTACCCGGGCACGACGGGGGTGCACTTGCGTCATGAGGCTCCTAGAGGCTGGGCAAGCTCGGCGGCGGCCAGCTTCCGGCTGGCCGCCAGGAATGCGTCGTTCTCCTCGGCCAGGCCGATGGTGACGCGCAGGTGGCCGGGAATGCCGACGTCGCGGATCAGCACCCCGTCGGCCAGGTAGCGCTCCCACGCCGTGGCGGCGTCAGCGAAGAGCCCGAACAGCACAAAGTTCGCATCGCTGGGGATCACCCGAAAACCCATGCTGCCCAATGCCGCACTGACCCGGTCCCGTTCGGCGGCCAACGCGGCGACGCTGGCCAGCGTCTCGTCGGCGTGGCGCAGTGCGGCGCGGGCGGCGGCCTGGGTGAGCGCGGACAAGTGGTAGGGCAGCCGGACCAGCAGCACCGCCTCGATCACCGCCGGTGCGGCCACCAGATAGCCCAGCCGGCCGCCGGCGAAGGCGAACGCCTTGCTCATGGTGCGGCTGACGATGAGCCGGGCCGGGTAGTCATCGAGCAGCGCGATCGCGCTGGGCTGGCTGGAGAACTCGCCGTAGGCCTCGTCGACGATCAGCACCCCACCGGTCATCGCGTCCAGCAGGCGGCGCAGGTCGGCCAGCGGAATACTCTGTCCCGTCGGGTTATTGGGGCTGGTGACGAACACGACGTCGGGTTGCTCGCGGTGGATCGCGGCGATCGCGGCATCCACGTCCAGGCTGAAGTCGGCAGCCCGCACCGCCTCGATCCACCGGGTCTGGGTGCCGTCGGAGATGATCGGGTGCATCGAATACGACGGGACGAAGCCGATCGCGCTGCGGCCCGGCCCACCGAACGCCTGCAGCAGTTGCTGCAGGATCTCGTTGGATCCGTTGGCCGCCCAGACGTTCTCGACACTCACCTGATTGCCGGTGCGCGCCGTGAGATACCCGGCCAGGTCGCGCCGCAATGCGACGGCGTCGCGATCCGGGTAGCGGTGCAACTGCGTCGCCGCTTCCCGTACCGCCTCGGCGGCATCGGCCACCAGGGCCGCGCTCGGCGGGTGGGGGTTCTCGTTGGTGTTCAGCCGCACGGGCACCTCGAGCTGTGGTGCACCGTAGGCGGATTTGCCGCGCAGGTTGTCCCGCAACGGCAGGTCCGCCAGACCCACCCGTTGACCTAACGTCATCGCGTCTCGAACCTCCGGCGGACCGCCTCGCCGTGCGCGGGCAGGTCCTCGGCGTTCGCCAGCGTGATCACATATCCCGAGACGTCTTTCAGGGCCGCCTCGCTGTAGTCGACGACGTGGATGCCCCTCAGGAAGGTCTGCACCGACAGCCCACTGGAGTGCCGCGCGCACCCGGCGGTGGGCAACACGTGGTTGGAGCCGGCACAGTAGTCGCCCAGGCTGACCGGCGACCACGGCCCGACGAAAATGGCTCCGGCGGAACGGATCCGGGCTGCGACCGCGGCCGCATCGGCGGTCTGGATCTCCAGATGCTCGGCGGCGTAGGCGTTGACCACCCGCAAGCCGGTGTCGATGTCGTCGACCAGGACGATGGCCGACTGCCGACCGGTGAGCGCCGCGGTGACCCGCTCGCGGTGCACCGTGGTCTGAAGTTGCGCGAGCAGTTCGGCATCGGTGGCGTCGGCCAGTTCGACACTGTCGGTGACCAGCACGCTGGCCGCCATCACGTCATGCTCGGCCTGACTGATCAGGTCGGCGGCCACGTGTACCGGGTCGGCGGTGTGGTCGGCCAGGACGGCGATCTCGGTGGGCCCCGCCTCGGAGTCGATGCCGATCTGCGAGCGGCAGATCCGTTTGGCGGCGGTGACGTAGATGTTTCCCGGCCCGGTGACCATGTCCACCGGCGGCAGTTCGGATCCGTCGGTATCGGTGCCGCCGTGGGCCAGCAGCGCGACGGCCTGCGCGCCGCCGACCGCCCACACTTCGTCGACGCCCAGCAGTCGTGCCGCGGCCAGGATGGTGGGATGCGGCAGCCCGCCGTAATCGGCCTGCGGCGGGCTGGCAACGACGAGCGACTCCACTCCGGCGGCCTGGGCCGGGACGACGTTCATCACCACACTCGACGGGTAGACGGCGGTGCCGCCGGGCACGTACAGGCCCACCCGCTCCACCGGAACCCACCGCTCGGTGACCGTCGCTCCGGGCGCCAACACCGTGGTGGTGTCGGTGCGACGCTGGTCGGCGTGCACGGCCCGGGTGCGCTCGATCGCCACCTCCAGGGCGGCGCGCACCTGGGGATCGAGCGCGGCCAGGGCGGCATCCAGTTCGGCGGCCGGCACCCGCACTGTGTCGGGGCGCACACCGTCGAACCTTGCGGCGTACTCCAGGGCGGCGACGGCTCCGCGATCGGCGATGTCATCGACGATCGGCCGGACGACCGGCACCACCGCGTCGACGTCGACACCGCCGCGGGGCAGCGCGGCGCGCAGTTGCGCCGCCGACAGCGAGCGACCACGCAGGTCGATGCGGGACAGCCGAACAGGTGGGGTGATCATCACCGCCAATTGTCGCCGATCAGGACAGGCGATGGAAAATCGTTTCTGCATCGATTGGGCCGGGGGCGATAATCTGCCGATGCAGTGGGACCTCTGGCTGGCCTTCGTCGGTGCGTCGATCGCCATCAGCGTCTCGCCGGGAGCCGGTGCGATCCAGTCCATGTCCACCGGCCTGACCCACGGATTGCGCCGCGGCGCGTGGAGCGTCGCCGGACTGCAGATCGGGTTGATGACGCAGTTGGCGGTGGTGGCTGTCGGCCTCGGCGCCGCGGTGGCCAAGTCCGTCACTGCGTTCACGGTGATCAAGTGGATCGGCGTGCTCTACCTGATTTACCTGGCCGTCCGGCAGTGGCGGACGACGGCGAGCGATCTCACCGAGCAACTCGCCGTCGGCGCCGACGGCAGACCTGACGGGGCCGGCGGCCGGCTGGCATTGCTGGCGCGCGGCGCACTGGTCAACCTGACCAACCCCAAAGGCCTGGTGTTCCTGCTCGCCGTCCTGCCCCAGTTCGTCATCCCCACCCGGCCGCTGCTGCCGCAGTACCTGACGATCGCGGCGACGATGACGGTGGTGGACGTCATCGTGATGTGCGGCTACACCGGTTTGTCGTCGCGGCTGCTGGGCTGGCTCCGGACGCCGCGCCAGCAGATGGTGCTGAATCGCACCATGTCGGCGCTGTTCGCGCTGGCGGCGGTGGTCCTGTCGCTGGTACGCCGAGGCGCGGCGGCGTGATTTGCTTATTCGCATGAGTTCGCACCGCCGACATTCACCGGAACTGGACTTCACCGGGGCTACCGTGCTGGTGATCGGGGCCGGCGGCGGTATCGGGTCGGTGGTGGCCGAACGCTTCGCGACCGCCGGCGCGCAGGTGATCGCTGCCGCCCGCCGGGTCGATGGTCCGCTGGAGGCGCTGGTCGGCCGGATCATTGCGGCGGGGGGTTCCGCGCATTCCGTGGCGATTGAGGTCACCGATGAGGACAGCGTGCGGGACGCGGTCGCCGCCGCCGCCGCGCATACCGGGCGCATCGACGTCATGGCGAACGTGGCGGGGATTTTCCGTCCCCCGGCCCCGGTCGTGGACACCTCATTGGAGGACTGGAACCAGACGATGGCGGTCAACCTGACCGCCACGATGCTGTGCCTCAAACACACCCTGGCGCAGATGATCGCCCAGGAAGGCCCGGGCTCGATCGTCAACACCGCGTCCAGCCTGGGGGTCGCCAGCAACCGCGCGAACCTGAGCGCCTACGTCGCCAGCAAGGCCGGCGTGCACACGTTGACCCGGACCGCCGCGATCGAGGTCGCCCAGCTCGGGATCCGGGTCAACAGTGTCAGCCCCGGTATCACCGCGACGCCGATGTCGTTGCGGGACGGCGAGACCGACGCCGACCGCGCCGCGCGGGTCGAGGGCAGCATCCCGCTGGGCCGGGTCGCCGATCCGGGTGAGGTGGCCGATGCCGTGCTCTGGCTGGCCAGCGACCAGGCGTCCTACGTCACCGGCCATGACCTGATCGTCGACGGCGGCCAGGTCCTGCTCTAAGACGGCACAATGGGGTCATGCGGACCAAGGACCACCCCAACAACTCCCCCGGCGTACCGATGAGGTTCCCGGTCTGGTTCGAGAACTTCCAGATCAAATACATCAACCCCGTCGCGGTGCCGATCGCCCGGTTCACGCCGGGCATCACGGTGATCAAGCACCGCGGACGCAAGTCTGGCCGGGCACTGGAGACCGCGGTGTCGGCCTACCGCAAAGGACACACCGTCGCGATCATGCTTGCGCACGGAAAAACCAACTGGGTCAAGAACGTTCTGGCCGCCGGCGAGGCCGACGTCCGGCTCGGCAGGCGTGACGTCCACCTGGTGAACCCGCGCATCGTCGAGGCGGGCACTGACGATCCGTCGCTTCCCTTGATGGCGCGACTGGCGGCCAAGCGCGGGGTCGGCGTGCTTGTCGCCGACGTGGCGGGTTGATTGAGGAGCCAGCGAGGTCACATATCCAAGCCGATGTCGAGCACCCGCACCGAGTGGGTGAGCGCGCCGACGGCCAGATAGTCAACCCCGGTACCGGCGTACTCGGCGGCGGTGTCCAGCGACAGCCCGCCGGAGGATTCCAGCAGCACACCCGGCGCGGTGGCATCCCGGCGCTGCGCGGCGATCTGGGTCTGCCAGACCGGGAAATTGTCGAGCAGGATCAATTGCACGTCCTCGCCGAGCACCTCGTCGAGTTGTTCGAGGGTGTCGACCTCGACCTCACACGGCAGGTCCGGAGCGGCGGTGCGCACCGCCCGCAACGCCGCGACCACCGATCCGGCCGCGGCGACGTGGTTGTCCTTGATCAGCGCGGCATCGCCGAGACCCATCCGGTGATTGACCCCGCCGCCGACGCGCACCGCGTACTTCTGCAGCGCCCGCAGGCCGGGCAGCGTCTTGCGGGTGTCGCG
This sequence comes from uncultured Actinomycetes bacterium, assembly GCA_903877095.1. Taxonomy (GTDB): domain Bacteria; phylum Actinomycetota; class Actinomycetes; order Mycobacteriales; family Mycobacteriaceae; genus Mycobacterium. Next base: position 79,576 of record CAIRCP010000167.1, on the reverse strand, counting down.
GATCTTGGCCTTGGTGCCCTCGATCGCGTCGACCCAGGCAGCGGTGGCGGTGGCGATCCCGGAGAGGTGGCACACCAGGTTCAGCAGGGTGCGCTCGGCGGTGAGCAGACCGGCGGTGTTGGCTTGCAGGCGCAGCAGCGCTTGCCCGGCCTGCACCCGGGTGCCGTCATCGACTCTCTCCAGCACCTGGTAACCGTCGGGACCGAGAACTTCGTCGAGCACCATCAGCCCGACATCGATCCCCGCGGCGACACCCGGTTCCCGGGCCACGACAGCCGCCTCGGTCACCGCGTCGGCCGGGACGGTGGCAAGAGTCGTCACGTCCGGCCCGTATCGCAGATCCTCGTCGAGCCCGCGCCGGATCGTCTCCAGCGCCTGCACTCGCTCCTCAGCGGTCAGCGTCATGACAGCGGAGCGACGGCGTGCTGGTCGTGCACGGTGCGGCTGACGGCCTGGGCCGGTTCGGTGTCCGGGTAGTCGCCGCGGTGATGGCAGCCGCGGCTTTCGGTGCGGGCCAGCGCCGCGGCGGCGACCACCCGGGCGGTGGCTGTCAGGGCGACGTCCTCGACGTCGGCCCGGCTGCGGATGGTCCGGGCCGGCGCATCCTCCAGGACGGCGGCAAGCTCGCGTAGACCGTCACCGTCTCGGACCACCGACGCCCAGCGGGTCATCGCCTGCTGCAACACCCGGCGGTCGAGTGAAACATGCTGCAGCGCATCAACTTTCGCCATAGTCGAATCGGTCGCGCGGGCGTGCCCGACCGCGGCGCGGCCGGCGCGGCCGCCCACCACCAGACCTTCAAGCAGGCTGTTGGAGGCCAGCCGGTTGGCGCCGTGCATGCCGGTGCGGGCCACCTCGCCGGCCGCCAGCAGACCCGGCAGTTCGGTACGGCCGTGCACGTCGGTGCCGATGCCACCGCAGCTGTAGTGCGCGCCGGGGACCACCGGGATCGGTTCGCGGGTGGGTTCGATCCCGGCGCGCCGGCACGCTTCGGTGACGGTCGGGAAGCGCTGCTCAAGCCGCTCCACACCGCGAGCATCCAGGTACACGCAGCCGTCGCCGGTCTCGCGCAGGCGGGCGTCGATCGCCGCGGCCACTACATCGCGCGGAGCCAGATCGCCCATCGGGTGCACGCCCGCGGTCACCGAGTCCCCGCGGGCGTCGCGCAGCACCGCACCCTCCCCGCGCAGCGCCTCGGTGATCAGCGGTCGGCGTCCGGTGCCGAACGGGTCGAAAAGCATGGTCGGGTGGAACTGGATGAACTCGATATCGCTGACCCCGACTCCGGCCCACAACGCCAGCGCGATGCCGTCGCCCGTGGATCCTTCGGGGTTGGTGGTGGCGCTATAGAGATGGCCGAGGCCGCCGGTGGCCACGATCACCGACGGCGCGTGCACGATGCCCACGCCGTCGGGGTTGCGTACCAGCACCCCGGTGACGGCGGTCCCGTCGTGCAGCACCTGCAGCGCGACGTGATTGCGCCGGATGTCCAGGGTGGCGGCGGCGTGGTCGAGAGCGCGCTGCACCTCCGCACCGGTGGCATCGCCGCCGGCGTGCATGATTCGGCGCCGGGAGTGGCCGCCCTCCCGGGTCAGCGCCCACTGCCCGGGGGCGGCCTCGTCGAACCGCGCACCGTCGGCGATCAGGTCGGACACCGCCTGGTAGCCGTCGGCGACGATCGACCGCACGGCACCGGGATCGCATAACCCGGCGCCGGCCGCCAGCGTGTCGGCGACATGGGACTCCACCGTGTCGTCGGTGAACGGCAGCACCACCGCGATCCCACCCTGGGCGTAGAACGTCGCCGTGTCGTCGGCTTTGCTCAGGATCACGGTGCGAGCGCCCTTCCGGTGCGCGGCCAGCCCCGCGGCGAGCCCGGCCACCCCGGTCCCGACGACGACGACGTCGGCGCGCTGCTGCCAGTCAAGGCCTGCGGCGCCGGCGCCACAAGCCACCGGGCGGCTCATTCCCCGCCGCCGGGCTGGCCGATCTCGATCATCCGCTGCACACTGGCCCGGGCCCGGTCGGCCGTACCGGAGTCGACGTCGACCTCGTCAGCGCCCTCGACCAGGCAGCGCAGCAGTGCGGCAGGAGTGATCATCTTCATGTATCGGCAGGACGCCCGGTCGTTGACCGCCCGGAAGTCGATTCCCGGCGCAGCCCTTCGCAATTGGTGCAGCATGCCGACTTCGGTGGCTACCAGCACCTGCTTGGCGTGCGAGGTCTTCGCGGCATCCAGCATGCCGCCGGTGGACAGGATCTTCACCCGGTCGGCCGGGAAGGCCCCCTCGCCGGCGAGGTAGAGAGCCGAAGTCGCGCAACCACATTCGGGGTGAACGTAGAGTTCTGCGTCGGGGTGGCTGGTGGCCTGGGCGGCCAGTTCGTCACCGTTGATGCCGGCATGCACGTGGCACTCGCCGGCCCAGATGTGCAGGTTGTCCCGGCCGGTCATCCGCCGCACGTGCGCGCCGAGGAACTGGTCCGGGCAGAACAGCACCTCGCAGCCGGCGGGGATGGAATTCACCACCTCCACCGCATTCGAGGATGTGCAGCAGATGTCGGTCAGCGCCTTCACCGCGGCGGTGGTGTTGACGTAGGACACCACCACGGCTCCGGGGTGATCGTCTTTCCACGCCTGCAACTCCTCGGCGGTGATGGAGTCGGCCAGCGAACACCCGGCGCGCTGATCGGGAATCAGGACCGTCTTGCCTGGTGCGAGGATCTTGGCGGTCTCGGCCATGAAGTGCACGCCGCAGAACACGATGGTGTCCTTCGGGGCCTCGGCGGCGATCCGCGACAGCGCGAGCGAATCCCCGACGTGATCGGCGACATCCTGGATGGCCGGCAGCTGGTAGTTGTGCGCCAGGATGGTGGCGTTGCGCAGCGTGGCGAGGCGGCGCACCTCCGCCGCCCACACCGCGTCACCGTCGACGCCGGTGAAACCACCGGGTCCGTCGACGATGCGGTCGGCTACGGGGGAACTCAAGCCGCCCGCCGCGGTGCCGAAAACATCAGTGACAGTCATCGCCGCCTCCATGTCTCGCGTCCGAGGTTTTCGATCTATGATCGAAAACGTGCCCTATGATAACACTCAACACGAGGTGCTTGCCGTCATATTCCAGGTACGCAGGCTCAGCTCTGGCAAACCCCACCTCGACGTGCTGTTATGGCAGCGGGCCTTGGAGCCCGAAATGGGCAAATGGTCGCTACCGGGCGGCCAGGTGCGCGACGACGAGGATCTCAGCAGTTCGGTGCGCCGCCAGCTCGCGGAGAAAGTAGATCTGCGCGAGGTGGCACATCTCGAACAACTGGCGGTGTTCTCCGAGCCCGACCGGGTACCCGGCGCGCGGGTCATCGCCTCGGCCTTCCTCGGCCTGGTGCCCTCCCCCGCGACGCCCGCCCTGCCGCCCGACACCCGTTGGCACGCGGTGGGCGAACTGCCACCGATGGCGTTCGACCACGGCCACATGGTGGCCTACGCCCACTCCCGACTGGCCGCCAAGCTGTCCTACACCAACATCGGATTTGCGCTTGCGCCAAGGGATTTCGCTTTATCCACGCTGCGCGACATCTACGGGGCGGCGCTGGGCTACCAGGTCGACGCCACCAACCTGCAACGGGTACTGGCCCGTCGCGGGGTGATCACCCGGACCGGCACCACGGTCCATCCGGGCCGTAGCGGCGGCCGGCCGGCGGCCCTCTACCGGTTCACCGAGTCACGTTTGCGGGTGACCGACGAATTCGCCGCACTGAGGCCACCTGAGGGACCACACTGAGGCAGGCGCGCCGAGGAACCTACGGCGCGGTAAGTAGAGTCTTAAACCTCTCTTAAGGTAAGACTGGTGCAATGACAACCGCCGCGGGACTCAGCCCCGAATGGATCGGCCGGGCCCCGCACGAGGACTTCCAGCGCGGTCTACGGCCGGTTCTGCCGTCGGAGGACCCGTTCTACGAGCCGCCGGCAGGTTTCCAGCACGCCGCTCCCGGCACGGTCCTTCGCTCACGGGATGTCGAACTGGGCTTCCTCGGCCTGATTCCGCAGCGGGTGCGGGCCACCCAGCTGCTCTACCGCACCACTGACCGGCAGGGGCACCCCGAGGCGACCGCGACCACGGTGCTGGTGCCGGCGACGCACAGCCACAGCCAGCCCCGCCACGTGGTGTCCTACCAGTGCGCGATCGACGCGGTGACCTCGCGCTGCTTCCCGTCGTACGCCTTGCGTCGGCGGGCCAAGGCGGTCGGGGCGCTGGCCCAGTGGGAGTACCTGCTGATGGCTGCGGCCCTCGCCGAGGGCTGGGTGGTCTCGGTTCCCGACCACGAGGGCCGCGACGGCATGTGGGGCGCCCCGCACGAACCGGGTCACCGGGTGCTGGACGGCCTGCGCGCCACCCTGAACTTCGAGCGGTTCGGCCTGGCCCGGGACAGCAAAGTTGGACTGTGGGGCTACTCCGGTGGCGGCCTGGCCAGCGCCTGGGCCGCGGAGACCTACGCTGAGTACGCCCCCGAGCTGAATATCGTCGGCGCTGTGCTGGGCTCGCCGGTCGGCAATCTCGGCAACACCTTCCTGCGGCTCAACGGCACCCGCTACTCCGGCCTGCCCGCTCTGGTGATCTCCGCGCTGGCCAAGACCTACCCGGGTCTGGCCCGCGTCGTCGAGGAGCACGCCACCGAGCACGGACGCGCCACCCTCAAGCGGCTGGAGAAGATGACCACCGCGGAGGCGATGATCCGGATGTTCCGCGCCGATATGGACGATCTGGTGCGCCCGCCGCTGGCACAGGTTCTCAGCATGCCGGAGGTCCAGGAGGTCTTCGAGGCCATCCGGCTCGGTCGGACCGCGCCGACCCCGCCGGTGCTGATCGTGCAGGCCGTGCACGACTCGATCATCAATGTCGACGACATCGACGAACTCGCCCACCTCTACAACGATGCCGGGGCCAACGTCACCTACCACCGGGACAAATTCAGCGAACACCTTCTGTTGCACCCGATGTCGGCGCCGATGACGCTGCGCTGGCTGATCGACCGCTTCGCCGATCGACCCCTGGACGAGCACCTGGTCCGGACCACCTGGCCCACACTGTTCAATCCCGTCACCTATGCCGGCATGTGGCGCCTCAGCGGCATCGTCGGTCGGGTGGTGATGGGCGGCCGGGTGCCCTTCCGGCCGCTCTGATCAGTACACCGTCGCGGCGCGGGCGAGCGGATCTTCCTCCGGCCAGGCCCCCAGATCGTCGCGCGGTGTCGCCACCGTCAGGAACGAGTAGACCAGCGCGGCCAGCGCCGCGGGCAGCAGCAGCGTGACAGCGATCTGCAGCGGGTGGTGTCCGACGAGGACCGGCGGCGCCTCGGTGAAGTAGGCCACCCGGTTGTCCGGACTCAGCGCCGCCCCGTCGTGGTCGGCGGTGCCGTAACGCCAATGCGCCAGTGCCGCGCCGACTCCCGTGGCTGCGCCGCCCGCGGCCAGCTGGCCAAGCCAGAGCGCGGTGACCAGAACCGGCCCGCGGTGGGCCCGCCACTGCCAGGCCAGCACTGCCGAGACGATGGCAAGGAAGCTCAGCAGACCGATCATCATCGCGCTCGCCACGAACAGATTGTCGGATTCCTTGCCCAGGAAGGCGTCGACGCGGTCGCCGGACTTGGCCAGGGCGGTGAAGGTGTGGATCGGCGGGGCGATCCAGGCCCAGACGGCGCCCAATGCGGCGCCGGACAGGGCAAGGCCGCCGATCAAACCCAGTGCAGCGAACCTTAGGGAGTGACGCGGGGGCTGACCCACGAGGGTTGTCATCGCCGCGTCTCCAGTTCCTGCGAATCCACGCGGCCGTGCCGCGAGCACTGCGCCCACCATCCGTCGGGGCGCACCTGGACGATCATCCGCCGGCCGCACGCGGCGCAGAACCGCGGCGGCTCCAGTCCCAGGCGTGCGGTGAGCGGTTCGACCTCGCCGTGCCGTTCACCGGTGTACACGTTGAACACGCCGGCGCCCACGGGGGGGAGAAGCTCGTCGGTCATTCTGAAGTCTTTTCAACTACAAGCTGGCGTTGAGCGCCTTGATCGGCATCTGCAGATCGTCCAGCAGTTCCAGATCGGCTTCAGCAGGGCGACCCAGCGTGGTCAGGTAGTTTCCGACGATCACCGCGTTGATGCCGCCCAGGATGCCCTGCTTGGCGCCCAGGTCGCCCAGGGTGATCTCGCGGCCGCCGGCGAACCGCAGCATGGTGCGCGGCAGCGCCAGCCGGAACGCCGCGACGGCTTTGAGTGCCTCGGCGGCCGGCATCACCTCGAGATCGCCGAACGGCGTTCCCGGCCGCGGGTTGAGGAAGTTCAACGGGACCTCGTGCGGATCGAGTTCGGCCAGCTCGGCGGCGAACTCGGCGCGCTGCTCCAGCGTCTCGCCCATGCCGAGGATGCCGCCGCAGCAGACTTCCATCCCGGCATCGCGCACCATCTGCAGGGTGTCCCGGCGCTCCTCCCAGGTGTGGGTGGTGACCACGTTGGGGAAGAACGACCGCGCCGATTCGAGGTTGTGGTTGTAGCGGTGCACGCCCATCTCGGCGAGGCGGTCCACCTGTTCCTGGGTGAGCATGCCCAGGGAGCAGGCGACATGGATGTCGACCTCGTTGCGGATCGCTTCGATGCCCGCGGCCACCTGAGCCATCAGCCGCTCGTCGGGGCCGCGTACAGCGGCCACGATGCAGAATTCGGTGGCGCCGGTCTTGGCGGTCTGCTTGGCGGCTTCCACCAGGCTCGGGATGTCCAGCCAGGCGCTGCGGACCGGGGAGGCGAACAGCCCGGACTGCGCGCAGAAGTGGCAGTCCTCCGGGCAGCCGCCGGTCTTGAGGCTGATGATGCCCTCGACCTCGACCTCCGGGCCGCACCAGCGCATCCGCACCTCGTGGGCCAGGGCCAGCAGTTCCTCAAGCTGGTCGTCGGGCAGCCGGAGCACCTCGAGTACCTGTTCGCGGGACAGTCCTTCGCCGCGCTCCAATACCTGTTCGCGGGCTTCAGCCAGGAGGTCTGTCACGCAGGACAGGTTAGTCCACCGGATCGCCCCAGCCGCAGATGGTCGACCCGCTGGTCGCTGTCCCACCGGCGCAGTCCGGTCGCCTCGGCGGCCTCGGCGTGGGCGTCGGGGTCGGGTTCGGGCAGCAACTCGATGGAGTGCGCCACCGTCAGACCAGCCCGGTAACCCACGTCGGGTCGAACGCCGCCCGGCTCATCGCGGCGAACTGCTCCGGTGCCAGCGCGCCCGCCCCGGCGGGCAGCACCGCGCGGACCGGGGCCAGCCCGGGCAACACCGTCCGGTTGTAGGTTTCGGCGGCGCCGGCCTGCTCGGGCCATGATCCGATCACCAGGCCGGCGCAGGAAAGGTGTTTGTGCTCAACGCATTCCACTGTCATGGCGGTGTGGTTGAGGGTGCCCAGCCCGGCGTGGCACACGACCAGCACCGGGGCCCGCAGGTCGATGGCGAGATCGCGCAGCGTCACCCCTGCGGCGGCGATCTCGACCAGCAGGCCACCGGCGCCCTCCACCAGCGTCAGCCGACCGGGCCGGTCAGCAGCGCGGACCGCGGCGAGAATCTCCGCGGCCGACGGCAGCGGCCGGCCGCAACGCTCGGCGGCCGCCGCCGGTGCCAGCGGCTCGGGATACCGGGCCACCGAGACCAGCGCGGTCACCCCAGCCAGGCGCTCGACGTCGGCGAGGTCGTCGTCTCCGCTGCCGTCGGCACCGGAGCCGGTCTGGACCGGTTTGCACACCGTCACGTCGATCCCGGCGGCGCGGGCGGCGCTGGCCAGCGCAGCGGTGGTGATGGTCTTCCCGACGCCGGTGCCGGTCCCGGTGACGACGAGGACGGCCATCAGACCGTGCCGAGAACTGCCGTCAGCACGTCGCAGGCCAGTTGGAGGTCGTCGTCGGACAACGACGCCCGGGCGGTCAACCGCAGCCGGGAGGTGCCCGGCGGGACCGATGGCGGGCGGAAACACCCCACGCGCACGCCGGCGTCCAGGCAGGCGGCTGCCGCTGCCAGGGCACGGTCGGGGTCGCCCAGGACGACGGACACCACCGCGGACTGCGGACGCTCGGCCACCCCGCAGGCATCGGCCAGGGTGGCGGCGTTGGTCAGCACCGCCTGCGGCCGCCAGGGTTCTTCGGCAAGCACCCGCAGCGCCCCCAGCGCGGCGCCGAGCGCCGCCGGGGCCAGGGCGGTGTCGAAGATGAACGGCCGCGCGGTGTTGATCAGGTGATCGCGCACGGCCTCGGGTCCGACCACCGCGCCGCCCTGGCTGCCGAGCGCCTTCGACAACGTCGTCGTCATCACTACATCGGGCGCCCCCGCCAAGCCGACCTCGTGCAGCAGGCCCCGGCCGCCAACGCCGCGCACGCCCAGGCCGTGGGCCTCGTCGACCAGCAGCAGGGCCCCGTGCGCGCGGCACACCTCGTGCAGTTCCCGCAGGGGAGCCAGCCCACCGTCGGTGCTGAAGACGGAGTCGGTGACCACCAGGGCGCGTCCCTCGTCCCGGGCCGCCAGGGCCGCCGCGACGGCCCCCACATCCAAGTGCGGCGTTACGACGACCCGTGCCCGGGACAGCCGGCAGGCGTCGACCAGCGAGGCGTGCGCGGCGGCGTCGGACACCACCAGAGATCCGCGCCCCGATAACGCCGTCACCGCGCCCAGGTTGGCGGTGTACCCGGAGGAGAACACCAACGCCGCAGGTGCGTCGACGAATTCGGCCAGCGCGGACTCGAATTCCTCGTGCAGTTCGGTGTTGCCGGTGACCAGCCGCGATCCGGTGGACCCGGCACCCCAGGTCTGCAGTGCCCGGACCCCGGCGTCGACCACCTGCGGATGGCGGGCCAGGCCGAGGTAGTCATTGGAGGCCAGATCCACCTCGACCGCGACCGCGGAGCGCGACGCCAGCGACCGGCGCAGCCCGGCGTCGCGGCGAGCGCCTTCCGCGGTGCCCAGCCAGGCCAGCGGGGAGGTGTCGGTTCCGGGCGTCATCGCCGCTCAGCCTAATTCGCGCGCGACCGCCACCATGGCGGAGGTGATCTGCCCGACCTCGGGCGCGGTGCAGATGAACGGCGGCATCGCGTAGATCAGGTTGCGGAAGGGTCGCAGCCACACCCCGTTGTCGAGCGCCACCGGGGTCGCCACGCGAAGGTCGACGGGCCGGTAGGTCTCGATCACCCCGATGGCCCCGCAGACCCGGACGTCGGCCACGCCGGGCAGCGCGCGGGCGGCTGCCAGCCCGGTGCGCAGGCCGTCGCCGATCTCGGTGACCCGCGCGCGCCAGTCCTGGCCGAGCAGCAGTTCCACCGACGCCACCGCCACCGCACACGCCAGCGGGTTGGCCATGAACGTCGGCCCGTGCATCAGCGCGCCGGCCTCGCCGCCGCTGATGGTCTCGGCGATGCGCCGGGTGCACAGCGTGGCGGCCAGCGTGATGTAGCCGCCGGTCAAGGCCTTGCCGACGCACATGATGTCCGGGCTGACGCCGGCGTGATCCGCCGCGAACAACTCCCCCGTCCGACCGAATCCGGTGGCGATCTCGTCGAAGATCAGCAGTACACCGTAGCGGTCACAGATCGCCCGCAGATCGGTGAGGTACCGCGGGTCGTGGAAGCGCATACCACCGGCGCCCTGGACCACCGGCTCGACGATGACAGCCGCGAGTTCGTCTGCATACGTGGACATTTGGGCTTCGAAGGCACCGACGTAGCCGGGGTCGTAGACACCCGGCACCGGCGGCGCGAAGATCTGTTCGGCCAGCACATCGCGCCACAGCGAGTGCATGCCGCCGTCGGGATCGCACACGCTCATCGGGGTGAAGGTGTCGCCGTGGTAGCCGCCACGCCAGGTCATCAGCCGGTGTTTGGCGAACCGGCCGGTGCTGCGCCAGTACTGCAGCGCCATCTTCACCGCCACCTCGACGCCGACGGAACCGGAATCGGAGAAGAACACCGTGTCCAACCCCGCCGGGGTGATGTCGACGAGAAGTTGAGCCAGCCGCGCGGCCGGTTCGTGGGTCAGGCCGCCGAACATGACGTGGTTCATCACGCCCAGCTGCCGGGTGATTGCGGCGTCGAGAACAGGGTGGCCGTGGCCGTGGACCGCGGTCCACCAGGAGGCCATCGCGTCGAGCACCCGGCATTCGACGCCGTCGCGCACGACCGTCAGCCAGGCGCCCTTGGCCCCGGTGGCGACGACGGGGGCGATCGCCTCGGGACCCAGGGTGCTGTAGGGGTGCCAGATGTGCGCGGCGTCGATGGCGCTGATCTGCTGTGGGGTCAACGCCGACACGCGCCTGAGCCTAATAGGCCGCCCGCCGCCGGCCTGCTGTGCGCCGGTTCGTCGCCGCTGATCAGCCGACCTGGGAAATTGGTAGATTGTCGGGCGATCATGACCCTCACCCTCATCCGGCCGCCGGAGACTACGGTCCCGACCGTCGTCGACGTGGTAGCGACCGTCCCGGCACCGGTCGGGCGTGAGGCGTTGTATCGGCACGACCTGGACGGTTTGCGGGGCGTGGCGATCGCGTTGGTGGCGATCTTCCACGTGTGGTTCGGCAGGGTGTCCGGCGGCGTCGACGTTTTCCTGGCCCTGTCGGGTTTCTTCTTCGGCGGCTCGGTTCTGCGCAACGCCCTGACGCCCGGGACGTCGCTCTCCCCCCGCCCGAATGTCAAACGGCTGGTGCGACGCCTCATTCCGGCGCTGGTGGTGGTACTGGCGGCCTCGGCGGTGCTGACCGTTCTGATCCAGCCGCAGACCCGCTGGGAGACTTTCGCCGACCAGAGTCTGGCCAGCCTGGGCTACTACCAGAACTGGGAACTGGCCACGACGGCCTCGAACTATCTGCGCGCCAGTGAAGCGGTGTCGCCGCTGCAGCACATCTGGTCGATGTCGGTGCAGGGCCAGTTCTACATCGGCTTCCTGCTGCTGGTTCTCGTACTGGCGGCAGTGCTGCGCGGCCGCATCGGCAGTAACCGGTTGCGGACGGTATTCGTGGTGCTCTTCACGACGTTGACGGTCGCGTCGTTCGTGTTCGCGATCGTCGCGCATCAGAACGACCAGGTCACGGCCTACTACAACAGCTTCGCCCGGGCGTGGGAACTGCTGCTGGGGGTCCTGATCGGGGCGCTCGTGCCGTACGTCGCCTGGCCGATGTGGCTGCGGACCCTGCTCGCCGTGATCGGGATCCTGGCCATCCTCTCGTGTGGGGCGCTGATCGACGGCGTCAAGGAGTTCCCCGGGCCGTGGGCGCTGGTGCCGGTGGGTGCCACCATGCTGCTCATCCTGGCCGGCGCCAACCGCGGGGCCCGCCTGTCCACCCGCGACCGGTTGCCGGGACCGAACCGCCTGCTGGCCACCCGCCCGCTGGTGACGCTGGGCTCGATGGCGTACTCGCTGTATCTGTGGCACTGGCCGCTGCTGATCTTCTGGCTGGCCTTCAGCGGCGGCGCCCATGCCGGATTCCTCGACGGGCTGGTGATCCTGCTGGTGTCCGGGATCCTGGCATATCTGACCATGCGGTTCGTCGAGGAGCCGCTGCGCTTTCAGCGCACATCGGCCGCGCGCTATCAGCGCACATCGGCCGCGCGCTATCAGCGCACATCGGCCGCGCGCTATCAGCGCACATCGGCCGCGCGCTTTCAGCGCACATCGGCCGCGCGCTTTCAGGGACGGTCGCCCCGGCCAGCCCGGTCTCGGCGCAATAGGCTGCCCCGTCCGGCGACCGTCGGAGGCACCGCGATCACCCTGCTCGCGTTGGCGCTGACGGTCACGTCCTTCGCCTGGCGCGAGCACGTCGTGACCGAGCGCGCCGGCGGCAACGAACTGGCCGGCCTCACCGCCGACGGCTACCCGGGCGCCCGGGCGCTGCTCAACCGCGCCAAGGTGCCGCAACTGCCGTTCCGGCCGACCGTGCTCGAAGCGCAGGACGACGTGCCGGCGTCCACCAACGACGGCTGCATCAGCGACTTCGACAACACCGGAATCATCAACTGCACGTACGGCGATCCGAAGGCGACGCGCACCATCGCGCTGGCCGGCGGCTCACACGCCGAACACTGGATCACCGCGCTGGACGCGCTCGGCAAGGAGCACGGGTTCAAGGTCGTCACCTACCTCAAGATGGGCTGCCCACTGACCACTGAGCCCAATCCGCTGGTGATGGGCGACAACCGGCCCTACCCGAAGTGCCGGCAGTGGAACGAGAAGGTGCTGCCCCGGCTGATCGCCGATCACCCGGACTTCGTGTTCACCACGTCCACCCGGCCGTGGAACATCAAGCCCGGCGACATCATGCCCGGCACCTACATCGGAATCTGGCAGGCGCTCAGCGACGCCGGCATTCCCATCCTGGCGATGCGAGACACCCCGTGGCTGGTGGGCAAAGGCAATAAGCCGTTCATCCCGGCGGACTGTCTGGCCAAGGGGGGCGACGCGGTGTCGTGCGGGATCGACCGCTTCACGGTGCTGTCCGAACGCAACCAGACCCTGGACTTCGTCGCGCGGTTCCCGTTGCTCAAACCGCTGGACATGAGCGACGCGGTGTGCCGGGCCGATTACTGCCGCGCGATCGAGGGCAACGTGCTGATCTACCACGACTCCCACCACATCTCGGCGACCTACATGCGGACCATGACACCCGAACTGGGCCGCCAGATCGGGGCCGCGACAGGTTGGTGGTGACAAGCCCGGCCAAAGCGCGCGCACGTCGATAAGGTCGACACATGGCTCCGCCGGATCCCGTCCGCCATCCCACGACCGACCCCGCCCGCCCTCCCACGGTCTGGCCCGGCACGCCTTACCCGCTCGGCGCGACCTTCGACGGCGCAGGCACCAACTTCTCGGTGTTCTCCGAGGTGGCCGAACGCGTCGAGTTATGCCTCATCGACGACAACGGCGCCGAGACCCGAATCGAACTCGATGAAGTCGACGTCTTCGTCTGGCATGCCTACCTGCCGACCGTCGCTCCCGGCCAGCGCTACGGGTTCCGGGTGCACGGTCCGTGGGATCCCGCCCGGGGCCTGCGCTGCGACTCCAGCAAGTTGCTGCTCGACCCGTACGGCAAGTCCTTCGAGGGCTCCTTCGACTTCAGTCAGGCGCTCTACTCCTACGACCTCAACCACGGGGATCCGGCGGACGGCGGCACGCCGCCGCGGGTGGATTCGCTGGGCCACACGATGCTGAGCGTGGTCATCAACCCGTTCTTCCAGTGGGGCTCCGACCACGCTCCGTGCACCCCGTACCACGAGACGATCATCTACGAGGCGCACGTCAAGGGGATGACGCAGACCCACCCGAAGGTGCCCGAGGAGTTGCGCGGCACCTATGCGGGGATGGCGCACCCGGCGGTGATCGAGCACCTGAAGTCGTTGAACGTCACCGCCATCGAACTCATGCCGGTGCACCAGTTCATGGACGACAAACGTCTGCTCGGGCTCGGATTGACGAACTACTGGGGCTACAACACCTACGGCTTCTTCGCCCCGCACGCCGCGTACGCGGCTAACCGCCATGCCGGCGGGGCGGTCGGCGAGTTCAAGTCGATGGTCCGCTCGTTCCACGACACGGGCATCGAGGTGATCCTCGACGTGGTCTACAACCACACCGGGGAAAGCGACCACCTGGGGCCGACGGTGAACTTCCGGGGCATCGACAACGCCTCGTACTACCGTCTGCTGGACTCCGATCCGCGGCAATACAAGGACTTCACCGGCACCGGCAACAGCCTCAACGTCCGCCACCCGCACACGCTGCAACTGATCATGGACTCGCTGCGGTACTGGGTGTTGGAGATGCACGTCGACGGTTTCCGCTTCGACCTTGCCTCCACACTGGCCCGCGAGTTCTACGACGTCGACCGCCTCAGCGCGTTTTTCGATCTGGTGCAACAGGATCCGGTCATCAGCCAGGTCAAGCTCATCGCCGAACCGTGGGACGTCGGCGAGGGCGGCTACCAGGTGGGCAACTTCCCGGGCCTGTGGACCGAGTGGAACGGCAAGTACCGCGACACCGTCCGGGACTACTGGCGCGGGGAACCGGCGGCGCTGGGCGAATTCGCCTCCCGGCTGACCGGATCGTCGGACCTCTATGAGGCGACCGGGCGGCGGCCGGTCGCCAGCATCAATTTCGTCACCTGCCACGACGGCTTCACGCTGCCAGACCTGGTGTCCTACAACAACAAACACAATGACGCCAACGGCGAACACAACCGCGACGGCGAGAACCACAACCGGTCGTGGAACTGCGGTGTCGAGGGTCCGACCGACGATCCGGAGATCCTTGCCCTGCGGCACCGGCAGATGCGCAACATCCTGGCCACGCTGATGCTGTCCCAAGGCACTCCGATGCTCAGCCACGGCGACGAGATCGGCCGCACCCAGGGCGGCAACAACAACGCCTACTGTCAGGACAACGAGATCACCTGGATCGACTGGGCGGCCGCCGGGCAGTACGCCGACATCCTGGAGTTCACCCGCACAGTCACCGCATTGCGGGCCAAACACCCGGTGTTCCGGCGGCGGCGATTCTTCGACGGCCGGCCGTCGAAGAGCACCCACAATATGCGCGACATCTACTGGCTCACCCGCAACGGCGTCGAGATGACCTCCGACGACTGGCATTCGGGCATCAAGTCGGTGGCGGTGGGCCTCAACGGCGAGGCACTGCCGGAACCGGACGCGCGCGGCGAACGGATCGTCGACGACTCGTTCCTGCTGTGCTTCAACGCCCACGCCTACCCGGTGGACTTCGTCATTCCCGAAACCCCCTACGCCAGGGAGTGGAAGACGATCATCGACACCTTCGACCCGCGCGGCGCGACCGAACTCCAGGCGGCCGCCGGGACGACGATGACCGTCCAGGGCCGCTCGATCGTCGTGCTTCAAAAGACCGCCTAGCGGGGAAGGGCAGCTATGCCTGTTCCCGGTCCTCATCGCGCACGAAATCGGGTGCTGTCGTCCACCTACCGGCTGCAGATGTGCGGTGACTTCACCTTCGCCGATGCGGAGGAACTCGTCGACTATCTCGCCGAGTTGGGGATCTCGCACCTGTACCTGTCCCCCATCCTGACCGCGGCGCCCGGTTCCGAGCACGGCTACGACGTCACCGACCCGACGACGGTGTCCGCCGACCTGGGCGGGGCCGAGGGGCTGGCCGGGCTGGCTGAGACGGCCCGGCAGCGCGGACTGGGGCTGGTCGTCGACATCGTGCCCAACCATGCCGGAATCGAACTGCCGCAGCACAACCCGTGGTGGACCGATGTGCTGCGGCACGGCCGCCGGTCGCGCTATGCGACGTACTTCGACATCGACTGGTCTGTCGACGACGACGGCCGCATCCTGCTGCCGCTGCTCGGTTCGGACCAGGACGTCGAAAAACTTGAGGTCGACGGCGACGCACTGCGCTACTACGACGAGCGCTTCCCCATAGCACCGGGCACAGCCGGGGACGACGCCACGGCGCGACAGGTGCATGACCGCCAGCACTACACACTCACCGGCTGGCGCGGTGTCTGCGGGTACCGGCGGTTCTTCGCCGTCACCACGCTGGCCGGGCTGCGCCAGGAGGACCCGGAGGTGTTCGACGCCACCCACACCGAAGTGGCCCGCTGGTTTTCCGAGGGTCTGGTCGACGGCGTGCGGGTGGACCACCCCGACGGGCTGACCGACCCGGCCGGCTATCTGGCCCGGCTGCGCGGGCTGACCGGCCCGCAGGCATGGATCGTCATCGAGAAGATCCTGGCGCCCGGCGAGCCACTCGATCCCGCACTGCCGGTCGACGGCAGCACCGGCTACGACGCCCTGCGCGAGATCGGCGGAGTGTTCGTCGACCCGACCGGCGCCGACCCGTTGACCTCGCTGGTCTCCGCCGCTGGACTGCCATATCGGGAGGTAGCGGAATCGTTGCGGCAGTTGAAGATCCACACCGCCACCGACATTCTCGCCAGTGAGCTGGGCCGGGTGTGCCGGAGCGTCGAATCCGCCACCGGCGCCGGCCACCCGGACCTGCCGGCTGCGATCGCCGCCCTGCTGTCGACGGTCGGGGTGTACCGCAGCGACTATCAGGGGCTGTCCGGGGTGCTCGGCGAGGCGATGGCAGCGACCGTCACCGCCGAACCGGAACTGGCAGCGCCTTTGGAGATCCTGGCCGCCGCGCTGACCCGACCGGAGCCGGCCGCCCGGCTGCAGCAACTGTGCGGGGCGATGACGGCAAAAGCCGTCGAGGACTGCTACTTCTACCGCGACGCCCGCCTGGTCTCGCTCAACGAGGTCGGCGGTGCGCCAGACCGGTTCGGCGTCAGTGCGGCAGAGTTCCACCGCGCCAACATGATCCGCGCACAGCTGTGGCCGCGCACGATGACGACCCTGTCCACCCACGACACCAAACGCGGCGAGGACGTCCGCGCCCGCATCGGGGTGCTGTCCCAGGTTCCGGGCCTGTGGGCGGAGTTCGTCAGCCGGTGGGAGGCCGCCCACCCGTCGCCCGACCTGCTCACCGGACTGTTCCTGTGGCAGAACATCTTCGGGGTGTGGCCGCCGGACGGCCGGATCACCCCCGAGTTGCGCGAACGTCTGCACGCCTACACCGAGAAGGCCGTCCGCGAAGGGGGGCGGCGGACGTCGTGGCAGGAACCCGACACCGACTTCGAGCGGCAGGTGCACACCTGGCTCGACAGCCTCCTCGAAGGTGCGACCGCCGCGGAGATGACCGCGTTGGTGCGACGTCTGGAATCGCATGCGCACAGCGACGCACTGGGCCAGAAACTGCTGGCACTCACCGTTCCGGGCATCCCGGACGTCTACCAGGGCACCGAAGTGTGGGAGGACAGCCTGGTCGACCCCGACAACCGCCGTCCGGTCGACTACGCCGAACTCCGGGCCGCACTGCGCCGCATGGAGCATCCGAAGATGCGGGTGGTGGCCGCGGCGCTGCGCGTACGCCGCGACCGCCCCGAGACGTTCCTGCATGGCGGCTACCAGCCGGTGCCGGCCGCCGGGCCGGCCGCCGAGCATCTGGTTGCCTTCCAGCGTGGTGACGACGTGGTGGTCGCGGTCAGCCGCTGGACCGTGCGGTTGGCCGAATGCGGCTGGCAGGGAACGGCTCTCGACCTTTCCCCTGGCATGTGGAAGAACCGGATCACCGGCACCACGCACCGCGGGACGGTGCCGGCCGAGGCGCTGTTCGCCGACCTACCGGTGGCGCTGCTGGAGCGTGCCGGTGGCTGACTTCGCGGTATGGGCGCCGTTGCCTCGCCGGGTCCGCCTCGACGTCGAGGGCGCGGTGTACCCGATGACCCGCGACGGCGACGGCTGGTGGCGCGCCGAGGTGAACTGTCCGCCCGATGCCCGGTACGGATTCGTCCTCGACGACGACCCGACCGTGCTGCCGGACCCGCGCTCGGCGCGTCAACCCGACGGGGTTCATCAACGGTCGCAACGGTGGAACGCCCGCATGGCGACCTGGACCGACGGGGCGTGGCCCGGCCGGCCGGTCGACGGTGCGGTGATCTACGAACTGCACATCGGAACGTTCACGGCGGACGGCACTCTCGACGCCGCGATCGCGCACCTCGACCATCTGGTCGACCTGGGCGTGGACTTCGTCGAACTGATGCCCGTCAACGCCTTCAACGGAACCCGCGGCTGGGGCTACGACGGCGTGCTGTGGTTCGCGGTACACGAACCCTACGGCGGTCCGGACGCTCTGGTCCGGCTCATCGACGCCTGCCACGCCCGCGGCCTGGGGGTGATCATCGACGCCGTGTTCAACCACTTCGGGCCGTCGGGCAACTACCTGCCCCGGTTCGGGCCCTACCTGTCGCCGGTCAGCAATCCCTGGGGGCAGGGTGTCAATCTCGCCGGACCCGGTTCCGACGAGGTACGCCGCTACATCATCGACTGCGCGTTGCGCTGGATGCGGGACTTTCACGCCGACGGCCTGCGCCTGGACGCGGTGCACGCCCTGGTCGACACCACCGCAGTCCACATCCTGGAGGAACTGGGCGCCGAAACCGACGCTCTGGCAGCGGTTCTGGGCCGACCGCTGTCGCTGATCGCCGAGAGCGACCTCAACGACCCGCGGCTGATCACACCCCGCGACCGCGGCGGCTACGGGCTGGCCGCGCAGTGGGACGATGACATCCACCACGCCATCCACACGGCGGTCTCCGGCGAACGCCAGGGCTACTACGCCGATTTCGGCTCCCTGACCGCGCTGGCCGCCACGCTGCGCAACGGCTTTTTCCATGCCGGCACCTACTCATCGTTCCGCGGCCGGCGACACGGCCGACCACTGAACACCGCCGTCGTCCCCGCCACCCGGCTACTGGCCTACACGTGCACCCACGACCAGGTCGGCAACCGCGCCGTCGGCGACCGGCCGGGGGCGAACCTGGACCCCGGCCAGTTGGCCATCAAAGCCGCACTGGTGCTCGGATCGCCCTACACCGCAATGCTATTCATGGGCGAGGAATGGGGTTCCACCCGGCCGTTCCAGTTCTTCAGCTCCCATCCGGAGCCCGAGTTGGCCCGCGCGACCGCCGAGGGCCGCAAGGCCGAGTTCGCCGAGCACGGTTGGGACGCCGACGAAGTTCCCGACCCCCAGGACGCCGCGACGTTCCAGCGCTCCACGATCGACTGGGCGGAGGCGAACGAACCCGGGCACGCCGAACTGCTGGAGTTCTACCGGTCCCTGATTCGGTTGCGGCGCAACGAACCCGACATGGCCGACCCCTGGCTGCCGCACCTGGTGGTCAACGTCGACGAGGGTCGCCGGTGGATCGTCATGTGTCGCGGCCGGATCGGGATCGCCTGCAACCTGGGTACCGAGACCATCGAGGTGCCCGTCGCCGGGGAGGTGCTCGTCCAGTGGGGCGATCCACAGGTGGGTCCCGAAGCCACGGCGCTTCCTTCCCACTCGGTGGCTGTGGTGCGGATGCCTGTGGATTGACGTCATCGCCGCGGTGGCGCAACCGACATCATCGACGCATGACACCGATACCGTCGATCGACACCGCCACCGACCCGATTCGGAATGCCGACGAGCGATTGCCGGTGTTCTTGGCGAACGACCGCGCTGTCCAGCCAATTTAGGTGCTACCGTGTGCTACATGCAGCGGATCGGTCTTCGAGAACTGCGCCAGCACGCAAGCCGCTACGTCGATCTTGTCGCCAAGGGCGAATCACTGGAGATCGCGGTGCGCGGCCGCCCGGTTGCCCGAATGGTGCCGATCACTGCAGACAGCTGGGACGACATGCTTGCCCGCGGCGAAGTGTTGGCTGCTCCGTCACCAGAGGGCCTCCTCGCCGAACCGCCGGCCGATTACGGTGTCGATCTCACTGCCGCACTTCTGGAACTTCGGGACGAAGAGCGATAGTGCAGCTGTATCTGGACACGTCGGCTCTGACCAAGCTGGTCGTTTCGGAACGCGAAACCGCGGCCCTGCAAACCTTTCTCAGTCACCACCATGACGACAACAAGTTCGTGTCCGCATTGGCCCGGACCGAGCTCATCCGGTCCGTGGTGCGACGCGGCATGCTCGACGCCATTCCTCATGCCCGCCGGCTGCTGAGCCGAATCGAGAGTGTGCCGCTCACGTCACGGCTACTCGACGAAGCCGCCATGCTGCCGCCCCCGGGTCTCCGGAGTCTTGACGCGGTCCATCTTGCGGCGGCGTGCGCGGCACCCAACCTACGAGCACTCATCACCTACGACGCCCGCCTGGCGAGTGCCGCCGAGTCCCTCGGCATACCCGTAGCTCAGCCCAATTAGGTCAGATACCGGTATGCCGGCGAGCCCGGCTCCAGCGCCTCGACGTGGATGCCCGAGGCCTCCATCCGGGCTCGCAGGCCCTCGTATCCGGCCGCCGAACCCAGTTCGATGCCGACCAGCGCCTCGCCGGTCTCCCGGTTGTTGCGCTTGACGTATTCGAACAAGGTGATGTCGTCGCCTGCGCCGAGCACTTCGTCGAGGAAACGCCGGAGCGCGCCGGGCTCCTGCGGGAAGTCCACCAGGAAGTAGTGCTTGAGGCCCTTGTGCACCAAGGAACGTTCGAGCACTTCGCCGTACCGCGACACGTCGTTGTTGCCGCCCGAAATCAGGCACACCACAGTCGATCCCGGTTCCACCCCGGCTTCGAGCAGCCCGGCGACCGACAGGGCGCCGGCGGGCTCGGCGATGATGCCCTCGTTCTGGTAGAGATCCAGCATCGCTGTGCACACCGCGCCTTCGTCGACCGTCGTCACCGACACCATGTCGCCCGCTGCGGACAATGCCTGGAAGGGCAGCAGTCCGGCCCGCTTGACCGCAGCCCCGTCGACGAACTGGTCGACGTGGTCGAGGTCGACCGGCTCACCCGCGGCCAGAGCCGCCATCATCGAGGCCGCCCCGGCCGGTTCGATACCGAGGACCGAGGTGTTCGCCGTGCGCTCAGCCAGATAGGTCGTGACTCCCGAGATACAGCCGCCGCCACCGACTCCGACGACGACCAGATCGGGCTCGCGGCCGAGTTGGTCGAGCATCTCGACGGCGATGGTTCCCTGCCCTGCCATGGTCCGCAGATCGTCGTAGGGCGGTACCAGGGTGGCGCCGGTGCGGGCCACGTCGTCAATCGCCGCGGCGGCTGCCTCGTCGTAGGTGGCACCGCCGACGATGAGCTCGATGTAGTCCCCGCCGTGGTAGCCGATGCGGTCACGCTTCTGCTTGGGCGTCTTCGCCGGCACGTACACCCGCCCGTGCACCTTCATCGACCGGCAGGCCAGTGCGAAACCCTGGGCATGGTTTCCGGCCGACGAGCAGACCACTCCGTTGCGCAGTTCGTCATCGGTGAGCTGCTTGATCAGGTTGTAGGCACCGCGCAGTTTGTAGGACCGGACGATCTGCAGATCTTCACGCTTGAGGTACACCTCGGCGCCGGTCGCCGCCGACAGCCGGTCGCTGTAGTCCAGCGGCGTCCGTGCCACCACATCGGCAATCCGCACTGCGGCCTCGTCGATGTCGGAGGCCGCCAGCGGCGGCGAGACACGGCTCTGGCTCAGATCGGCGGACACCGGTCAATGGTGCCACCGGCCGGAAGGAATCAGTGAATCGGGGTGAGCACGAAGACAGGGATCTCGCGCTCGGTTTTGCGCTGGTAGTCGGCATAGTCGGGCCACACCTCGACGGCGCGTTCCCAACAGGTGGCCTTCTCCTCGCCGACCACCTCGCGCGCCTCGTATTCGCCGGTCGCGGTGCCGTCCTGCAGTTCGACATGGGGGTGCTTGACGATGTTGTAGTACCAGACCGGATTCTTCGGCGCCCCGCCCAGGGAGGCGACGACGGCGTACTCGCCATTGTGCTCGACGCGCATCAGCGGGGTCTTGCGGATCTTGCCGGTCTTGGCGCCGACGGTGGTCAAAAGGATGACCGGCTTGCCCTTCATTTCAGTGCCGGCGGTCCCGCCGGACGACATGTACAACTCGGCGTTCTCCCGCGCCCAGTCCGACGTGCTGGGTTCGTATTCTCCGGTGAGTGGCATGCGGTCCAGCCTAATCGCGGTGGCGCGCCAGTCGGGTGTTTCGCACCGACGCCGAAGCGGTGTGACCTATCGTCACCCCAGACCGCGACGACAGCCGCCAGCAGGAGGGGAATCACGACATGGCCGCTAAGAGCACCCGTCCCGAACAGAGCCGCATCTGCAACCTGGTGCCCACCCCGGAGTCGAGCACCCAGAACGACTGGCAGGTCGCGGATGCGCGGATGGCCCGGCTGCTCACCGCACGCCCCGTCGCCCCGGCCAATCTCGATCTGCGCCGGGCCTGGTGGAGCGTCGGCGACCAGGGCGACACCGGCTCGTGCGTCGGGTGGGCATCCACCGACGGGGTGGCCCGGCACATGCTCGTGACCGCCAAGCGGCTGACCCAGACCACCAAGCTCTCGGTGCGCTTCACGTGGATGGCATCCAAGGAGACCGACGAGTTCACCACCCGGCCCGAGTCGATGATCGAGGGTGCCGGAACGACCCTGAAAGCTGCGGCCGACGTCCTGCGCAAGTACGGCGCCGTCCCAGAGTCGTTGCTGCCCTTCAGGATCGACACCGCAATGTATACCGGCGACGCCAACGCGTTCTACGCCACCGCGGCCACCCGCAAGATCGCCTCGTACTTCAACCTGAAACGCAACTTCTCCAGTTGGCGGGACTGGCTGTTCCAGCACGGCCCCATCCTGGTCGGGGTGAACGTCGACTCCACCTGGGACAACGCGACAGCCACCAAAGGCAACCTCGACACCTATCAGCCCAATTCCGTCCGCGGCGGACATGCGGTGGCTGTCGTCGGCTACACCGCCGACCGGCGCTTCATCATCCGCAACAGCTGGGGAACCGGCTGGGGCGACAAGGGATTCGCCTACGCGACGGAGGCCTACATCTCCGCGGCGTTCTTCGACGAGAGCTACGGAGTGACACTTTAGAGTCGGGTCGGGTACAGGGATGCCCAACACGATCACGGTGACCGACAGCGACGACGGCGGCGATCTGCGGGTCCGGGTCGGTGACACCATCGAAGTCCACCTGCCCGAGAACGCGGCCGGCGGATACCGCTGGGCTCTCGACGACGACGACAACGGCCCGTTGGAGTGCACCGGCACCGGCTCGAACTATGCCCGCGAGGCGGTGGGCTCCGCGGGCGAGGCGGTCTTCGCTGTCAGGGTGCGCGCGGCGGGCGACACCCCGCTGCGCCTGACGTACGGCCGGCCGTGGGAGGGCGAGGCCGGCATCTGCAAGCGCTTCAGCATCGCCGTGCACGCGACGGACGGCTAACCGCCCAGGCAGCCAGGGCCCAGCAGCGCCTTGAGGTCCCCCATCAGCGCCGACGACGGGGTCACCCGAAGGGACTGATCCAGTTCCAGCGTGGTGATCCGGTCGCCGCTGATCAGCCGCAGATGCACCTGCGAGGTGCCGGGATGGCGAGCCAGCACCTGCTTGAGGGCGGTGACCTTGTCCAGCGTGCACTGCCGGGTGGGCAGGCTGACCGCCAGCGGCCGGTTCGGCTGAGCGTTGGAGAAGTCCGGCACCACAAGGTCATTGGCGATCAGAGTCACCCGGTCGTCCTGAATGCGGACCTTGGCGCCGACGATCACCACCGCGTCGTCGGCGATCTCGGCGCCGAACAGCGAGTAGGTCTGCGGAAAGAACATCACCTCGATACCGCCGGTGAGGTCTTCCAATTGGGCTGACGCCCAGGGCATCCCGCTCTTGTTGACGCGGCGGTTGACCGACGCCAGGATGCCGCCGACGCGGACCTGCGCGTCGTTGGAGACGTCGCCGTCGAGGATCGCCGGGATCTGGGTGTCCACCTGCGCGGCCAGCAGGTGCGCCACCCCGTTGAGCGGGTGACCGGACACGTACAGACCCAGCATCTCGCGTTCCAGCGCGAGCTTGTGCTTGTCGTCCCATTCCTCGCCGGGCACCTTGATGGTGAACGCTGAATCGCCGGTGTCGGTGCCGCTATCCCCGTCCGGGCCGCTGCCGAACAGGTCGAACTGACCCATCGCCTCGGCCTTCTTGGTACCCAGCACCGATTCGACGGCGTCGGAGTGAACCAGGAACAGGCCCTTTCGCGGATGACCCAGGGAGTCGAAAGCGCCTGCCTTGACCAGTGATTCGGTGACCTTCTTGTTGCAGGCGCCGATGTCGATCTTGTTGAGGTAGTCGGAGAAGTCGGTGAACTTGCCTTTGCCGGCGCGGGTGGCGACCAGCGAGCTCACCACGTTGGCGCCGACGTTGCGCACCGCGCCCAGCCCGAAGCGGATGTCGTTGCCCACCGAGGCGAAGTTCTGCACCGACTCGTTGACGTCGGGCGGCAGCACCGTGATGCCCAGGCGCCGGCAGTCGGCCAGGTAGACGGCAGCCTTGTCCTTGTCGTCGCCGACCGAGGTCAGCAGTCCGGCCATGTACTCGGCTGGAAAGTTCGCCTTGAGGTAGGCCGTCCAGTAGGACACCAGCCCGTAGCCGGCGGCGTGCGATTTGTTGAAGGCGTACCCGGCGAACGGGAGGATGGTGTCCCACAGCGCTTTGACCGCCCGCTCGGAGAAACCGTTGGCGGTCATGCCTTCGTGGAAACCCTTGTACTCGGCTTCGAGCACCTCAAGTTTCTTCTTGCCCATGGCTTTTCGCAGCGCATCGGCCTTGCCCATGCTGTAGGAGGCGACCTTCTGGGCGATGAACATGATCTGCTCTTGATAGACGATCAAGCCGTAGGTCTCGGAGAGGATCTCCTTGAGCGGCTCCTCGAGTTCGGGATGAATCGGCTTGATCGCCTGGCGGCCGTTCTTTCGGTCGGCGTAGTCGTTGTGGGCGTTCATGCCCATCGGGCCCGGCCGGTACAGCGCCAGCACCGCGACGATGTCGTTGAATTCGGTGGGCTGCATCCGCCGCAACAGATCCCGCATCGGTCCGCCGTCGAGCTGGAACACCCCCAGGGTGTCCCCGCGTCCGAGGAGTTCGTAGGCCTTGGGGTCGTCGAGCGCCAGGCCTTCCAGGTCCAGGTCGATGCCGAGGTTTGTCCTGATGTTCTCGATGCAGTCGCCGATGATGGTCAGGTTCCGCAGCCCCAGGAAGTCCATCTTCAGCAGGCCGATGGCCTCACACGACGGGTAGTCCCAGCCGGTGATGACGGCGCCGTCCTGCGGCCGCTTCCACAGCGGTATCGCCTCGATCAGCGGCTCGGAACTCATGACCACCGCGCAGGCGTGCACGCCGGCGTTGCGGACCAGGCCCTCCAGGCCGCGGGCGGTCTCGTAGATGGTGCGCACGTCCGGGTCGGTGTCGATCAGCCCTCGGACCTCAGCGGCTTCCTTGTACCGCTCATGGGTCGGGTCGGTGATCCCCGACAGCGGGATGTCCTTGGCCATGATCGGCGGCGGCAGCGCCTTGGTGATCCGGTCGGCGATCGCGAATCCGGGCTGCCCGTAGTGCACCCGGGCCGAATCCTTCAGCGCCGCTTTGGTTTTGATGGTGCCGAAGGTGATGACCTGAGCGACGCGGTCACTGCCCCATTTCTCGGCGGCGTAGCGCACCATCTCGCCGCGGCGGCGGTCGTCGAAGTCGATGTCGATGTCGGGGGCCGACGGGCGTTCCGGGTTGAGGAAACGTTCGAACAGCAGGCCGTGCGGGATCGGGTCGATATTGGTGATGCCGAGTGCGTAGGCCACCAGCGAGCCGGCGGCCGACCCGCGGCCCGGCCCGACCCGGATGTCGATGGACTTCGCGTAGTTGATCAGGTCGGCGACGATCAGGAAGTAGGAGGGGAATCCCTTGCCGCAGATGACGTCGATCTCGAAGGCGGCCCGTTCGGTGTACTCCGGCGGTACGCCGTCGGGGAAGCGCCGCCGCAGACCGGCCTCGACCTCGTGGCGCAGCCACGATCCCTGATCGTGTCCCTCCGGCACCGGGAAGATCGGCATCCGGTCGCGCGGCATCCACACGTCGGCGTAGGACTGCACCCGCTCGGCGATCAGCAGGGTGGAATCGCAGGCCTCCGGGATCTCCGCGTCCCACAGCGCGCGCATCTCGCTCGCCGACTTGAGGTAGTAGCCGTCGCCGTCGAATTTGAACCGGTTGGGGTCCGAGAGCGTCTTGCCGGTCTGCACGCAGAGCAGCGCCTCGTGGTTGTGGGCGGCCTCGCGGGTGACGTAGTGGCAGTCGTTGGTCGCCAGCGGCCGGATACCGAGTTTGCGGCCGACGTCGAGCAGCCCGTCGCGAACCCGGCGCTCGATCGACAGACCGTGGTCCATCAGTTCCAGGAAGTAGTTGTCGGGTCCGAAGATCTCCCGCCATCTGGCCGCCGACTCCAGCGCTTCGGCTTCCTGGCCGAGCCGAAGCCGGGTCTGCACCTCACCCGACGGACATCCGGTGGTCGCGATGATGCCCTCGGCGTGCTCGGCGATGATCTCGGCGTCCATCCGGTTCCACTTGCCCAACTGCCCCTCGAAAGAGGCCAGCGAGGTCAGCTTGAACAGGTTGCGCAGCCCGGTGGCGTTCTCGGCGACCATGGTGAGGTGGGTGTAGGACCCGCTGCCGGAGACGTCGTCGGATTTCTGGCTCGGGTCGCCCCACAGGATGCGGCGGGTGTCAAAGCGAGAAGCGGGAGCCACGTATGCCTCCACGCCGATGATCGGCTTGATGCCGACCTTGGTGGCGGCGGTGTAGAACTCGCTCGCGCCGAACATGTTGCCGTGGTCGGTCATGCCGATGGCGGGCATCTCCAGCCGCTGGGCCTCGGCGAACATGGGGGTGATCTTCGCGGCGCCGTCGAGCATCGAGTACTCGGTGTGGTTGTGCAGGTGCACGAAAGAACTACCCATAGGGCCGTCAGTCTATGGCTGCCCGCCGACGCGTTCGGCGTGTCGCCCCGCGAGTCGACGATGACGCCGGGGAACGAGACGGAGGAGCGAGCGAATCGCCCCGGCCGTGTCCCGCGCTCGGTTCCAGGTCAGCTTTCGTCCTTGAGCATCCGGGTGATCTCTTTGGCCTGCTCGGGTTTGAGATCACCGGACAACTGCAGCACCTCGCCGTCGATGCGCCCGCCGATCTTGGGGCCCCAAACCACCGTCCCGGCGCGCACGAACGCGATCTGCTTGCCGACCTCGCCTTCGGTGAACTTGGCGAACTTCTCGGCCGAATCCTTGGTCATCGACATCTCCACCGTCTGCACCCCGGTGAGCGGGTTGATGAAGGAGTCGACCTTCGTCAGCTGGACCTTCAGGGCTTCCGGTTTCAGTTCGTAGACGGCCGTCTTGTTGATGTCGCAGATCCGCATCGGCTGATCCGGCGGGACCGGCGCAGGCGGCCGCGGCGGGCACTGCTCGGGAGTCGTGACGAACGCGCTGACCACCGGGCGCACGACCAGCGGTTTGATGGTGTAGACCGGCGCGGCGCTGGTTGTGGTCGGGCCATCGGCGTTGTTCAACTTGCCGGTGCCGAACAGGCCGAATAGTGCGCTGACCAGCGGGACGATGATCGCGACCGACGAGATGGCCGCCATTACCGCGATCAGGATGCGCCGGTTGCGCTGCTTGGAGTCAGTCATGATGCCTGCAAGGTACCTGCCGCCGGGGCGTCACGGGTGTCACATCGGCACCGGAGCGCCGAAGCCCGGGATGATTCCCACCGGCAACACCGCCAGCAGGACCGCGAAGACGGCGAAGACCCGCAGGGTGCGCCGGGTGGCCGGCCGGTCGGGTTCGGGTTGGGCGGACGCGAACAGCAGGAAGACGATGCCGAGGTCGAAGGCGGCGATGACCCACCAGCGGATCCAGTCGACGCCGGTCAGGAAGATCGGCAGCAGTAACACCACCCCGGCGAGAACTTCCCAGCGCCGCCGGCCCAGCAGCGACCGGAACCGTGTCACGGGCACGCCGGAGACGTGGCTGATCGCCAGCACGGTGACGGCCAGCACCCCGATCCCGTACGCGGTCGAGGCGGCCAGGGCGCCGACGCCGATGCTCCCGACGAACCGCAGACCGTCTCCGACGCTCTGGTCGAACAGCGGCAGGATCGCCCGGCAGGTCCAGTCGTGGTAGTCGATGTCGTAGTGGAAGCCGCGCAATAACTGCCCGAGGGTCGGGTGCCCGGCCAGCGGATGATTCGCCGGGCCGTGCGGCACCAGCCCGCACAGCTGGCCGGACAGTCCGCGTCGGCCCAGCACGGCCACGGCGAGGCCGGTCAGCAGCGACGGCCCGATCGCCAGGGCTACGGCGGACCGGAAGGCTCTCGTGCCGAGTTCGTCGGCCAGCGCGGCCAGTGCCGCGATGGTGCCGAGGCCGAACAGGAACGGGGTGGCCTCGTGGATCAAGGTCAGTACCGCGGTGATCGCGCCGTAGGCCGCGCTGGCGGCCAGGACCGAGCGGGTGCGGTGGAGCAGGGTCAATACGCAGGCGAAGACCGCCAGCGCGGTCGCGGCGAGCAGGTCGGTTCGCGCCGAGAAGACGCCGAAGGCAAAGCCGAACGGCAGCACCGGGATCAGCAGCGCCAGCAGCAGCCGCCGTTCGGAACGTCGGGGTCGGACCGCCCACGCCACGGCGGCCAGGCCGGCGACGAACAACACCGTCGGCAGCCAGCGCAACACCCGCAATCCGGCGAAATAATGCTCCGGGCCGAACAATCCCAGCAGTTCCCCCGCCAGTCCGCGGCGGATGAACCCCAGCGAGTAGTCCACTGCGAAGTAGGAATACCAGTACAGGTCGGGCATGACCGTCACCGCGATCGCCAGCAGTGCAGCCGCCCACAGCACGAGCAGCACGGCGGCGATCACGTAACCGCGACGGCGGCGCGGGCTGATGGTCGTCATCGCGGGCTCCGGGCGCGCCGCAGCGCGTCGGCGCTGAACACCCCAAGGGCCAGCCAGATCAACGCGAAACCGGCCCACCGCAGCGGACTCATCGGCTCGTGACCCACCAGCAGGCCCCAGGTCATCTGCATCGACGGCGTCAGATACTGCAGCAGCCCCATGGTGACCAGCGGCAGCCGTTGGGCCGCGGCGGCGAAACACAACAACGGCACGGCGGTGATCGGCCCGCACAGCATGAGCAGCACCACATGACCGGCGCCGTTGCCGGTGAATTGGCTGGTGCCGCCGATCTGCAAGGCCACCAGGTAGGCCAGCGCGAACGGCGCCGCGACGGCGGTTTCCACCGCCACGCTGACCCGCGGGTCGGCCGGCACCACCTTCTTGACGGCTCCGTAGAGCCCGAACGACACGGCCAGACCCAGGGCGATCCAAGGGGCGCCACCGGCTCCGCTGGCCAGCAGTCCCACCGCGACCACGGCGATGATCACCGCGATGGTCTGGGCCCGGTTCAGGCGCTCACCGAACAGCACAACGCCGAGCAGAACGCTGACCAGCGGGTTGATGAAATAGCCGAGGGCGGCATCGACGACGTGACCGGAGTTCACCGCGTAGATGTAGATCAGCCAGTTGGTGGAGATCAGCGCCGCGGCGCAGATCAGCAGCAGCCAGGTGCGACGGCTCAGCGACCGCAGGTCGGACAGCTTGCCAATCGCTGCCAGGACAACAGCCATCAGCAACACCGTCCAGACGATGCGGTGAGCCAGAATCTCCACCGGGCCGGCCGGTTTGAGTAGCGGGAAGAAGGCCGGGAAGATCCCCCAGGAGACGTAGGCGCCGAGCCCGAAGAGCAGTCCGGTCGCGTCCCGTTCGGCCGGCCGGGTCGTCGTCACGATTCGGCGTGCAGGACGTCGAGTGCGTGCTGCAGGTCAGCAGGATAAGGACTGGTGATCTCGATGCGCCTCCCGTCGGCCGGGTGCGCGAAAGCCAGCGAGCGCGCGTGCAGCCACTGGCGTTCCAGTCCGAGCCGTTTGGCGAGCACCGGGTCCGCGCCGTAGGTCGGATCACCCGCGCAGGGGTGATGCAGCGCGGCGAAGTGCACCCGGATCTGGTGCGTGCGACCGGTTTCCAGGTGGATGTCGAGCAGGCTGGCCGAGCGGAACATCTCCACGGTGTCGTAATGGGTGATGCTGTGCCGGCCGCCCTCGGTGACGGCGAACTTCCAGTCATGCCCCCGGTGCCGCCCGATCGGCGCGTCGATCGTGCCGCTCGACGGGTCCGGATGTCCTTGCACCACAGCGTGATACCGCTTGTCGACGGTTCGCTGTTTGAACGCCCGTTTGAGCACCGTGTAGGCATGCTCGGACTGCGCGACGACCATCACCCCGGAGGTTCCGGCGTCGAGTCGTTGCACGATGCCCTGACGCTCGTGAACCCCGGAGGTGCTGATGCGGAACCCCGCTGCCGCCAAGCCGCCGAGCACCGTGGGGCCGTGCCAGCCCACCGTGGCGTGTGCTGCCACCCCGGGCGGTTTGTCGACGGCGACGATGTCGTCGTCGGCGTAGAGGATGGTCATGCCTTCGACTTCGACGGGGGTGTTCTCCACCGGCGCAGGCTCTTCCGGGAACGTGACGGTCAGCCACGCACCGGCTTCGAGACGATCGGACTTACCCAGCAGCACCCCGTCGACTTCGACGCCGCCGTTCTCGGCGACGGACGCGACCGCGGTGCGCGACAAGCCGAGCAGCCGCGCCAGTCCGGCGTCGACCCGCATCCCGGCCAGCCCCTCGGGGACCGGCATCGACCGCTCGGCCATCAGGCCGACTCGGCGCCGGCGTCGGCGCGGCTTCCGGTCGCGTCATGGGTGTCGGAATTGCCTCGCCGCTGCGGGCTTTCGGCGTCCCCGCGGCGGTCCGGCGCGTCGAAGTCGTACCCGAACAGCGAGAGGCCGACGAGCAGGATGGCCCCGCCCACCACCGCGGGATCGGCGACGTTGAACACCGGCCACCACCCGATGGACAGGAAATCCACGACGTGTCCACGCAATGGGCCGGGCGAGCGGAAGAAGCGGTCCACCAGGTTGCCCAGGGCGCCGCCGAGGATCATGCCCAGACCGACGGCCCACCACGGCGACACCAGCCGCCGACCCATCCAGATGATGCCGAGTACCACGCCGGTCGCGACCAGGGTCAGCACCCAGGTGTACCCGGTGGCCATCGAGAAGGCGGCCCCGGAATTGCGCACCAGAGTCCAGGTGACGGTGTCGCCGATGATCGACACCGGAACCCCCGGCGTCAGGAACTTGACGGCCAGAACCTTCGTGACGATGTCGAGGATCAACACCAAGGCCGCCACGGAGAGCAGAAGCCGCAGGCGCCGTCGCAGCGGGGCGGATGCCGGCTCGCCAACGGCCGGACGGGACCCGTCTGAGCCGGGCGCGGTCTGGTCAGTCACTCCCCCATCATTCCCTGTTATCTGGCCGGGCATGATGACGGGCATGACACGCCTGGTCGTTATCACCACCGGCGGCACGATTGCGACCAGTTCCGGGGCCGACGGGGTGTTGCGTCCGGCGCGCAGCGGCGACGACCTGACCGCCGCGCTCGACCCCGGCGCGGCCGTCGATGTGGTGGATCTGATGAGCGTCGACAGTTCGGAGCTCACCCCGGCCGATTGGCTGCGGATCGCGGACGCGGTCAACGCCGGGGCGGGCTACGCCGACGGCATCGTGATCACCCACGGCACAGACACCATGGAGGAGACCGCGCTCTGGCTGGACCTCGGATACCGCGGGGACGTGCCGGTGGTGCTGACCGGGGCTGCGCACGCCGCCGACGCACCGGACTCCGACGGACCGGCCAATCTGCGCGATGCCTGCGTGGTGGCGAGCAGTGCCCAGGCCCGCGGCCTGGGGGTGCTGGTCAGTTTCGCCGGTGCGGTGCTCGCGCCGCTGGGCTTGACCAAGCAGGGTGGCCCGGCCCTCTTCGGCGGCACCCGGGTGGGCTCGGTCGGCTCAGTGGACGGCGTGTTCGCCCCGGACAGCGCCAAGGAACGTCCGTATCTGGGAGCGCTGGGGTCGGCTCCGCGGGTGGATATCGCTGCGGCGTATCCCGGGGCGGACGGGACGGCGATCGACGCCTTCGTCGCCGCCGGAGCCCGCGGGGTGGTTGTCGAGGCGATGGGCGCGGGCAATGCCGGCCCGGCGGTGGTGGATGCGGTCGCGCGAGCCTGCGCGGCCGGTGTGGCGGTCGCGGTGACGACCAGGGTGGCCGGCGGCGGGACCCACGCGGCCTACGGGCCGGGGCACGACGTCGCAGCGGCAGGCGCGGTGCTGGTGCCGCAATTGCGCAGCGGTCAGGCGCGGGTGCTGTTGACTGCGGCGCTGGCCGCGGGCCTACCCGTCGACGAGGTCGTCGCCCGCTGGGGATGAACGGCCGGCCAGGAACTCCGGCCAGTCGAGGCTGTCGAGCGGGTCGGCTGCGGTGAGGTCGGGGGTGTCGATCGCGAAGGTCCGCATCAACCCCGAACCGGTGCTTCGGGATTCGAAGCGCACGCTGACCACTCCGTGTCCAGCGCCCTGCACCCAGCCGTGACCGTACTGGGGATGGGCGACGTCGTCCCCGACCCGCCACCCGGCCGTACCAGTTACGAACTCGCTTGGTGCAGATAAGGATCCACTCTCCGACGACGCGATCTCATGCTGATCGAGGTGGGGGAACAGCGACTCCTGCCGGACGTCGCTGAGACCGGAAAAGCCCACGCCGAGAAGGCGAATCGGGCCGATGTCACGCGGATCGAGGAGCAGCCGGTACGCGGTGGCGGTGAGCGTGCCGGCGTCGGCGGTGGCGTACGGCAGGGTGGCCGAGCGGGTCAGCGTCGACATGTCGGCCTTCTTGAGCTTTACCGTCACCGTCCGGGCGCCCCGGCCGTCGCGCAGCAGTCTGCGATGGGCGTACTCGGCGATCGGCCCGACTGCCTCGCGGAGTTGCTCGACGGTGGTCAGGTCGGCGGCGAAGGTGGACTCGGCGCTGATCTGTTTGGCTTCGGCGCGTTCGGCCACCGGCCGGTCGTCGATGCCGCGGGCCAACCGATGCAGCGCCGGCCCGATGCTGCCGCCGAGAACGTCGGCGGCTTCGGCATCGGTCAGCGCCGCGAGCTTGCCGACGGTGTCGATGCCCAGCCGGTGCAACTTCTCCTCGGCTACCGGTCCGATACCCCAAAGACGGCGCACCGGAAGGCTTTCCAGCAGGATCTGCTCCTCGTCGCGGCGGATCACCCGCAGCCCGTCGGGTTTGGCCAGACCCGAGGCGATCTTGGCGATCTGCTTACCCGACCCGGCGCCGACCGACGTGACCAGGCCGGTCTGTTCGAGCACCTGCCGGCGTAGACCGGCGCAGAACCGTTCCACCTCGGCTGCCGACGCCCCGGACAGTTCGGCCGGTTCACCGAACGCCTCATCAAAAGACAGTTGTTCCAGCACCGGGACGATCACGCGGACGGTCTCCATCACCCGCCTGCTCGCGGCGCCGTAGACCGCGCCGCGCGGCGGGAGCACCACCGCGGCGGCGCCGACCAGACGGCGCGCTTGATGCACCGGCATGGCCGACCGTGCACCGAAGGCACGGGCCTCGTAGCTGGCGCCGGCCACCACGCCGCGGCCGCCGGTTCCGCCGACCAGGACCGGACGGCCGCGCAGGGTGGGCCGGGTCAACTGCTCGACCGACGCAAAGAACGCGTCCATGTCGAAATGCAGCACCCAGCGCGACACGTCTGCAGGCTATCCCGGTTTCCGCCTCGCTCGGCCGAGCGCCCGGTAGCGTCTCGACCGATCAAACTATTCGTCTGTTAAACCGATGGCGCGAGGAGAGTCCCCCAATGACTGAAACATCGCCGGGTTTCACCCCGCCTTCTGACTGTGACAAGGACACCGTTCACGGAAACCGCATTGAGCTGTGGGAGGCAGCCCAATTGAAGCCGGACCTCGCGCACCTGGGATACGTGTTCCTCGGTGGCGACATCTTCTTCAAATTCAACAAGGACACCAACAGGCTGCTGGTCCCCAAATTCCGGATCACCGGCATCGAATGCCCGAAAGTCCTCGATACGACCTTGCCGAACTACTGGCAGGCCGCCTGGGATGAGGCGCGCAAGAGCTTCGGGAAGAACGTCGACATCCTGTTGGGGATCAACTCCTATGACGGAAGAACGCAGGACCAGCTGCACATTCATCTGACCGCTTTCATCCGAGAAGCCCGGGCCCAGCTGGACAAGATCGACTCCACCATCCCGAGAAACGATCTGAGAAAGTGGAACGATCAGATCTTCGAACTCGGCGCTCCAGGTGACACGTACGTCTACCGCATCGCCCATGTCGATACGCTCGATCGGACCAACCCGTTCATCCTGCTGAACCACTTCGTCGTCGGCACGTCGAACGACCTGTTTGCGCAGTCGTTGGCAGTCGTCGCCGCTACGAACGGCGGCCACTTTCTCATCGCCACTCAGGGCAAGAAAACACAAGCCAACCAACCCGACCACCCGAGGCCACTGCACATCGGGACGTACTGGGGCACGTCAACCGTCGAGGCCCTGATGGATCGACGCGGGAAATAAGAGCCGCGCCGTCACGCCTTGCGGATCGACACCCGCACCCCATCGCCGATCTCCACACCGTCGGTCGGCTCGCCGAATTCGAAGCCGGTGGCCAGGATTTCGCGCCCGATCAGGTCGCGGTGCGCCCGCGCCCACTCGGCGTGCGCGTCCGGGACGGCCATGACGACCGCGATCCGATCCGAGACCTCCAGCCCGGAAGACTTTCGTAGGTCCTGCAATTCGCGGATACGGTCCTTGGCCCAGCCTTCGGCCTCCAGTTCTTCGGTGACGGTGTCGTCGAGGACCACCAGGCCGGCACCGCCGGCCAGCGCCGCCGTGCACGCCGGGTCGGCCGCCACCAGCTTGGAGTCGTACTCGCCCTCGGTGAGCACCACTTCGCCGGCGCTGAGCGTCCCGTCGGCATTGAGCACGCCCTGGCCCGCCTTGACGGCCTTGATTGCCTCCTGAACGGCCTTGCCCAGCCGCGGGCCGGCCGCGCGGGCGTTGACCGTCAACTCGAAGCGGCCGTGCGCGCCGATGTCGTCGGTGAGCTCGACCGTCTTGACGTTCAGCTCGTCGGCGATCAGGCCGGTGAAGGGCCGCAGGTGCTCCGGATTATCCACCGCGACAGTGAGTTTCGGAAGCGGCAGGCGCACCCGTAGCTTCTTGGCCTTGCGCAGCGACGACGCGGCCGAGCAGACGTCGCGAACCTGGTCCATGGCGGCGACCAGCGCCGGGTCGGCCGGCACCCCGCCCTTTTCCGGGTCCGCTTCGGGCCAGTCGGACAGGTGCACCGATCGCTCGCCGGTGATGCCGCGCCAGATCACTTCACACGCCATCGGCAGCAGCGGCGCGGCCAAGCGGGTGGTGACCTCCAACACGGTGTGCAGGGTGTCGATCGCGTCGGCGTCTTCCTCCCAGAACCGCGAACGCGATCGGCGCACGTACCAGT
This sequence comes from uncultured Actinomycetes bacterium, assembly GCA_903877095.1. Taxonomy (GTDB): domain Bacteria; phylum Actinomycetota; class Actinomycetes; order Mycobacteriales; family Mycobacteriaceae; genus Mycobacterium. Next base: position 44,700 of record CAIRCP010000167.1, on the reverse strand, counting down.
TCGTCAGCGCCTCGGTGAACTGACGCAGCTGTTCGCAGGCGCCGGAGATGTCGCAGACGTCCATCGCGGCGGTGAGGTCGTCGCGCAGCACCGCCAGTTTGGCCAGGATGTAGCGGTCCAGCACATGCGTCGAATCGGTGCGCCAGGCGCCAACTTTCGGTGCATAGAGCGCCAGGAAGCTGTAGGCGTTCCACAGCGGCAGCAGGACCTGACGCACCCCTTCGCGGATGCCCTGCTCGGTGACGACGAGGTTGCCGCCCCGCAGGATCGGCGAGGCCATCAGGAACCAGCGCATCGCATCGGAGCCGTCGCGGTCGAACACTTCATTCACGTCGGGGTAGTTCCGCAGCGACTTGCTCATCTTCTGACCGTCGTTGCCCAGAACAATCCCGTGTGCCACACAGGTTTTGAACGCCGGACGGTCGAACAGCGCAGTCGCCAGTACGTGCAGGGTGTAGAACCAGCCGCGGGTCTGACCGATGTACTCGACGATGAAGTCGCCCGGGAAATGGCCGTCGACCCGCTTTGCGGGGTCGGCGGAATCGACACCGCGGAACCAGTCTTCATTCTCGAACGGGTAGTGCACCTGCCCGAACGGCATCGACCCGGAGTCGAACCACACGTCGAAGACGTCCTCGATGCGCCGCATGGTCGCTTGACCGGTCGGGTCGTCGGGGTTGGGCCGGGTCAACTCGTCGATGTAGGGCCGGTGCAGGTTGTCCGGCCGGACCCCGAAGTCACGTTCGAGTTCGTCGAGGCTGCCGTAGACATCAATGCGGGGATAGGCCGGATCGTCGCTCACCCACACCGGAATCGGCGTACCCCAGTAGCGGTTTCGCGAGATCGACCAGTCCCGGGCATTCGAGAGCCACTTGCCGAACTGGCCGTCCTTGACGTGTTCGGGATACCAGGTGATCTGCTGGTTGAGTTCGACCATCCGGTCGCGGAAGTCGGTGACCTTCACGAACCATGACGACACCGCCCGGTAGATCAGCGGATTGCGGCACCGCCAGCAGTGCGGGTAGGGGTGGTCGTAGGTCTCGTGCCGCAGCAGCACCGGGGCGTTGACGGCCGCCGATCCGGTGCCGTTCTTGAGGTCACGGATGATCTGCGGGTTGGCGTCGAAGACCTGCAGCCCTTGGTAATCCGGAACCGTGGCGTCGAAACGGCCTTTGGCGTCCACCGGCGTGGCCGGCACGATGCCGACCGTGTCGGTGGTCGCCTTGTCGTCCTCGCCGTAGGCCGGGGCCATGTGGACCACGCCGGTGCCGTCCTCGGTGGTGACGAAGTCGCCGCGCAACACCTGAAAAGCGTTGGGTGAGTCGGCGAAGTACGGGAACGGCGGCAGATAACGCAGACCCAGCAACTGCGCGCCGGTGTAGCTGCCGAGAATTTCGGGGTCCTCCCCCAGTTCCCGGGCGTAGGCGCCCAGCCGGGGGCGCGCCATGACGTAGCGCCGGTCGTCATCCGCGGCTGGGCCGGCTACCAGGACGTACTCGACCTCGGGATTGACCGCGACGGCCTGGTTGGACGGCAGCGTCCACGGTGTCGTCGTCCAGACCAGCAGATAGGCGCCGGCCAGATCGGAATCCGGTGCGGCGGAATCCGCTGCGGCGATACGGAATCCGACGGTCACGGCCGGGTCCTGCCGGCTCTGGTAGACGTCGTCGTCCATCCGCAGTTCGTGGGCCGACAGCGGTGTCTCGTCGTTCCAGCAGTACGGCAGCACCCGCACGCCCTCGTAGGCCAGGCCCTTGTCCCACAACTGTTTGAAGGCCCAGATGACCGACTCCATGAACGAGATGTCCAGAGTCTTGTAGTCGTTGTCGAAGTCCACCCAGCGGGCCTGGCGGGTGACGTAGGCGCGCCACTCGTTGGTGTACTTCAGCACCGAATCCCGGCAGGCGTCGTTGAACGTCCCGATGCCCATCTCCTCGATCTGCGCCTTGTCGGTGATGCCGAGCTGGCGCTGGACCTCAAGTTCGGCGGGCAGGCCGTGGGTGTCCCAGCCGAAGCGCCGCTCGACTTTGTACCCACGCATGGTGCGGTAACGAGGAACGATGTCCTTGACGTAGCCGGTGAGCAGGTGGCCGTAGTGCGGCAGACCGTTGGCGAACGGCGGTCCGTCGTAGAAGACATACTCCGGCGCGTCGTCGCGGCGTTCGACGCTGGCGCGGAAGGTGTCGTCGACCGCCCAGTAGGCGAGCACGTCACGTTCGAGGCCCGGGAAGTCCGGGGAGCCGCCGGCGGGCTTCGGGTAGCCGTTATGAGTCACGGGGGCGTCCTCCTGTGCCGTTTCACCAGCACGGGGACGGCGACGCGCAGGTGCGCGAGCGCCGCGGTACCACCCCGCTTACGCACGCCGCAGTGCGGCGCACGTCGCTCATTGCAGGGCTGTGACGGGCCCGCCCGTTCGGTTCTACTGGGCCGCCCCGGCGAAAGATCTCAGCGCGGCCGTTCTTCCGAAGGCTCCCCGGTGATAGCCGGATCGACGCCGATCCGGAGATTCTACCGGCCCCGCGCAATGCGGCCCGCGGGCCACCCGCGCGGCCGCTTTGGGTGCCCGGAACAGCCGCGATGGGTCAGTACCATAGAGCAGTGGTTCGTCACCAGCTGCCGGCAGCAACCGAGGCCACCGCCGAGGGTGACGGCATCTTCGGGTGGGTCGGCCGCGTTGTGGTGCGCTGGCCGCTGTTCGTCATCGCGGCGTGGATCGCCCTGGCGGCCGGGCTGACCCAGGCCTTTCCCCCGCTGGCAGTGCTCGCCCAGAAGGCGCCGGGGTCCATCCTGCCGCCCGAGGCGCCGTCGCTGATCAGTTCCCAACAGATCGCCGAGGCGTTCAAGGAAGCGGGCTCGGACAACATCCTCCTGGTCGTCCTCAGCAACGAGAAGGGCCTGTCGCCGGCCGACGAGGCGGTCTACCGAGACCTGGCGGTGAAACTTCGCGCCGACAGCAACGACGTCGCGGCGATCCAGGACTTCGTCACCACCCCGCCGCTGAAGGAAATCCTGGCCAGCAAGGACGGCAAGGCCTGGCTGCTGCCGGTCAACATCGTCGGGCTTCCCGGCACGCCGCAATCCACCGAAGCCACCCGCAACGTCATCGAGACGGTCCACGCGGCCGTCGCGAACTCCGATCTGACGGCCAATACGACCGGCCCGGCCGGAACGCTCTACGACGTCCAGGAGATCGGCGAACGCGACCGGGTGCGCATCGAGGTGGCCACCATCGTCGGCCTGTTCGCGATCCTGCTGATGGTCTACCGCAACCCCATCACGATGATGCTGCCCCTGATCACCATCGGCGTGTCGCTGGTGACCGCTCAGGGCGTGGTCGCTGCGATGGGCACTGCGGGCCTGGGCATTTCCAACCAGACCATCGTCCTGCTGACCGCCATGATGGCCGGCGCCGGAACGGACTACGCCGTCTTCCTGATCAGCCGCTACCACGACTATCTGCGGGCCGGATACGACTCCGATATTGCGGTGCGAAACGCCCTGGGCTCGGTCGGCAAGGTCATCACCGCCTCCGCCGCCACCGTCGCGGTGACGTTCCTGGGGATGATCTTCACCAAACTGTCGGTGTTCTCCACCGTCGGTGTGGCACTGGCCACCGCGATCGCGGTCGGCTGCATCGGGGCGCTGACGTTCCTGCCCGCGTTGCTGGTGCTGGTCGGCCGGCGTGGCTGGATCAAACCCCGCCGTGACCTGACCAGCCGGTTCTGGAAGCGATCGGGCATCCGCATCGTGCGGCGGCCGGTGGGCCACCTGGTGGTCAGTCTGCTGATCCTGCTGGCGCTGGCCGGCACGTCGTCGCTGGCGGTGTACAACTATGACGACCGCAAGGCGCTGCCGCCCACCACCGAGAGCATCCGCGGGTACGACGCCATCACCCGGCACTTCTCGATCAATGCCAGCCTGCCGCAGTACATCCTGATCCAGTCACCGCAGGATCTGCGCACCCCCAAGGCGCTGGCCGACATGGAGCAGATGGCCTACCGGGTCAGTCAGTTGCCCAATATCGACATCGTGCGCGGCATCACCCGCCCGGGTGGCCGGTCGCTGGAGCAGGCCCGGTTGTCCTTCCAGGCCGGTGAGGTCGGCAGCCGGATCGGCCAGGCGTCGGGGGTGATCAACAGCAACACCGCCAAGCTCGACCAGTTGGCCGGCGGGGCCGATCAGATCGCCGACGTGCTGGGGTCGGTGCGGGGCCAACTGGGCCAGTCGATCGCAACGGTCAGCGTGCTGGCCGAGGCGTTGACGACGCTGCAGAACCAGTTCGGCGGCGGGCAGACCCTGGCGCAGTTCGACACGGCGAACAAGTTGCTCAACGCGATTCACAGCCTGGGCACCACTCTCGGCATGAACGTCTCCGACGCGGTCGCGACCTTCAGCCGCGACATCGACCCGGTTCTCAACGCGCTCAACGCCAGCCCGGTCTGCGACGGCGACCCGGCCTGTGTCGCCGGCCGCAACCGGCTGCAACTGGCTGCAGTCGCGCGGGACAACGGCACCCTGGATCGGATCGCCCAGTTGGCCGGCCAGCTTGAGGCGATCCAGGCCGACCAGACCCTGGCGTCGACCGCGAATACCGTTAATGCGGCCTTCAATTCGGTGAATCAGGCCCTGCAGTCGGCGGGTATCGCCAGCCCCGCCGGTGTGACGGCGCAACTGTCGGAACTCGCGCAGGGCGTGAACACGCTGGCCGACGGGAGCCGTCAGGTCGCCGACGGCGTGCAACTGCTGGTCGACCAGACCAAGACGCTCGGCGCCGGACTCGACCAGGCCTCGTCGTTCCTGCTGGGCATGAAGCAGAACGCCACCACCCCGGCCATGGCCGGGTTTTACATTCCGTCGCAGATCCTCACCGGCGACGAGTTCAAGAAGGCCGCCGCCATCTTCATCTCCGCCGACGGGCACACCGCCCGGTATCTGGTGCAGACCAAGCTCAACCCGTTCAGCCCGCAGGCGATGGATCAGGTCAACACGATCATCGCGACAGCGCAAGCGGCGCAACCGAATACGACTCTGGCTGATGCGAAGATCTCGATGTCGGGCTTCTCGGTGACCCTGCGCGACACCCGCGACTACTACTATCGCGATCTGCGGCTGATCGTGATCACCACGATCCTGGTGGTGCTGTCCATCCTTATCATCCTGCTCCGGGCCCTGGTCGCCCCGCTGTACCTGATCCTCTCGGTGATCCTGTCGTACCTGTCGGCGCTGGGCATCGGCATTCTGCTGTTCCAGGTCCTGCTGAATCAGCCGCTGCACTGGAGCGTTCCCGGTCTGACGTTCATCATCCTGGTGGCCGTCGGCGCGGACTACAACCTGCTGCTGATATCGCGCATCCGCGACGAATCCGCGGTCGGTATCAGATCCGCCGTGATCCGCACGGTAGGCCAGACCGGCGGCGTGATCACCGCTGCCGGCCTGATCTTCGCGGCATCCATGCTCGGACTGCAGTTCTCGACCATCTCCACGCTGGTGCAGATGGGCTTCATCATCGGCATGGGAATCCTGTTGGACACCTTCCTGGTTCGCACCATCACCGTGCCGGCGACCGCCGTGCTGGTGGGCAAAGCCAACTGGTGGCCGTCGCGGTCTCAGCCGGAACCGGAGATGAAGCCCATCAAGCCGGTCGGCGAGGCGGTCACCGCGGCGTTGTGACCGCTGTACACATCGCGTTTGTCGATGCGGGCCTGCCAGAGCGTCGAGGCGCCCAGCAGAATCTGGATGAGACCGACCGCTACCAGCACCGCGGCGATCTGCCGGCGGGTCCGTTCGCGGATCCAGCTCTGGCACAGCGCGATCCGCCGGTTGGTCCGGTGCGGGTCGAGGACATACGCGGCCAGCGGGATGGCGATGAACGCGTTACCCAGGACGAGGAACACCAGCAGCGCGGTGATCTGCACCGGCGGCGATGCGCCGGATGCGCCGATGACGACGAGGACGGCCAGATAGTCCACCGAGGGCAACCCGATACCCAGACCGAGCAGAAAGGACACCCATGCGGAGTTGCCTTTGCGCAGGACGTTGCGAGCGTGCTCGGCGACCTTCTCGACCGGGCGGTCCGCCGGGGCATCCCGTTTTCGCCGCCGCCGCAGCAGGTTGGACGCCGTCACCGCGGCGATCAGCAGGGCGAACAGGCCGATGGCGATCTGGACGCGTCCGCCGTTGACCGGGTCGGTGCCCAGTGGCGTGCGATGGAACACGAACAGCACGAGCAGGCCCGCGACCATCCCGGTGCTGAAGATGCCCAGGTACAGCGCCGCCAGCTGAACGATCGGCCGCGGCCGGGCCAGCATCAGCGGCACCAGGGTGGGCCGGCTGGGCTCAAAATTCACCGCGGTAGCCAGCACAGCGACGGTCATCCACATGAGCTAGAAGACGACGCCGTCGAGGGAGAATTCGGCCAGCGTCTTCTCCATGAGTTCGCGCAACCGGGCGCTGGTGTTGTCCGCGCCCAACTGGTAGGCCTCCACGGCGATCCAGATCCGGCCGTTGAGGCGGCCCGACACCACCACGAATGTGCCCTGCGAACGCTTGAGATCACGCAGCGTCACGTTCTGGTCGAACGAGCGGGCGAAGAAGAAAACCGACGGTGACCCATCAAGATTGGCAATCTCCGAGGGGATCTCCCCCAGATTCGAACACGACACCGGCAGCGCCTCGTCGTAGGCGAACATCTGCCCGATGAGGATGCGGGCCATCCGGCGCGGGAACCACGGCACGATCGGCAGCAGCAGCAGAGACGGATCCGGTTCGCGTTGAGCGCGTTCCCGTGCCTCCCGGATCGCGATGCGCGCGTCGGTGAGATCTCCGGTCACCCCGGCGGGGTCGACGCCGACGCTGGCGAAGGTCATGGCCAGTGCGCGGTCGTCGTCGAGGCTCTCGCGGGCGTTGCGGGCCATCACCAGGGTCACGGTTCCGTCCGACTGCCGGCGGCGGTCGAGGTGGGCGGCAAGCTTCGCCGAGAATCCGGCGACGAGCGAATAGGTGTTCCCGCCAAGGGATTCGGCCTTGGCGTCCCACTGCTCGGTGTCGAAGAACGCCACCACCGAGGGAATCTCGACGATCGTGTCGTCGTGGGCGTCCGGCGCGGCCGTAGGGGGTTGCTTGGGCTTGGGGGCGGCCTTTCGGCGACTGCGCAGCGTGTGCCTGCCGGCGTCCTTGAGCGCCGACAGCAGCCGGGGCAGTTCGCGCGCACTGGCGCGCAGGTCCTGCGACACCGCGTCGGCCAGGGTTCGCGACGCGGCCGGCGGGTAGCCGAGATCGCGCTGATTGCCGGTGACGGCATTCCAGACGGCCAGCATCGATCCCCCGCCGTCGATCAGGCAGTGTGAACCGACGAGGGTGATCGCGGTGGAGCCGTCGGTGAGCGGGAGCACTCCGAGCAGCCAGCCGGGTCCGCGCTGGGGATCGATGGGGCGAGTGGCGAATTCGTCCGCCCACGCCATCACCTCCGAACGCGGACGCGGCCGGGATTCGTTGATGACAGGTGAGGACGGCCCGGGCGCGGATACCCAACGGGCACGGCTGAACGGCAGCGGTGAACGCTCGATCAGCCGGCCGAGCAGGCCGGTGGCCAGTTGGGCGTGGAACCGGGCCAGGCCGTCGGTGTCGACCGGGTGGTCGTAGATCCACACGCCCTGAATCAGCTGGCCGCGTCCGGTGGCGCGCAGCAGTTCGAAGGCGGTCTGGTCGAAGTAGTCGAGGACGCCGTGCGGGGTGGTCGTCATGACTGTTCGGGTCACTCCAGATGCCCGTCGAGGCCGAAATCCGCCAGCGCAGCGACGACGACGGCACGCAACCATTCCCGGGTGTTGTCCTGACCCGGCTGATAGCCGACGACCGACAACACCACCTTGCCGCCGACCCGGCCGGCCATGACCGTCAGCAACCCGCTGCGCCGCTCCAGGGCCTCCCGGGTCACCCTGCGGTCGATGCCCCGGATGAACAGGTACTCGGAATCGGTGCCGTCGGCACGCATCATCTCCGCGGGCAGGTCCCCGACATTGGAACAGAACACCGGGCGGTCGGCGGTGAAACCGAATGTGGCATCGGCCATTCCGCGCATCGCACGGCGCGGCACCCACGGCACCAGCGCCATGACGTCGGCCAGTTGATCGGGTTCGGAGCGGGCCTTGCCGACAGCGTCCCGCATCGCGGCGCGGGCCGACGAGAGATCGTGCTCGATCCCGGCCGGGTCCACCTTCGCCGTCGCCATCACCACGGCGTTGGCCCGGCTGTCATCAAGGGAATCGCGCTGGCTGATCGGGATCAGCAGGGTGACGTCGCCGTCGTCGCCAAGCCGGCCGATCCGTGCTGCGATCCTGGCGCCGAACCCGGCCAGCAGAGAGTGCCCGTTGCCGCCCAGGCGCTGGGCGGTGGCATCCCACTGGGCGGTGTCGATGGTCACGAACACCCCTGGCAGAACGACGTTGCCCTGCAACTCTTCTGCCGGGATCGCCGGTAGCGCGGGGGCCGGCGGGCGGCCCTTGCCGCGCTCCCGGTAGAGGAACTTCACCAGCGCGACCAGCGCCCGGAAGGACTCCGGCAGATCACGAACGGCCTGACGCAGGTCGGCGAGAATCGCGCGGGTGCGGGTCCGTGATCCGGGCGGCGGGTAGCCAAGGTCGGCGCGCGTCCCGAGCACCGCCTGGAAGACTTGCATCGCCGCGGCGATACCGTCGCCGAGCGCGTGGGATCCGGTCAGGCTCAACGCCGTGGACCCGTCCGTCATCGGCAGAACGCCCAGCCGCCAGCCGGGTCCCCACTCCGGGTCCACCGGCAGCTGGGCACGTTCGTCGAGCCACGCGGTCAGCTCGGATCGTGGCCGTGGCGAACAGAATTCGATGTCCATCGGGGCACCCGGTGAGGCGACCCACCGGTGCCTGCCGAACGGCAGCGCCGACCGCTCGATGGACCGGCCCGCCATGCCGTAGCCGAAGTTCTGGTGGAAGCGCCGCAAGCCGGCCTCGTCGATCGGATGCTCGTAGATCCACGCGGCCTGGATGATGGATTCCTGGTCCATGGAGCGCAGGGTGAGGAACAGCCCCTGGTCGGCGTAGGACAACAGGTTGGAGGCATCCGGGCGGGCGTCTGACTCGTTGCGGCTCAACAACTGCCGCGCCGGTTGAATTTCGATGGACACGATTTCTCTCCGTCGATCACGCCGTCGCCATGGGAATCCGCGGCGATGACAGGGAGTCGGCACGGCCCTGGGCCGCCCGCAGGAAGACCACCTTCATCTGGTCGACATACTGCGCCACCGACTCGCGGGCGCTTGCGTTGTCCGGGTAGGCCACCGTGATGGTGGTCCCGTTGTCATTGCGGCTCACCCACATACCGATCTGGTTGGCCGCGCCGAGGTCGACGAAGAGGGTGCCGTTCTGTTCCTGCCACTGCGCCATCACCACCGGATTCAGCGGCGGCAGGCCGATGTCGAGATAGGACAGCATCGGAACCCCGGCCTCGGGGGTGCGGATACCCGGCACCGCCTCGGCCAGTTCCAGCACCCGCTCGATAGGAACGTTCGCCAGGTGCATGCCGCCGTCGAAGGCCTGCTGGGCGGCCCGCGCTACGGCGACGAACGACTTTCCCTGCACCGGAACCGATATCGGCACGATGCCGGTGAACCACCCGGTGGTCATGAACTCCGCCGGGGTACTGCGCGTCGTCGTCGGGGTGATGACGTTGTAGGTGTCGCTGCCGGAGAGTTCCCGCTCTGCCATCGCGGCGCAGGCGAACACCCCGCCGATGTAACGCACGCCCGCCTGAGCGCACACGGCTTCGAACCGGTCGGAGTCGTGGGCGTCCATCAACGTCACGGTGATCAGATCCCCGGTGCACGGGACGTCCGGATCACCCAGCGAAAGCGGGAATTTGGGCAGGGTGCCGTTATTGCGCTTCAGGAAGTCGATCCACTCGGCGACGTCGGGGGAATCCAGCGTGAGAGCCGCCGTGTACTCCCGCTGGCGGACGCAGAAGTCCAGATAGCGGCCGGCTTCCGGCAGCCGGATCGGCGCACCGCCTTCAGCGAGCGCAAGGTAGTTCATGTGCATCTCGACGAACAGCCCGACGACGAACATGGCGTCGGCGTGCACATGGTCGATGCTGGCGAAGAACGTGAAGTGATCGGCGCGCTGAATCACCCCGAACTGGAAACAGTCCCACTCCAGCGGGCTCGGAGTCTGGAGGATCTGATCGCGCCACTGCGCCGCCGTCATCTCCCCGTGCTTGGTCGCCACGAACTGGATGTCCGCCGGGTTGGCGATGGCGTGACGGACCACGTTGTCGGCGTCGTCGAACTCGAACCAGCTGTGATAGGTGTCGTGGCGCCGCAGGTAGGAATTGATGACGTAGGTCATGGCGCGAATGTCGCAGCGGCCCGGGATATTCCACCCGGGAATCAGCAGCCGGGCCATTTCCAGACCGTTGGCCTGGTGACGCCGGTAGGTGCGGATGTGCTGTTCCTGCTGGTAACTCGCCGGGACATCGCTGACCGGCGCCTGGGCCACCTTGGCGCGGCATCCGGGCGACGGGCTCCATGTCACCAACGAGCCCGGCACATCGGCCCAGTCATTGATCGCCGTGAGCGCAACCACTACTCAGTCACTCCTTGTTCTCGAAAGTCCAGCGCGGGGCCGAAAGTCCAGCGCGGCAAATGCTCTGCGACGGCTCAACTCGCCGCCGGGACGGCACCCGACAGGGCATCGCACAGGCTGTCGGCCAGACCGCGGACGGTGGTGATGTCCATCGCCCGCACGCGGACGGCGGTCTCGGTCTCGATCCGGGTTCGCAACTCGAGGTTGCCGAGCGAATCCAGACCGTACTCCGAGATCGGCCGATCCGGGTCGACCGACCTGCGCAGAATCAGGCTGAGCTGCTCGGTCACCAGGCGGCGCACCAGCATCGGCCACTCCTCACGCGACAGGTTCTGCAGTTCGGCACGGAATCCGCTGGTGTCGACCGGCCGGTCGACTCTGGAGGCGAACGCCTCCGCGAACGGGCTGCGGGCAGCCAGATCCGTCAGCCAGGGTGTTCCGATCACCGGGACGTACCCGGAGACGGCCCGGTTGTGGGCCAGCAGCGCCTCGAAAGCCTGCGCGCCCTCGTCGGGCTTGATCATCGTGGTCGTCCCGGTGTCGGCCAGGTGCTTGCCCGCGCCGATCTCGTCCCATGCCGACCAGGCGATCGCGGTGGCCGGCAGACCGTGGGCCCGCCGCCACCGGGTGAACGCATCCAGCCAGCTGTTGGCTGCCGCGTAGGCACCCTGGCCCGGCGAGCCGAGCAGTGCGGCGGCCGACGAGAACGAGCAGAACCAGTCGAGCGGTTCGGTGGTGGTCGCGCGGTGCAGATTCCACGCGCCATAGACCTTCGGGGCCCAGTCCCGCTCCACCAGATCGTCGGTGATGTTGGTCAGCGCCGCGTCCTCGACCACCGCGGCGGCGTGCAGCACACCGCGGATCGGCAGACCGCTCGCGGTGGCAGCGGCCACCAGACGGTCGACGGTCTCCGGCGAGGCGATATCTCCGGCGACCACCTCGACCTCGGTGCCGGCCGCCCGCATCAGCTCGATCTGTTCGCGCGCAGCCGGATTCGGCCCCGAGCGTGAGTTCAGCACGATCCGTCCCGCACCGCCGGCGGACATCCGGCCGGCCAGGAACAGGCCCAGGCCCCCGAGTCCGCCGGTGACGATGTAGGAACCGTCGGGACGGAAAAGCCGGATCTGCTCGGGCGGAACCACCACGTTGGTGTGGCCGGTGTGCGGAATCGAGAGGATCAGCTTGCCGGTGTGCTCGGCGGCGCCCATCACGCGGATCGCGGTGGCCGCCTCCGAGAGCGGATAGTGGGTCGTCTCCGGTTGCGGCAGAACGCCTTCGGCGGTCAGCCGGTAGACGGTCTCCAGCAGCGCGGAGATCTTCTCCGGGTGCGTCGAGCACATCAACGCCAGGTCGACACCGTAGAACGACAGGTTGCGGCGGAACGGGAAAAGACCCATCCGGGTGTCGCCGTAGATGTCCTTCTTACCGATCTCGACGAACCGCCCACAGAAGGCGAGCAGTTCCATACCGGCCCGTTGGGCAGCGCCGGTCAGCGAGTTGAGCACGATGTCAACCCCATAGCCGCCGGTGTCCTCGCGGATCTGATCGGCGAAGGCCAGGCTGCGGGAATCGTAGACGTGGTTGATTCCCATGCGCCGCAACACCTGCCGACGTTCCGAGGTACCTGCGGTGGCGTAGATCTCCGCACCGGCGAGCCGAGCGATGGCGATGGCGGCCTGTCCGACCCCGCCGGTGGCGGAGTGGATCAGCACCTTGTCGCCGGCGCGGATCCCGGCCAGGTCCTGCAGGCCGTACCACGCGGTCGCGGCCGCGGTCGAGATCGCCGCCGCCTGGTCGTCACGCAGCCTCGGCGGCACCGCGACGGCCAGTTCGGCCGCGCAGGTGAGGTAGGTGCCCCAGCAGCCGTTCGGCGACATGCCGCCGACGTGGTCGCCGACCCGGTGGGAGGTGACGCCCGGCCCGACCGCGGTGACGACACCGGCGAAGTCGATGCCGAGCCGCGGGTTGCCGGCGTAGCTCGGGTAGCGGCCCATGGCGACCAGGACATCGGCGAAGTTGAGGCTGGACGCGGTGACCGCCACCTCGATCTGTCCGGGGCTTGGCGCCACCCGCCGGTGCGCCGCCAGTTCGAGAGTCTGCAGGTCGCCGGGAGTGCGGATGTCCAGCCGCATCCCCTCGCGGCTGTTGTCCACCACCGTGGTGCAGCGCTCTTCGGGCCGCAGCGGGCTCGGGTAGAGGTGGGCGGTGTACCACTCGTCGTTGCGGAAGGCGGTCTCGTCCTGCGGGCCGCCGAGCAGCATCTGGTGGGCCACCAGCTTGCCGGCCGTGCCCTCGTCGACGTCGACCAGCGTCGGCGTCAACTGCGGATGCTCCGCGCCGATCACCCGGACCAGCCCGCGAAGCCCACCATGTTCGAGGTTGGGCTGGTCACCGGGCAGCACGCTCGCGGCATCCCGGCTCACCACGTACAGCCGCGGCGGTTCGGCCGCGTGAACATGAGAACCGGCATCGGCCAGCTCCCGGGTGATTTTCACCAGATGCCGGACGTGGTCGGCGCCGCGGGCCGGAACCTGTTCGGGCGCAAGGCTGTTGATCGGCGCGGCAACCACCACGACATTGCCGAAGCCGCCCTCGGCGAAGAAGGTCCTGAGCCGCTCGACGTTGGCGGCGTGGTCGGCGTGCTGCGACCACGACATCGGAGTCACCGCAGCATCATTGAGCTTGAGCGCGTCGGCGAGTTCGGACACCAGCAGATCCGGCGAATCCGAGGTGTTGATCAGCAGCCAGGTTCCGGCATTGAGGTGCACCGGCAGTTCCGGCATTGGCTGCTTGCGCCACTCGACGGCCATCAGCCGCTCGCTGAGCAGGCCGTCACCGTCGGACCGGCCGCTGCCCATCCGCAGTCCCTCGGCGGTGAGCAGGACGGCGCCGTTGTCGTCGAGCATCCGGATGTCGGCCTCGACGCCGGCTCCGTCCAGAGACACCACCTGGGTCAGGCAGTACCGCGCCTTGTTCACCGGGCCATAGGTGCGTATGCGACGCACCGACAGCGGCAGCAGCAATCCCCCGCTGCCGCTGTTCTGCACGCCCGGATGGGCGGCGACGGACTGGAAGCAGGCGTCGAGCAGTGCCGGATGCACCGCGTAGGCGCTCTGGTTGTTGCGGATCACCGAGGGCAGCCCGATTTCGGCGAGCAGGGTGTCGGACTCCGCGCCGGCGTTGACCGCGGACAGCGCGGCGAACGCCGGGCCGAACTGCACCCCGCGGCTGTCGAACCACTGCCGAACGACCCCGCCGTCGGCGTTCTGCGGGCAGGCCGCGAACAGCGCATCGATGTCATAGCCGGCCGGGCGGTCGGTGTCGGTCTCACCGATCAGCTGCAGGACAGCGCTCGCGCGCCTCTCCCGCTCACCGTCGAGGTCGGTCTCGACAACGAACTCCATGGTGCCCGGTGTGCGCACCGAAGCCGTTGCGCTCAGCGGTGTTTCACCGTCGAGCAAGAGCATGCGCTCGAAGCGCACATCGCGGATCTCGACGGCGTCGCCCAGCGCCTCGCGGGCGGCGGCCAGTGCCATCTCGCAGAACGCCGCACCCGGCATGGCGGGGACGTTGTTGACCTGGTGGTCGACCAGCCACGGCAAGGCGTCGGTGCCGACGTCGGCCTGCCACACGTGGCGTTCGGGCTCTTCGAGCAGTCGCACATGCGCGCCCAGCAGCGGATGAACCGCGACCAGGTGCGCGCGTCGGGCCTGCCCGGTCTGCGGCTGCAACATCAGATCGCGGTGGGTCCAGGTCGGCAGTGGGGCGTCGACCAACCGGCCCATCGGGATCGATGCGGCGAAGTCGATGGCGGCCCCGGCGCTGTAGAGGTCGGACAACAGGGTGCGCAGGCCGTGCGGCAGGTCCTGCTCGCGGCGCATGCCGGCCAGGGCCGCCACCGGAACCTCCATGATGGCGGCGTTCTGCTCGATGGCACGGACCAGCAGTGGATGCGGGGCCAGTTCGGCGAAGACCCGGTAGCCGTCCTCGAGAGCACTGTGCACCGCAGCCGAGAACCGGACCGTGTGGCGCAGGTTGTCGACCCAGTAGTCGGCATCGCAGTAGGGCTGCTCGCGCGGATCGAACAGGGTGGCCGAGTAGTACGGCACCTCCGGTGCCAGCGGGGTGATGTCGGCCAGGCGTTCGGCGAGGTCGTCGAGCACCGGTTCGACATGCGGCGAGTGCGACGCCACGTCGACGGCCACCTCGCGCGCCATCACGCCGCGCAGCTCCCACCCTTCGACGAGATCGCGAACCGCCTGCGGCGAGCCGCCGATCACGGTGGAGGCGGGTGAAGTAACAACAGCGACCACAACATCGTCGATCCCGTTGCGCTCCAGTTCTGCCCGGACGTGCTGAGCAGGCAGTTCGACGGCAGCCATCGCCCCGCCGCCGGCCAGGCTCCGGCACAGCAGCGAGCGGTGGCAGATGACCTTCACACCGTCAGACAAAGACAGGGCACCGGCGACGACGGCGGCGGCAACCTCGCCCATGGAGTGCCCGATCACCGCACCGGGGCGCACCCCGTGGGAGTTCATCACCTCGGCCATCGCCACCTGCATGGCGAAGATCGCGGGCTGAATGCGGTCGATCCCGGTCACCGTGTCAGGTGCCAGCAGCGCCTCGGTGACCGAGAAGCCCGACTCCGCGGCGATCAGCGGCTCGATCTCGGCGATCTTGGCGGCGAAGGGCGGCTCGCTGTCCAGCAGGGCGGCGCCCATGGCGGCCCACTGCGAACCCTGACCGGAGAACACCCAGACCGGCCCGCGGTCGTCCTGCCCTACGGCCGGCGGATGGGGATCGTCGCCGGTGGCGATCCGGCGCAGCCCGTCGACCAAGTCGTCTCGGGTGGCGGCGACGGTCGCGGTGCGCACCGGGCGGAACCCACGACGCTGCGACAGGGAATAGGAAAGGTCGCCCAAATCCAGATCGACCGCGTCACTCGCCCAGTCGGCAAGCCGGCCGGCGGTCCGGCGCAGTTGTTCCGGCGAGGTGGACGAGATCGGGAACACCAGAAGCCCAGCTGAATCGGCCGAAGCGCCGCCGTCTGTCGCGGCACTCTCCGGCGCCTGCTCGATGACGGCGTGGGCGTTGGTGCCCGACATGCCGTAGGAGGACACCGCCGCCCGACGCGGTCCGTCGACCGGCCACGGCGTCACCTCGGTGGGAACGAACAGACCCGTCTCGACGGCGGCCATCCGCTCGGGCAACTGATGGAAATGCAGATTCCCCGGGATGACGCCGTGGTGGACCGACAGCACCGCCTTCATGAGGCCGAGTACGCCGGCGGCCGCCTCGGCGTGGCCGAGATTGCTCTTGATCGAGGTGAGTGCACAAGGCCCGTCGGTTCCGTAAACCGCCGCAACACTGGCGTATTCGATCCCGTCGCCCACCGGGGTGCCGGTGCCGTGCGCCTCGACCATGCCGACGGTCGCGGGATCGATATGTGCGCCGTCGACCGCATCGCGGAAGACGGCGATCTGGGCGTCTTTCGACGGGGTCAGGATGTTTCTGGTCCGGCCGTCCTGGTTGGCGGCGGTGTTCCGGATGACGGCCAGGACACGGTCGCCGTCGCGCACCGCGTCGTCGAGCCGTTTGAGCAGGACGACGCCGCAGGCCTCGGCCCGGACGAACCCGTCAGCCGCCACGTCGAAGGAATGGCAGCGACCGGTCGGCGAGAGCATGCCCAGCCCGGACGCGGACGCGTAGCCGGACGGGTGCAGCATCAGCATGATGCCGCCGGCCAGCGCCATGTCGCTTTCGCCCTCATGCAGGTTGCGGCAGGCCTGATGGACCGCCATCAGACTCGACGAGCATGCGGTGTCAAGGGTCAGGGACGGCCCGCGCAGGCCCATGGAATGCGAGATCCGCCCCGACGCCATGCTGAACGGAGTGCCGGAGAAGGCGTAAGCCTGATCCAGAGCGCCGGCTTCATTGCTGACCGTCACGTAGTCGTCGTGCGACATTCCGAGGAAGACACCGGTCGACGTGCCGGCCATCTCGCCCGGGGTCAGGCCGGCGTGCTCGGCCGCCTCCCAGGCGGTCTCCATCAGCATGCGATGCTGCGGGTCGATCGCGGTGGCCTCACGTTCGCTGATCCCGAAGAACTCCGGGTCGAAACCGATCACGTCGTCGATGAACGAACCCCACTTGGACACCGATCGACCCGGGATCCCCTTCTCGGGGTCGTAGAAGTCCTCGGCGTCCCAGCGGTCACGCGGCACCTCGGTGACCAGGTCGTCGCCCCGCAGCAGCGCGTCCCACATTTTCTGCGGCGAGTCGATGCCGCCGGGCAGCCGGCATGCCATGCCGATCACGGCGATGGGGGTCATTGCGGAGACGCGGGGCATATACACCTGGTCCTATCGGTCGGCGCGGGGGGTCCATCTCCTGACACCTGCCGGGATGCCTCGCCAGTTCGCCGAAGAGGCGGCGCGCGTTGCGCCCGTACCAACCCGTAGTTGCCAGTGCAGTGCAAAATCGTAACCCAATGGCGCCAAAATGCCACCAGTCGATTTTCGGGCGGGATAACACCAACGAAGAAACTCGGCCCCCGATGGGGGTCGGGTCGGACGTCGAGACTGGTTAGCTATCGGCGACTCGGCGATCGGTCCCGCGCGGGGCGGAGCACGGGGCAGGCCTGGCGCCGGAGACCGCATCGTTATCGCATGTGAAAGTCGTTTTGTACGACGCTGGAGGTGCTGCTGAACGGCGCCTGGGTCACCCGGGGACGATGCCGTCGACCCGCCTCGTTCCGGGTTGCCAGGCCATCGCGCGGGCACGTCGCCCATATTGCAGTTATTTTGGTCTCAGCAAAGTGTTTATTCAACTTCCACCGCGGGCGTCCATTCGACTTACAATTCATTCGGTGGAGGGACCACGGCGGCCGCCACCCAGGAGAGTGATGGTAGAACTATCGCCTCCCGTACTCCCGTTTGCTGAGATTTTTCGCAACATCCACAGCTACGTTATTAGCCCTACAACCGGCATGAACCCGCCTCAAGTGAGGCAATCAGCTACTAACCTGAGATGCTGCTGAGAGAAATTCATGCCTGTCTCACTTTCACTTTTAGCGAAATCATGGCGCGTTTTCTCGCGCAGGAATTGCGGGCATCGATTTACCCAATACTCATCAATCGCAAATTGCTGCTGAGCGCAGCCCTAGCAATGCATGAAAAGGCCATAATTTTGCAGTAAGAAACCGGCAGACGGCCGATTTCGGGGTTTCAGAACCGGTTTTAACAGGTGGTATGAGAATCGCCTGGGAGCGAATTAGAAGTTAGCTGGGTGTTAGCCAGATCACGTTTCGGTCGCCCGCAGGCACCCGCCGATGGGCGTGTCGCTGTCTGCTGACGGCGAAAACCGACGGTGCCGGGAGTCCTGGTCTACCCGGCGCCGACCCGCGACGCGGCACTGCTCTAGGAGTGTTGATTGAGGAGCCAGTCAGGGGCCCACTCGCACTTTTCCGGCGAGGTTCCGCACTGACTGGACGGTTATGAACCCTCAGCCGGTCGCAGCAGCCGCGACCGCGGGGTACGGAGCGCCGAACTCGGCCACCGGAGTGAATCCGCGTTTGCGTGCCGCCGCTGCGCCGCGGCGAAGCAGAGCCCCGGTGCCGACGAAACCCGTCTGGTCCGTCGCCACCAGTGGGGTGAGCAAGCGGTTGTGGACGAGGCTGATAGCCAGGCCCTCCTCGGGGATAGCCCAGCCAAACGAGCCGCACAGACCCACATGCCCGAAACCGGGCAGTACCCCCGGCACAGACAGGCCGTGGTAGCCGAGGTGGAACGCCAGCGGCACGATCAGGTTCCGGTCCGGCCGGAGGCTACGAGGACCGGTGAGCATACCCACCCGTTCGGCCGACAGATAACGCCGGCCGTCGATCACACCGCCGTTGGCGATGGCCCCGTACATCCGGGCCAGCGCCCGGGCGGTCACCACTCCGTTCGCCGACGGAAGTTCGGTGTCCAGGAACGGAATGTCGCGCTGCACAACCTTTTTCGCACCCGGAAAGTACATGGCTCCGAACGCCGCGGACAGTTCGAAGGCGGCGACCGCCGGAGCGACGAGGTCGAACACCGGAGTGATGAGGCGCAACTCGGAGCCGACGAAGTGCGCGATCTGGGTCGGCGAGCCGACGGGCGGGCGGCCGAGATGGACCCCGTCGGTGCCGAAGGTTCGGCCACCTCGGTGCGCATCAGCTCCCGCATGCCCTTGCCGGTCACGGATCGCGCCAGGCCCGACATCAGCCAGCCGTAGGTCAGAGCGTGGTACGCCGACTTGCCGAAATGCCGGCCGGGCGGGGCCGCGGCGATCCGCTCCTCCATGTGCCGGTGGTTGAGCAGTTCACGCTTGCGGACGCCATGCAGATGCGATAAGCCCGCGCGGTGGCGCATGACGTCGCGGACGGTGATCGTGGCCTTGCCGTTGGCGCCGAACTCCCGCCAGTACTCCGAAACCGGGGCGTCGTAGTCGATCAGGCCCCGGTCGGCGAGCCGGTGGATCACCGTGGACGCCACGCCCTTGGTCGCCGAGAACACCATCGGGGCGGTGTCAGCGGACCACTGCCGACGGCCCCGGCGGTCCGAATAGCCGGTCCAGACGTCGACCACCGGCATGCCGTCGAGATAGACCGACAATGCCCCACCGCCAAGCCTGGGATGGGGAAAGAGTGCGGCGAAGGCGCGCACCGCGCAGGCGAAATTCGGGTCAGCGGCGCCCTGCACTCCGTGAGGCAGATCGTCACCGCGACTGCCGACGTTGGCCCGGGTCACAACTCGAATGTACAAGCCGAAAACCGGCTGTTCAGGAAATCGTTGCCGATCCGTTAGGGAGCTTCACCGGCGGCTGAATCCAGGATGCGCTGGGCTGCGACCGCCGGGGGAAGTTCGCCGTCCCGGACCTGCCGCTCCACCTCGGTCCGCATGGCCCGCACCGCCGGATGCGTCAGAACCCGGTCCAGCACGGCGTCGCGCACCATCGACCAGGTCCAGTCGACCTGCTGCGCGCGGCGCCGGGCGTCGAACTCGCCGGCCTCGGTGAGCACCTGTCGATGCCGCAGCACCGTCTCCCACATCTCCCGCAGACCGGTGCCGTCGAGAGCGCTCATCGTCAACACCGGCGGACGCCAGAGGGTCTCGCGCGGATAGATCAGCCTGATCGCGGCAGCCAGCTCACGCGCAGCCGCTCTGGCCTCGATGGCGTGCTGCCCGTCGGCCTTGTTGACCACCACGATGTCGGCCAGTTCCAGCACGCCCTTCTTGATGCCCTGGAGCTGATCACCGGTGCGCGCCAGAGTGAGAAAGACGAAGGTGTCGACCATGTTGGCCACCGCCACCTCGGACTGCCCGACCCCGACCGTCTCGATCAGGACGACGTCGAATCCGGCGGCTTCCAGCAGCACGATGGTCTCCCGGGTGGCCCTGGCCACCCCACCCAGGGTTCCCGACGTCGGTGACGGCCGGATGTAGGCGTCGGGGTGGACCGCCAGGCGGGCCATCCGGGTCTTGTCGCCCAGGATCGACCCTCCGGTACGTGTCGACGACGGATCCACGGCCAGCACCGCCACCCGGTGCCCGCACTCGATGAGGTACATGCCCAGCGCCTCGATGGTGGTGGACTTCCCCACCCCGGGCACACCGGTGATTCCGACGTGCATGGCCGCACCGGCGGTCGGCGTCAACGCGGTCAGCAGTCGCGCGGCCTGTTCCCGGTGATCGGGGCGCGTCGATTCCACCAGGGTGATGGCCCGGGCCAACGCCGAGCGGTCGCCGGCGCGGATCGCCTCGACGAGGTCGGCGACGTCCATCAGCTCAGGTCATAGCCGAGGCGCTCGGCGAGCTTGTTCAGCAAGCTGACCGCGGCGTCGGCGATCACCGTCCCGGGCGGATAGATGGCCGTCGCGCCGGCGGCGTACAGCTCGTCGAAGTCGCCGGGCGGGATGACGCCGCCGACGACGATCATGATGTCCGGCCGGCCGACCGCGGCCAGTGCCTCGCGCAGCGCCGGCACCAGCGTCAGGTGGCCGGCCGCCAGCGACGACACCCCGACCACGTGCACGTCGTTGTCGGCGGCCTGCCGCGCCACCTCGTCCGGCGTGGAGAACAGCGAACCGACGTCGACGTCGAACCCGATGTCGGCGAAGGCGGTGGCGATCACCTTCTGACCACGGTCGTGGCCGTCCTGGCCCATCTTGGCGACCAGGATGCGGGGCCGGCGTCCGTCGGCCTCGGCGAACCTCTCGACCAGCCGGGTGGCCTCGGATAGTCCGGTGATGCTGCCTCCTGCGCTCGCCCCGCGGCCCACCTCGTCGCGGTAAACCCCTGAGATGGTACGGATTTCGGCGCGGTGACGCCCGTATACCTTCTCCAGCGCGTCGGAGATCTCCCCGACGGTGGCCTTGGCGCGGGCGGCGTCGATGGCCAGGGCCATCAGGTTGTTGCCCAGCCCGTCGGCGCCGGCCCGATCCGAATCCCCGGCGGCCCGAGTCAAGTCGGCCAGAGCCGCCTGCACCGCCGCGTCGTCCCGCTCGGCCCGCAACTGCGCCAGTTTGGCGAGCTGCTCAGCCCGCACCCGGCTGTTCTCGACTTTGAGCACCTCGATGTCGGCGTCCTCGTCGACCTGATACTTGTTCACCCCGATCACCGGCTGCTGCCCGGAGTCGATGCGGGCCTGGGTGCGGGCCGCTGCTTCCTCGATGCGCAGTTTGGGGATGCCGTCGCTGATGGCCTGGGCCATGCCGCCGCGCTCGGTCACCTCGGCGATGTGGGCGCGGGCCCGCTCGGCGAGCTGGTGGGTCAGCCACTCCACGTAGTACGAACCGCCCCACGGGTCGATCGGACGGGTGGTGCCGGACTCCTGCTGCAACAGCAACTGGGTGTTGCGGGCGATGCGAGCGGAGAAGTCGGTGGGCAGCGCCAGCGCCTCGTCGAGGGCGTTGGTATGCAATGACTGGGTGTGCCCCTGGGTGGCGGCCATCGCCTCGACGCAGGTGCGCGCGACGTTGTTGAACGGATCCTGCGCGGTCAGCGACCAGCCCGAGGTTTGCGAATGGGTGCGCAGGGATAGAGATTTCGAGCTTTGGGGCCCGAACTGGGCGACCAGTTCACTCCATAGCAGCCGGCCCGCGCGCAGCTTGGCGACTTCCATGAAGAAGTTCATCCCGATGCCCCAGAAGAACGACAGCCGGGGGGCGAACTTGTCGATGTCCAAGCCGGCGTCCAAGCCGGCTCTGAGGTAGTCGACACCGTCGGCCAGTGTGTACGCGAGCTCCAAATCCGCTGTGGCGCCGGCCTCTTGGATGTGGTAGCCGGAAATAGAGATCGAGTTGAACTTCGGCATCTTGACGCTGGTGTAGGCGAAGATGTCGGAGATGATCCGCATGGACGGCTTGGGCGGATAGATGTAGGTGTTGCGGACCATGAACTCTTTGAGGATGTCGTTCTGGATGGTTCCGGCCAGTTTCTCCGGCGGCACACCCTGCTCCTCGGCAGCCACCACATAGAGCGCCAGAATCGGCAGCACCGCACCATTCATCGTCATCGACACCGAGACCCCGCCCAGGTCGATCCCGTCGAAAAGCTGTCGCATGTCCAGGATCGAGTCGATGGCCACCCCCGCCATGCCGACATCGCCCTGCACGCGGGGATGGTCGGAGTCGTAGCCGCGGTGGGTGGCCAGGTCGAAGGCGACCGACAGACCCTTCTGACCGGCAGCCAGGTTACGGCGGTAGAAGGCGTTGGAATCCGCGGCGGTGGAGAACCCGGCGTACTGGCGGATGGTCCACGGCTGGTTGACGTACATGGTGGGATAGGGCCCGCGCACGAACGGCGGTTCGCCGGGCATGCTGTCCAGCGGGTAGCCGGCCCGGGCCGCGGCTTCCCGGTCGGCCCCGGTGTAGAGCGGCTTGACCACGACACCCTCGGGGGTCAGCCAGTCCAGCTGCTCGGCGGAGTACCCGTGGGCGGCGGCGGCCGCCGCCACCCGCTCGGCCGCCGCGGCCGGTGTCGGTGCCGGCGCATCGCCGGGGCTGCGCAGCGGAACGTCGGCGAAGCTGGGAATAGTCGAGCCGGCGGACACAGCTGATCCCTCGGAGACCTCGGAACGAGGCATGGTCAGGCCCCCAATCGGGTCAGCAGCGCCGAAAGCACTTCCACGGCATCGACGTTGGCGGTCAGATAGCCGTCGGGCCTGGAGTCGGCGGGCACGGCGTCGACCGCCTTCTGAGGTCCGGCGAGGTGGATTTGCTCGACACCGGCGCTGCGGGCGGCCTCGACGATCTGGCCGGCCTCGGCGCCGTAGCGGGCGTCGGTTCCGCAGATCACCGCGACGGCGGCACCGGCGTCCCGCACCGCGCCGGCCACGGCCGCGGCGTCGACGGTGCCCGGATTGACCGCATCGATCCCGCCGGAGGCCAGCAGATTGGCCGCGAAGGAGGACCGGATGTTGTTCTCCCCCAATGGTCCCAGCGGCAGCAGCAGAACGCGGGGGCGGTGACCGGTGCGGGCCAGGAAGGCATCGGAGCGGTCGCGCAGCGCTTCGAACGCCGACGCGTAGCGGACCGGTGCCGACGACGCATCCACCTCCGGCGGCAGCGGCCGCTCGTCGAGGTTCGGGTATTCGTTGACGCCGGTGACGGCGGTGCGGCGATGGGCGATGTCGTCAGCCCGGCGGGCACCGACCGCGTCGATCTGGTCAGCGATGTACTCATTCGCCTGACGGAAGCCGCCGCGCGACTCGATGTCTTGGAAGTGTGACCAGGCTTGGGCGGCAAGGGTTTCGGTGAGATCCTCGACGTACCACGAGCCACCGGCCGGATCCAGCACCCGGCCGAGGTGTGACTCCTCGAGCAGTAGAAGTTGGGTGTTGCGGGCGATTCTCCTGGCGAAATCCGGGGTAGCCGTGGCGAATCCACCCGGAATCGCGATATCGAACGGCAGCACCTCGACGGTGTCGGCACCACCGACCCCGGCACCGAAGGCCGCCACGGTGGTGCGCAGCATGTTCACCCAGGGGTCGCGCTGAGTCATCATCGCCCATGATGTGCTGGCGTGCAGCCGGGCGCCCCCGTGGTCCGGGTGCCCCAGGGTCTCGGCAATCCTGCCCCAAAGTAGTCGTGCCGCACGGAATTTCGCAATTGCCATGAACTGGTCGTCGTCGGCGACCAGCCGGAAGCTGATCGAGTCGAGCGCGTCGGGCACGGTCGCTCCGGCGTCGGTGAGCAGCCGAAGGTAATCGGTCGCCGTGGCCATCACACCGGCCAGTTCCCAGGCGGCGTTCGCCCCGCGGTCGTGGAATGCCGGACCGTCCACCGTGATCGTCCGCACGCCCGGCGTGCGCGGGAGTCCGGTGGCCACGGCGACCACCTCGTCGATGCCGGGCGCCAGGCGACCACTGAGTTCGGCGGTGAGGGGGTCAGCACCGAGGTCGATGGACAGCAGTGCGGTGATGTCCGTCCGGTCGATCACCGTCCGCATCGCCTCGGCCGCCGCGCTGAAGTCCGCGCCCGCGTCGAGCACGACCGGCGCCAACTCCAGGTAGACACCCTCCAACCAGCGGTCAAGATCGGCCGCCGCGATGCCCGTCCGGCCGACCCTGAGGATCAGGGCACTGACGCCCTTGACCAAGGCGTCGAGCACGACGCCGTTGCCGTCGGCAGGGGCGCCGGAGAACCCGGGCGCCGGGAACTGCTCGGCGACCTTCCACCCGGCCAGGACGTCGCGGTGCGGGTCGGCACCGCGGGTGAACGGCCAGTCGCCGGGCAGCGGCGCCTCGGGCAGCCCATCCAGTGCGGTGTACAGCGCCCGAATCGGAAAGCCCTCGTAGGTGGGCGAGTCGAGCAACCGCTCGGGCTCAGAGCCCAGGTCAGCCGGATCGCGCCGGCTCGATTTAGCCAGCACTTCGGCCACGGCGCCGCGCCAGCGGGCGCGGGCCTGCTCGAGGACTTCCTCCTGGACTGGCGACACCGGGCAACTCCTGTCGTCGTCGTCGGGCGGCTCTCACCACCTGCCCCATGAGGCTAAATGATGCGCACTTTTTGACAGGCGTCGAGTATCCCCTGACGCCCTCCGATGGCCGGGGGTTGGAAGCCGTAACCTCTCAAGACGTGTGGACGATCCTGCGGCGCGGCATGACCACGCTGAGCAGCGTTGGATCGGCCATCAGCGCCACCGCTGCGCAGATGAGCCGCACACGGCTGATTCTCACCGCCGTCGGCGCGGCAGCCGTGGTGGCTCTGGTCCTGCTGGTTCCGCTGCCGACGGCCGTGCAGATGCGGGACTGGGCGGCGTCGGTCGGCCCGTGGTTCCCGCTGGCCTTCCTGTGTGCGCACATCGTGGTCACCGTGCTGCCTTTTCCCAGGACAGCGTTCACCCTCGCGGCCGGCCTGCTGTTCGGGCCGGTGCTGGGTGTCACCCTGGCGGTGACGGCCAGTGCGCTGAGCGCTCTGATCGCGCTGTATCTGGTGCGGGCCCTGGGCTGGCAGCTCAGCCATCTGGTCAACCACCCGCGGGTGGAGGCCCTCGACGAGCGGTTGCATAGTCGGGGTTGGCCGGCTGTGCTGTCGCTGCGGCTCATCCCGGCCGTGCCGTTCTCCGTGCTGAACTACGCGGCCGGGGCTTCGTCGGTCGGCGTGCTGCCCTATTTCCTGGCGACACTGGTCGGACTGATGCCCGGCACCGCCGCAGTGGTGATCCTCGGCGACGCCATGACCGGAAACGTCAGCCCGCTGCTCATTCTGGTGTCGGTGTGCACAGCAGCGATGGGTGTCGCCGGGCTGGTCTACGAAGCCCGGCGCCACCGCCCGTCACACCACCCCGGGGAAGGGGTCAGAGCACCCCGCGAATGAGGTTGTTAGTCGGGATGCCGCAGCGCTGGCGCAGATCGAACACCGGGCCGCGGATGCCCTTGATGTCGTTCTGAACCTGGGGGTTGGCGGCCAGGTAGGCCTTCGTCTGGCTGGCGGCGTCCGCCTTGGACAGGCCCTGAACGCCGCTGAAGAACGCATTGACGTCGGGGTGGGTGAAGAAGTAGGCGGTCATCCCCGCCGCGACCTGGCTCTCCACCGAGGTGATGTCACCGGCGGTGCACCCCGGGGCGGTATCGGCGACGGCCGTCGCGGCGCCGGCGATCAGCACGGCGCCAGCGCCGAGGACTGCCGCCGCGGCGCGGCGGGCTACGAGGACTGCGGTTGACATGTGGCTCCTGGGATTGAAGGCTGCTGGGCAGTAGAGCGCGAATTCGGCAGATTCCCCGTTACGATAGCGCAATCACCCTCACTCATGAAGGACAAGCTGATGCAGAAGCGACAATCGCTGGCCCTCTTCGGCGCGGCCGCCGGAGCCGTTGCGGCCCTGGTTAACGCGCCGTTGGCCCTGGCTGACGAGAACGGCGGCGGCAGTCCGAGCAACCCCCTGCTGCCCGGCTGTGAGGTGACCGGAGGCAGCCAGGCCATCGGCGGTCAGACCACCGATTGCGCCACCCCGGGCAACGTCCAGATCGATGCCACCCCGAACGACCTGGGCGTCATGGGCGCCGAGATGGACGAGCCGATGTGGGGAATGATCGGCTGGTAAGCCCGACCTACTCGGTCGGCGGAAGCTGAACCGGTTAGGTCGTCGTTGTACCGTCGAGCACCAGTGCGCTCGGCAGTTCGCTGGTGAGATCATCTGCCGGCGCACCGATTTCGCGCACGGCACCGAGAGCAGGCAGCGAGGCGCGGGCCTCCGCCTCGGCATGGGCGACGGCCGCGGCGATATCCGGATCGGTGCGGGTGGTGAACCAGTCCGCGACTTCGACTGAATCATCCACGGCGGCAGGCGAATCGGCCTCCACCGTCGGTTCGTAGCGAAACACACCGTCGGTTCCCGGTGTACCGAGCATCTTGGCGAAACCCTGGAGTGCGGAGCCGAAGTCGCTGGGCACCAGCCACACCTTGTTCGCCTCGCCCTTGGCCATCTCCGGCAGCGTCTGCAGATACTGATAGGCCAGCATCTCGGGGGTCGGCCGGCCGGCTTTGATCGCCGCGAAGGTCTTCTCGATGGCCTTGGCCTGGCCTTGCGCCTGCAGGTACTGGGCGGCCCGCTCGCCCTGGGCCCGCAGGATGCGGGACTGCCGGTCGGCCTCGGCGGCCAGGATCGCGGCCTGCTTGGCGCCCTCGGCGGCGAGGATCTGGGCCTGCTTCTGCCCCTCGGCCTGTTTGATCGACGCCTCCCGGGTGCCCTCGGCGGTCAGGATCACCGCGCGCTTCTCCCGGTCGGCGCGCATCTGCTTCTCCATCGAGTCCTGGATCGACGGCGGCGGGTCGATGCTGCGCAACTCCACCCGGGCGACCCGCAGGCCCCACCGGCCGGTGGCCTCGTCGAGCACCCCGCGCAACTGGGCGTTGATCTTGTCCCGGCTGGTCAGCGTCTGCTCCAGGGTCATCCCACCGACCACGTTGCGCAGCGTGGTGGTGGCCAACTGCTCGACGCCGACGATGTAGTTGTTGATCTGGTAGACCGCGGCTTGGGGATTGGTCACCTGGAAATAGACCACCGTGTCGATGTTGACGGTGAGGTTGTCCTCGGTGATCACCGGCTGCGGCGGGAACGACACCACCCGTTCACGCAGATCCACCCGCGCCCGGATGCGGTCGACGAACGGGATCAGCAGGGTCAGCTGACCCGACACCGTCTTGCTGTAGCGCCCCAGCCGCTCGATGACCGCCGCCTCCGCCTGCGGGATCAGGGCGACGGATTTGGCGACGACGATGATGGCGAAGATCACCAAGACCGCGAATAGGACCAATCCGGTCACGGCACCGTCCATATTTACGTCCTCCTCGGGATGCTGTCGGAAAAGTTGTTCACGGCGACTTCCAGACCACCGCGGTGGCGCCGTCGATGTGCATGACCGTCACCTGCTCACCGGGCTGGTAGACGTCCTCCTCGGTGTAGGGCCGCGCGGTCCACACCTCGCCGTCGAGTTTGACCTGCCCGTGGTGCTGATCGACCCGGTCGATCACCAGCGCGTGTTTGCCCTCTAGCGCCCGGACCGGTTCGGGCAGCCCGATTCCCGCGGTGAGCCGGCGACGCAACCCCGGCCGCACGCCGAACACAAAAAGCACCGAGACGACGAGGAACACCGCGCCGTCGGCCCACAGCGGCAGATCCAGCAGCCAACTCGAACCGGCGGCCGCCAACGCACCACCGCTGAGCATCAGCAGGAACATGTCCCCCGTCAGCACCTCGGCGGCCGCCAGCCCCAGCGCGAAAACCAACCAGATCAATGCCGCGGGCATACGAGCCACCCTACGCGTCCGGCACAGGGGCGCGCCGTCGCGCGACCGGGGGCTGCACGGGCCATTACACTCTCGACCATCATGTGGTGTCCGAGTGTTTCGATGTCGGTGTGGGCGAACGCATGGCTGGCCGGCCATGCGGCGCCCGACGACGTCCTGGACGCGCTAAGCGCCTGGGCCCCATGCCATTCGGTGCTCGCCTACGATGCTGTCGCTGCCGGGCGAACCGGCCTGCCGTGGCCCGACGTCGACGCGTGCGGTCCAGTGTCGCTGTTGCAGACGGTCCGGACGGTAGCGGCTCGGCGCACTGACCGCGAGTGGCCGCAGCGGCCCGCGATCTCGCTGGCGCTTCCGCTGCCCGGCGACGTTCGCGGCCTTCCGGTGGGCACCCAATTCGCCAGTGACGCGCTGGAAACCGGCGAGGCGGTCCTGATCAGCGCGCCCGACGGAGCGGCCGTCGGTCTGGTACCCGCGTTCGAATGCGACGACGACGACGAGACGCCGGCTTCGCCTCTGCCAGAGACGCTTTCGTGGTCGGTCTACTCGCTGCCAGAAGCGCCGGTCGACGACCATCTCGATCTGGGTGACGCCGAGTATGCAATGCGCTCGGCGGTGCGATCTGCTGCCGAAGCCCTCGACGGCCTACGGCTGTCAGCCACCACCGAGGATCCGCGCGCATTGGTCGAAGAACTGCTCCAGGCGAACAGCCACCACCGGATCCCCGACCACGCCCCGCCACGCGCCCTGCGAGTGCTGGCCACCGCGGCCCATGTCGACGCGATCATCGCCGTCAGCACGGGAGTGACGTCGATCGGGTTGCACAGCGCCTCGCAGGCACGGATCGCCGACGGGGCGATGCGGCCGTTGGCGTCGGTGGTGCGCTCGGCCCGGATGGCCGCGGTGAACGCGATCCTGCATTCGGCCTGGCGTTAACGCCGGGACTAACGCCCCGGACGTCCGGCCGCCTGCGCCGCAGCCGCACTGGCCTCACACACGGCCGTGCAGAAGCTGCCGTTGACACTGGCGCCCTGAACCGGAACCGACTGCGGCCCAGGAACTCTGGACGGCGGCCGCCCTTCCCGGACCTCGTCGATCAGATCGAGAGCCAACCGCGCATAACGGGGCTGGGAGTTCGGCGTCGTCGCACGAACCAGGGCGACGCCCAGTTCGTCGGCCTGCTCGGCCAATTCGCTGTCCAGATCCCAGATCACCTCGATGTGGTCGGCGACGAACCCCACCGGACAGACGATCACCGCCCGGGTTCCGTTCTCGGCCAGCACTGAAAGATGATCGCCCACATCGGGTTCCAGCCAGGGCACCTGCGGGGGCCCGGACCGCGACTGCCACACGACATCGTGGGCGGCGATACCGGCCGCGGCCGCCACCAGTGCCGAGGTGTAGGCCACCTGACGCGGGTACAGGCTCGGTCCGCAGCGGTCGACCGCGCGCATCGGGATGGAGTGCGCGGTGAACACCAACCTCGCGCCGGAGCGCAGGTCCGCCGGTAACTGCGCTGCGGCTTCGGCGATCGCGTCGGCGAACATCTCGATCAGCAACGGGTGGTCGAAGTACTGGCGCAGCTTCTGCAGTTCCGGTGCGTCCTCACCGACCGCAGCACGGGCCCGGGCGATGTCCTCCTGATACTGCGTACACCCGGAATAGCCGCCCCAGGCCGACGTGGTGAACACCGCTGCGCGCCGGACACCGTCGTCGCGCATCTGGGCCAGGGTGTCCTCGACGAACGGGTGCCAGTTGCGGTTGCCGAAATACACCGGCAGGTTCTCGCCGCGCCCGGCCAGTTCAGCGCGGAGGGTGTCGATCAGGGCGCGGTTGATGCCGTTGATCGGCGAGACGCCACCGAAGTGCAGGTAGTGCTCGGCCACCGACTCCAGCCGCTCCCGCGGGATACCCCGGCCACGAGTGACGTTCTCCAGGAACGGCATGACTTGGTCGGGGCCCTCCGGGCCGCCGAAGGACAGCAGGAGGAGCGCGTCAAATCCGTCCTCGGCCATTAGAGCAACTGGGTGCTGGCGCCGCCGTCGGCGTAGATCACTGTGCCGGTGGTGGCAGGTAGCCAGTCGGAAACCAAGGCACACACCGTCTTGGCGACCGCGGTGGGATCCTTCATGTCCCAGCCCAACGGGGCACGCTCGTCCCAGCCCTGCTCCAGCATCCCCATCTCATCCTTGAACTGGTCGCCGAGCGCGCCGCCCATGATGGCGCTCATCGCCAGCGTCCGGATCGGCCCGGCGGCAACGAGATTCGAGCGCACCCCGACCTTGCCGGCTTCGCGCGCGACGAATCGGTTGACCGATTCCAGGGCGCTCTTGGCCACCGTCATCCAGTTGTAGGCCGGCATCGCGCGGGTGGGGTCGAAGTCCATGCCGACGATGCCGCCGCCCGGGTTCATGATCGGCAGAACGGCTTTGGCGAGCGAGGCGTAGGAGAACGCCGAGATGTGAATGCCCTTGGCCACATCCTCGTACGGCGCGTCGAAAAACGGATTGATACCCATGCCGCTGGGCGGCATATAGCCGATGGAGTGCACCACGCCGTCGAGTTTGTTGCCCGCACCGATGACCTCGGCGATCCGGTCGGCCAGGCTGTCGAGGTGCTCGGAGTTCTGCACATCCAACTCCAATAAGGGAGCCGGGCTGGGCAACCGATCGATGATCCGCTGGATCAGCCGCATCCGGTCGAAACCGGTGCAGACGATCTCCGCGCCGGCTTCCTGCGCCACCCGGGCGATGTGGAAAGCGATGGACGAATCGGTGATGATGCCGGTGACGAGGACGCGCTTGCCCTCGAGAATGCCTGCCATATAGGTCCTTTCGTGTTGGAGGGCGGGCCCAGTGGCCCCTGCCCATCGGGCCTAGTGGCCCCTGCCGATCCGGGCCTAGTGGCCCATGCCCATCGGGCCTAGTGGCCCCTGCCGATCCGGGCCTAGTGGCCCATGCCCATACCGCCGTCGACCGGGATCACCGCGCCCGCGATGTACCCGGCGTCCTCCGAGGCCAGGAAGCTGACCGCACCGGCCACCTCCTCGGCGGTGCCGATCCGCTTGGCCGGGATGAACTCCAGGGCGCCCTTCTGCACCCGCTCGTCCATCGCGCGGGTCATGTCGGTGTCGATCAAGCCGGGGGCTACCACGTTGGCGGTCACCCCGGCCTTGGACATCTCGCGGGAGATCGAACGTGCCATCCCGATCAGGCCGGCTTTGGACGCGGCGTAGTTGGACTGGTTGCCGATGCCCCACATGCCCGAGACCGAGCCGACGAAGATCATCCGGCCGAACCGGTTCTTCTGCATGCTGCGCGCGGCGCGCTGGGCCACCCGGAAGGCACCGGTGAGGTTGGCGTCGATGACCTTCTCGAACCGCTCCTCGGTCATCCGGATCATGAACGCGTCCGCCGTGATGCCGGCGTTGGACACCAGCACCTCGACCGGACCCTGATGTTCCTCGACTTCGGTGAACGCCCGGTCGACGGCGGCGCTGTCGGTGATGTCACATTCCACGCCGAACAGCCCCTCCGGCGCCCCGGACCCGCGGTGGGTGACGGCGACCTTGTGGCCGTCGGCCGCCAGTCGCCGTGCGATGGACAGGCCGATGCCCCGGTTTCCGCCGGTGACCAGGACCGAACGCGAAACGAAGGAGGGTTTGCCGCCCTCGGTGCTGCCGGCGCCTTCCGCCTTCTCCTGGGCTCCAGTGGTGTCGGTCATGCCCGCCAACTTAGTGCCTGACCGCTACGAGCCCGAAATCAGCCACGCCAGCGCTGGGTTCGACGCTACCCCGGCAGACGGCGGTTGATCAGCAGCGCGGCACCGGCGGCCAGGGCCAGCAGGAGTGAGCCCAGGCGCAGCCAGCCGGTGCTGGCGTCGCCCTTGATGGTCTCGTAACCGATCTGGTCCTGGACCTGGGTGAATACCTCTTTGAGCTGCTCGAGGTTGGACGCACTGTAGTGGTTGCCCTCGGACAGTTGGGCGATCTTCTTGAGGGTCTCCTCGTCGACCGGCACCGGCTGGCGCTGATCGTTGATGTCGACGTATCCGTACGGGGTGCCGAACGACACCGTCGAGATCGGCACGCCCTGATCTTTGGCGGTGCGCGCCGCCGTGTAGGCGCCCTTCGGGTTGTCCGGGTTGGATGGAACCGTCTCTTTACCGTCGGACATCAGCACGATATGACCCGGCGGCTTGCTCTCGTCATTTCCCCCGGCGCCGCCGATGACCGCCCCCACCGTCGCGATGGCCTGCAGCGCGGTGAAGATGGCCTCACCGGTCGCGGTTCGGTCGGCCAGTTGCAGCTTGTCCAGCGCGACCTTGGTGGCATCCCGGTTGGTCGTCGGCGACACCAGCACCGTCGCGGTGCCGGCGTAGGCGATCAGGCCCAGGTTGATCCCGGAGGTGAGCTGATCGGCGAACTGCTTGGCGGCCACCTGCGCCGCCGCCAGCCGGCTCGGCTCGATATCGGTGGCCCGCATGGACTGCGACACGTCGATGACGAGCATCACCACGGCGCGGTTTCGCGGTATGCGCACGTCGTTCTGCGGACCGGCCATCGCCACGGTGAACAGCACCAGCGAGGAGACCAGCAGGATCGCCGGAAGGTGCCGCCAGCGATTGGGCCGTTGTGGCGCAACCTTTTCCAGCAATTCCATGTTGGCGAACCGCAGTACGCGCTTCTGCCGGGCGAACTGCAGGACGACGTAGTACGCCACCAGCGCGGCGATCACCAGCAGGAACAGGAAGAACCACGGGTGGGCGAAGTCGGTCAACGCCATCGGTCCCAGCAACGGCACCCTCATCAGCGGTCCTCGCTCACTACGCGGCTCACTGCGCCGCTCATTAAGCGCCCGCCATGGCGCCGCGCCGCCGGGAGGCGACGAAGCGGACGATGTCGGCGATCCAGTCCCGGTCGGTGCGCAGCGTCATCAGCGGCGCACCGCAGCGGCGCAGCGTCCGGGCCACCTCGTCCCGATGGGCGGCCGCGGCCCGGGCGAAATCGTCACGCAGTTTTTCGTCGATGGTGAACTCCCGGGTGATGCCGGACTCGGTGTCCTGCAGGATCACGTCGCCGATGGCGGGAAGTTCGACGTCGCGCGGGTCGAGGACCTCGATGCCGAGCACCTCGTGGCGTCCCGAGATGGCGCGCAGCGGCCGCATCCAGTTGATCGGGCCGAGGAAGTCGCTGATGACCACCGCCATGCCGCGGCGGCGTTCCGGGCGGCGCAGGGCGTCGATGGCCGTCGCCAAATCTCCGCGCACGCCCAACGGCGCCCGCGGCGCGGTCGCGATCGCCCGCAGGAGGCGCTGTTCGTGCTGGCGGCCGCCGCGGGCCGGTACGCGGATGATGCTCTCGCCGTTGGCGATGATCGCGCCGATGCGGTTTCCGCCGCCGCTGTTGAGGTAGGTGATCGCCGCGGCCGCACCGACCGCGAGATCGCGCTTCTCACACCCGGTGGTGCCGAAGTCCAGGCTCGCCGACATGTCGACCACCAGCCAGGTCTCCAGTTCGCGGTCGGCGATCATCTGCCGCACATGGGGATGGGTGGTGCGGGCGGTCACCGACCAGTCCATCCGGCGGACGTCGTCACCGGGCTGGTAGGCGCGGGACTCCCCCGGTTCGGAGCCGGGCCCCGGGATCAGCCCGAGGTGGTTGCCCTGCAGCACCCCGTCGAGCTTGCGTTTGACCGTCAGTTCCAGTGTGCGCAGCGCGGCGGAGAGCTTGGCGTCCCCGATCTCACCGCGCTCGAACGACGGCGGGTGGATGGACTGCGGTTGATCGGCTGCCGGACCGGCCGAAGGCGTCTCGCTCACCGAATGGTGGCGCCGGCCGCAGCTGCGCCGACCGGGGGCACCGAATGCCCCTGCTGCGGAATGGCATTCACCTGTGGCAGGCCTACCGTCTGCAGGATCCGGCCGATCACCGCGTCGGCCTTGATGTCGTCGGCCAGGGCGTCATAGGTGAGCACCAGGCGATGACGCAGTACGTCCGGGATCACCTCGATGACGTCCTGCGGCACCACGTAGTCGCGGCCGCGGACCAGCGCCAGGGCGCGGGCTGCGGCGATGATGCCCAGCGACGCGCGCGGGGACGCGCCGAAGGCGATCCAGGACTTCACGTCGGGCATGCCGAACTGCTCCGGACGGCGGGTGGCGGTGACCACCCGGACCACATAGTCGACCAGGGCATGGTGGACGAAGTTGTTCGCCGCGACATCCTGCAGGCGCAGCAGGTCACCGGTCTCCAGGACCTGCTTGGGCTCCGGCGGGGTGACGCCCATCCGGTAGATGATCTCGCGCTCCTCTTCCGGGGAGGGGTAGTCGACGTTGATCTTGAACAGGAACCGGTCGCGCTGAGCCTCGGGCAGCGGGTAGACGCCCTCGTTCTCGATCGGGTTCTGGGTCGCCATCACCAGGAACGGCTTGGGCAGCGGGTAGGTCTTGCCGCCGATGGAGATCTTGCGCTCGGCCATGACCTCCAGCAGGGCCGACTGGACCTTCGCCGGGGCGCGGTTGATCTCGTCGGCCAGCAGGAAGTTGGTCACCACCGGGCCGAGTTCGATGTCGAACTCCTCGCGGCCCTGCCGGTAGATGCGGGTGCCGATGATGTCGGTGGGCACCAGGTCGGGGGTGAACTGGATGCGGGCGAACTTGCCGCCGACCACTTTCGCGAAGGTCTCCACCGCCAGCGTCTTGGCCACGCCGGGCACGCCCTCGAGCAGCACGTGGCCTTTGGCGAGCAGGCCGACCAGGATGCGCTCGAGGAGTATGTCCTGGCCGACGATGATGCGCTTGACCTCGAAGAGGGCCCGTTCCAGGGTGTGCACATCACCGGCCAGTCCGTTGCCGCCGGACTGCGTGACAACGGCAGTCGTCGCGCCGTACCCACCTGGTGACGTCATCCATTTCCTCCACAACTTGCCGACACGACGCGCTGATATCCAGACCGCGTGCTCATCTGAGTTTCCGGGCAACAGCGTGCCCGCTGACAACTATTCCAGGCGATAGAAGATCCGTCGACGTGGGTCGGGTCAGGTCTCGATGATTCGGGTCAGGTACGGCGTCATGCCCGCGGTGCGCACCGGGCTCACCGTCACCCGGCCCGCAGCCGACGACGCCTCCATCATCTGGCCGTTGCCCAGATAGATGGTGACGTGCTGGCTGCCGTCGGGCCCGTAGAAGATCAGGTCGCCCCGCTTGGCCTGCGACGGCGGGATGTGGCGCCCGGCGGTGTACTGGTCACCGGAGTACTTGGGCAGCAGCACGCCGACGCCGGCGAAGGCGTAGCGCACGAACCCCGAGCAGTCGTAGCCGACCTTGCCGGCATCCTGGTCGACGCCCTCGCTGGGCCCGTTGATCAATCCGCCGCCCCAGGAGTACGGGACGCCCTGCTGAGAGGCGCCCCGGCGGATCATGTACTCGATGGCCTGCGGGCCGTTGACCCGCCCGCCAGGCAGTGCCGCGGGGCCGCCGCCGATGCCCAGACCGGAGAGGAATTTTCGGCCGAGGTCCATCGTCGCCTGGGCGGCGTGCTGGGTGAACTCCAGCGATGCCTGGGCCACCGCCACCGGGTCGCCGGGAGCACCGGCGCTGAGGATCTTGGGCAGAGTCGGATCCCATGCCTGCTCGGCGGACGCCGGGGATGCCAGGCCAACAGCCAGCACCAGTGCCGTGAACATCGTCGCGATGAGGTGGACAGAGCGAGAAATTTTGTGCGACATGGCTTTCCGGCTCACCACTCGATGTAGCGGACGACGAAGGGAGTCATGCCGCCGGTGCGCACCGGCGCGATGCGGACGGTGGCCCCGGTATAGGGCGCTTCGATCATCTGGTTGTTGCCCAGGTACAGCGTCACGTGCTGGCTGCCGTCGGGACCGTAGAAGATGACGTCGCCGCGGCGCATCTGCGACGACGGGATCTTGCGGCCCATGTTGTACTGCGAGCCCGAGTAGTGCGGCAGCTTGATGCCCGCACCGGCGAAGGCGTAGAGGATCAGCCCGGAGCAGTCCAGACCGACGGTGCCGGCACCTTCGTCAATGCCGCGGCTGGGACCGTCCGCGGTGCCGCCGCCCCAGGAGTACGGGACGCCGAGCTGGGACTGCGCCCGCTTGATCACGTACTCGATGGCCTGGTTGCCGTACACCAGCGGGATGCCGCCGCCGTTGGTGATGCCGGTGTCGGTGGGCTTGAGAATGCCGAGCTTCTGCAGGAACTTCTTGCCGAGCTGCTGGGTGGTCTGGAAAGAGTTCTGCGCGATTCCCAGTAGCGCGTTGATGATCTGGACGGGGTCACCGGAGACGAACGCACTGGGCACCGCGGGGAGCGTCAGGTCCCACTGTGACGGGGTGCCATAGGGAACCGTGACGTTGGCGCCCGCGCCGCCGTCCCACCGGTCGCCCGGCTGGGCGGCCGCCGCCGGAGCCGGCTCGCCGGGAGCGGTCGCAGGTGCGGGCTCGCCGGGTGCTGCCGCGGCCGGAACCGGAGCCACCGCGGCTGCTGCGGCCTTCTGGACCGCGGCCGGCGCTGCCCAGGCCTGGGCCTCGGCCAGCTTGCGCTTCGCCTCCTTGCGCTCGGCGGCCAGCCGGTCGATCTCGGCCTGCTGGTCGCGGAACGTCTGCTGCGCCTCGGTCAGGGCGGCGACGGCCGCGTCCTGGCTGTTCTGGGCCTCCTTGACCGCCTGCTCGGCGGCGAGTTTGGCCTCGCGAGCCGCGGAGTCGGAGTTGACCGCTTCGGTGCGGGCCCGCCGCAACCCGGCCATGGCGTTCTCGCTGCTGAGAGCCAAAGTCTGGCTGGCCGTCGCGGTGGCGATGATGTCGTCGGGGGTGCGGGCCAGGACGAGAGAGGCCGACGGCCCGTTGACGTAGGTCGCCGCGGCGAAGGTGTCGAAACGCTTCTGGGCCGCGCCGATCGCCGCGTTCGCGTCGGTGAGGGTCTTCTTGCTGGCCTCGACCTGCTGCTGGGCGGCGGCGGCGGCGTCGCGGGCGTCGGAGACCTCGACGATCGCCTTGTTGACGCTTTCCTGTTCGGTCTGGACGCGGGCTGCGATGTCATCGAGGCGCTGGTTGGCTTCGGCTACGTCGGCGACGAGCGCCGAGACCGACTCGGGTTCGGAGTCGGCCTGCGCCAGTCCGGGAACGGTCAGCCCCATGGCAACGGTCAGGGTGAGGGGCACGATTGCGCGGCCCGCGCGGGCGGCCGGCTGCATGAGATAACCGCGGCGGGAAGGTCTCATCCGACTCTCGACTCCTAGTGCTCCGCGAACAGTCACGTTCGCAACAGGCGCCCCATATGCCACATCAATAACAATGGAGACAGTTGCACCGTACGTCACAGTTGTCAGGCGAGAAACGGGCAAAAATAATTACACGCTTGTATTTCCGCAGGTGTGACCGAATAGAGACCGAATTGCAACACCCACTAAAGGCGTCTGCGCAGGTGGCCGGTTCAGGCGTTGGTGTCGCGTTTCGCCCAACGTTGCAGAAATCGGGTCACTGCGGCGGCGGCGGCGACGGCCGCGACAAGGACGATCGTGAATGCCGTCCACGGAAAAATCGGGGTGCTCAACTGGTCGACGAAATTCTGCGCGCCCTGCACCGGAGTGTCGGCGGTTTTGACCACGTCCTGACCCGCCTCCAGCAGCACCCGGTCGTAGGAGGTGCTGTAGGAACCCGCCCACCCGGGGCTGATCACCAAGACGGTCGACCCCGGGTTGGCTTGCTCGACCCGGTTGGCGACGTCGCGCAACGGCGAGTCGAGAACCGGGCTCTTCTCCATGACGACGACCTTGAGGTCGATGCCGCGGTCACGCGCTCCGGCGACGACCTTCTGCAGTCCGGCCACGTCGTCCTTGGGGGCCGCGACACCGTCTCGGGCGACATCGGCCAGCACCGCCGAGATACAGCTGTCCAGCGGGGTCGACATGGGCAGTCCGACGGCGGTGCAGACCTCCAGTGGGATGAAGGTCGGCGCGGGCAGGGTCGTCACGAGCCCTGACCGTACTCCGGACACCGCCCGGGGGTGGCAGCACGCGCCGGGGTGGACGAGACTAGACGCAAGAAGCCGCGCCCGACTGGGCCCGCCTCTGTGATGAACCTCGTTGAAGAACCTTTAATATCCGACTGGCCCGCCAACCGTTGACGGGATCACGACCCGGGAGTTGATGTGAGCAGCGCACCTTCGTCTCTGAACTCGTTCGGAGCCCGCGACACCTTGACGGTGGGCGCCAACAGCTACGAGATCTACCGCCTGAACGCGGTGCCCGGCACCGAGAAACTCCCCTACAGCCTCAAGGTGCTCGCCGAGAACCTGTTGCGCACCGAGGACGGCGCGAACATCACCACCGATCACATCACCGCGATCGCGAACTGGGATCCCTCGGCCCAGCCGAGCATCGAGATCCAGTTCACCCCGGCCCGGGTGATCATGCAGGACTTCACCGGCGTGCCCTGCGTCGTCGACCTCGCCACCATGCGCGAAGCCGTCACCGCACTGGGCGGCGACCCGGAGAAGGTCAACCCGCTGGCGCCCGCCGAACTGGTCATCGACCACTCCGTGATCCTCGACTTCTTCGGTAACGCCGGAGCATTCGAGCGCAACGTCGAACTCGAATATCAACGGAACGGCGAGCGCTATCAGTTCCTGCGTTGGGGCCAGGGCGCTTTCGATGACTTCAAGGTCGTGCCCCCGGGCACCGGGATCGTGCACCAGGTCAACATCGAATACCTGGCGCGAGTCACGATGGTCCGTGACGGTGTCGCCTACCCGGACACCTGTGTGGGCACCGACAGCCACACCACGATGGTCAACGGCCTGGGCGTGCTGGGCTGGGGCGTCGGCGGCATCGAGGCCGAGGCCGCCATGCTGGGCCAGCCGGTCTCGATGCTGATCCCCCGCGTGGTGGGCTTCAAGCTGACCGGTGAGATCAAGCCCGGTGTCACCGCCACCGACGTCGTGCTGACCGTCACCGACATGCTGCGCAAGCACGGCGTCGTCGGCAAGTTCGTCGAGTTCTACGGCCGGGGCGTAGCGGAGGTGCCGCTGGCCAACCGCGCCACGCTGGGCAACATGAGCCCCGAATTCGGTTCCACCGCAGCCATGTTCCCGATCGACGAGGTCACCATCGACTACCTGCGTCTGACCGGCCGCAGCGAGGAGCAGGTGGCACTGGTCGAGGCCTATGCCAAGACGCAGGGCATGTGGCACGACGCAGACCACGAGCCGGTGTTCTCCGAGTACCTCGAACTGGACCTGTCGACGGTGGTCCCGTCGATCGCCGGCCCCAAGCGCCCGCAGGACCGGATCGAGTTGACCGAGGCCAAGACCGCGTTCCGCAAGGACATCCACAACTACGTCGAAGAGAACTACCCGACGCCGCACACCAAGCTCGACGAGGCCGACGAGGAGTCCTTCCCGGCCAGCGACCCGGCGGCATTGTCGTTCGCCGACAACGGCGCGGTGGACATGCGGCC
Source organism: uncultured Actinomycetes bacterium (assembly GCA_903877095.1). Taxonomy (GTDB): domain Bacteria; phylum Actinomycetota; class Actinomycetes; order Mycobacteriales; family Mycobacteriaceae; genus Mycobacterium. The sequence continues at coordinate 5,341 of CAIRCP010000167.1, read as the reverse complement.
GTCGGCGGCCAACGGTGCCCACGGCCGCCCGAGCAAGCCGATCGAGGTCCGATCCGCCGAGCGGGGCGAGTTCGTCCTCGACCATGGCGCCGTCGTCGTCACCGGCATCACCTCGTGCACCAACACCTCCAACCCGTCGGTCATGCTCGGCGCCGCGCTGCTGGCCAAGAAGGCCGTCGAGAAGGGCCTGACCACCAGGCCGTGGGTCAAGACCAACATGGCCCCGGGATCGCAGGTGGTCACCGACTACTACGAGAAGGCCGGCCTCTGGCCGTATCTGGAGAAGCTGGGCTACTACCTGGGCGGCTACGGGTGCACCACCTGCATCGGCAACACCGGCCCGCTGCCCGACGAGATCTCCGCGGCGGTCAACGACAACGATCTGGCCGTCACCGCGGTGCTGTCCGGGAACCGCAACTTCGAGGGCCGCATCTCCCCCGACGTGAAGATGAACTACCTCGCATCTCCGCCATTGGTGATCGCCTACGGCATCGCCGGGACGATGGACTTCGACTTCGAGTCCGATCCGCTGGGCCAAGATCAGAATGGCCAGGACGTCTATCTGAAGGACATCTGGCCGACGCAGAAGGAGATCGAGGAGACCATCGCGTCCTCGATCAACCGGGAGATGTTCGTCGACAGCTACGCCGACGTGTTCAAGGGCGACGACCGCTGGCGCAACCTGCCTACGCCGTCGGGCAACACCTTTGCCTGGGATCCCAAGTCCACCTATGTGCGCAAGCCCCCGTACTTCGACGGGATGCCCGCCGAGCCGCAGCCCGTCAAGGACATCAAGGGCGCCAGAGTTCTTGCGCTGCTCGGTGATTCGGTGACGACCGACCACATCTCGCCGGCCGGCAGCATCAAGAAGGGCACGCCCGCGGCGCTCTACCTCGACGCCAACGGCGTCCAGCCGGCCGACTACAACTCGCTGGGGTCGCGACGCGGCAACCACGAGGTGATGATCCGCGGCACCTTCGCCAACATCCGGCTGAGCAACCAGGTGCTCGCCGGCTTGGGCGAGGTGCCGTCCGGCGGCTACACCCGCGACTTCACCCTGTCCGGCGGGCCGCAGGCGTTCATCTACGACGCCGCGCAGAACTATGCGGCGCACAACATTCCGCTGGTGGTGCTCGGCGGCAAGGAGTACGGCTCCGGCTCGTCCCGCGACTGGGCGGCCAAGGGCACCAGCCTGCTGGGTGTGCGTGCGGTGATCACCGAGTCCTTCGAGCGCATCCACCGGTCGAACCTGATCGGCATGGGCGTCATTCCGCTGCAGTTCCCGGCGGGAGAGTCGGCGGCGTCGCTGAAGCTGGACGGCACCGAGGTGTTCGACATCAGCGGCATCGAGGAACTCAACGCCGGCAAGACGCCGAAGACCGTGCACGTGACGGCCACCAAGGCCGACGGCAGCAAGGTCGAGTTCGACGCGGTGGTTCGCATCGACACCCCCGGTGAGGCCGACTACTACCGCAACGGAGGCATCCTGCAGTACGTGCTGCGCAACATGCTCCGGTCGGGCTCCTCGGCCTAGAACCTGAGCTGCACCAGCGCGCAATCGTCCTCGAAGGTCCCGCCTGCGGTCGCCCGCAGGCGGGCGATGAGGGAAGCCGGCGTCCAGCCGGGTACGGCGGCGACCTCCTCGCAGAGTTCCGTGAAACCGGCGAAGGACAGCCGGTCGCCGAGCACCCCGTCGCTGGACAGCAATAACTGGGCCCCGGCGGGAACCCAGTAGCTGTCGGCGGGGAACGCACTGTCGTTGAACATGCCGACCGGGATCGCGGTCGCGCCGAGCGGTGTCGCGCTGATGACGCCGTCCTCGTCGGTCAACGCCAGGCCCGGAGGATGTCCGGCCGCCGCGTAGCGCAGCAGTCGGGTTGAGGCGTGGTAGACGCCGTACCACATGGTGAAGTAGTGGTCGTCGTGTCTTTCCATTCTGAAGAGCTGGTTCAGCTCGACCAAGACCTGCTCCGGGGACAGCAGGGTCGCCGTCGGCATCGACCGCGACCGCGACCGCAGCATGTTGTGCACCGAGACCGACAGCAGCGCCGACTCCACACCATGACCCGACACGTCGATCAGGTACACGATCAGGTGGTCGTCGTCGATCCACAGATAGCCGAAGGAATCGCCGCCGATCTCACGCGCCGGCAGATAGCGCGACCGCACCTGCACCCGCCCGTCGAGGTCGCCCGGCAGGATGGACGCGACGTATTTCGCCGCGCTGCGGAGTTCGCCGGACAGCCGGTCGGCCATTGTCCGGATCTGTCGCTCACGCTTACCCAGTTCGGCGGCCTCCAGCATCTGCCGGAGCAGCAAAGCCACGATGAGCATCAGGCCGGTGACGACCGCCGGGGATTCCCTCACCACGCCGGGTTGCGCCATGCCCACGAACAGCGCCGCGATCACCAGCGGCACCAGCGGCAGCGACCGCGACAGCCATCCCGGCGTCTCGGTGTGGCCGGGATCGCCCGGCTTGGCGCGATAGCCGACCACGAGCGCCACGATGATCAGCAACGAGTTTGCCGCATAGAGGAGATTGATCAGGCTGCCCGCCGAGTAGCCCGTCGTGTTGGACCCGTAAATCCACAGACTGTCAGCCACCGCGGCGGCCATGAGGCCCGCGACGAGCAGGGTCAGCATCAGGCGCAACCCCGGCGCGGCCCTGATCAGAACCAGGAGTCCGATGGTCATGAAGAGGACGTCCCCGGCGGGATAGGCCACGGAGACGGCAAGTTCCAGCGAGTTGCCCTCCATGCTCTGCCAGACCGAGCGCATCGCGGTCATCCAGGAGATGAGGAAGAACGAGCCGGCGACGATGATGCCGTCAAGGACTATCTGGGCCTGACTCCGCCAGCCGCGGGCACTGGGAAACAGCAGCAGGGCGACGCACACCCACGGCACGTAGGCCAGATAAGCGGCATCAGCCCAGGACGGGAAAGGCGCCGCCGCCGACGACGAGTGGTAGAACGCCCACAGCACCTCACCGAGGAGCCAACTCGCGAAACCGATGGCCATCGCCGTCCAGGCCGCCTTCAGCCGACCCTGCACCGACCGCGCCGTACGCAGGGCGAGCGGCACAAAGAACAGCCCCAGCGCGATGAAGGTGGTGTCGGAGAAGGTCTCAAGCCTCGCGGTATTCAGCCGACCCGACAGCAGGACCGCGGCGAATCCGACGAAAAAGACCGCCGCCGCGATCCCCGCCCGGGCGCCGGCTGACATCGGCAGACCTCGTGCAAGAACCCCGCGAGTAGCGGCTGTGCTCTTTGCCCCCGAAGTCATTTAGGGTCATCAAACCAGTACGGCAGCGCACCGGCAACCAAGCCGCAGGTGACACGGTGCCGCACGCCCGGACGCCGGCGGCCCCTCCGCGTGCCGGGAATGGTCGGCGGCGCCCTTCGTGGGTTAATCTGCGGATTGATCTTTCAGTCAATTCGCCAATCCACCAATCGGGGGCCCTGTTGGTGATCGCGAGGACATTCCTGGCCGACACCCTGCGGGCACAGCAGCGGCAACTCGCGACGTTCGAAGCACTGCCTCCGGTCGGCGAGCGCCGGTGATCACCGCCGGGTCCCTGCAGCGGCTACTGCCCCATCGCGACGACTACACCGGACTGCGCCGGTCCTGGCGTCGAGACGTCCTCGCCGGTATCACCGTGGGCGTGGTCGCCCTCCCGTTGGCGCTCGCGTTCGGCATCAGTTCGGGCGTCGGGGCGGCCGCCGGCCTCATCACCGCGGTGGTGGCCGGATTGGTTGCCGCAGTGTTCGGCGGTTCACCGGTCCAGGTGTCCGGGCCCACCGGGGCGATGGCGGTGGTGCTCGCTCCCATCGTCGCCGCGCACGGAGTGGGCACGATCGCGGCGGTGAGCGTCCTGGCCGGCGCCCTGGTCCTGACCGCGGGGTTCACCGGCCTGGGGCGGGCCGTGACGTTCATCCCCTGGCCCGTGATCGAAGGCTTCACCCTCGGAATCGCCACAATCATCTTCCTGCAGCAGGTCCCCGCCGCGTTCGCACAGGCAGCGCCGGCCGGGCACCGAACCCTCCCGGCGGCGTGGGCCGTCGTCACCCATGCCGACTGGTCCGCCGCCCGGGTGACGCTGGGGGTCGTGGCAGTCGTGGCGGTGCTGATGACCGGTCTGCCGCGACTGCACCGCGCCATCCCCGAATCCTTGACCGCGGTCGTGGTGGCGACTGCCGTTGTCGTCGGGCTGAACCTGCAGGTGGCCACCATCGGAGAACTGCCGTCCCACCTGCCCGCACCGGCCCTGCCGGACACCGACGTCGGTGCGCTGCGCACGATGACCGGGGCTGCGCTGGCGATCGCCGCCCTGGCCGCAATCGAGTCCCTGCTGTCGGCCCGGGTGGCCGCGACGATGTCGCCGGCCGGGTCCTACAACCCGGACCGCGAACTGGTGGGCCAGGGCCTGGCCTCGATGGCCGCCGGGTTCTTCGGCGGCATGCCGGCGACGGGGGCGATCGCCCGGACGGCGGTCAACGTCCGGGCGGGGGCCCGCACCAGGGTGGCGGCGATCGTGCATTCCCTGCTGCTGCTCGCCGTGGTCTATCTGGCCACCGGTCCGGTTTCGGCAATTCCGTTGTCCGCCTTGGCCGGTGTGTTGATGGTGACCTCCTTCCGGATGGTGTCGTTCCCGACGGTGCGCAAGATCCTGCGCTCGACCCGATCCGATGCCCTGGCGTTCGCACTGACGGCGGCGGTGACGGTCTGCTTCGACCTCATCGAGGCGGTCGAGATCGGCATCCTGATCGCCGCGTTCTTCGCACTGCGGACCGTGGCGCGCCGCAGCAGTGTCGTACGGGAGGAACTACCCGGGCCACGGCAGCCCGGCGACGAGAAAATTGCGCTACTGCGCCTGGACGGCGCCATGTTCTTCGTTGCGGCCGAACGCATTTCACACGCCATCACCGACGCCGAGCACCCCGAGGTGTCGGTGGTCATCATCCGGATGTCGCAGTTGGGCATGCTCGACGCCACCGGCGCTCACACCCTCGCCGACATCGCACAGGAACTCGAAGCCCGCGGAATCACCGTCATCGTCAAAGGCGTTCAAGCCGAGCACCGCAACCTTCTGGCCACCATGGGCGTCATCGATGCGCTGCGCCACGAGAACCACCTGATCGACTCCCTCGACGACGCGGTGGCCCATGCCAGAACCCACGCCCGAAAAGCCAGCCCGGCGTCGGCTTAGCCTCGATCCGTGGACGGACCCTGGTGAGGTGTGTCGAGTCTGATTTTTGCCACGATTTTGGTGGTGGGCAGCGGGTAGCTGCTGGTCTGCCCAGCTTTTCCTGTTATTCCTTGGTCGGGCCGTGTCGGCTGTTGG
>CAIRCP010000166.1 GCA_903877095.1 uncultured Actinomycetes bacterium | reverse complement strand
CGCCAGCTGACCGAACACCCCCTCGATCTCGCGGATCACCGACTTGATCGACTCGGCCTCCGGAATCTCCTGCGCCGCAACGGTGTTGTACGGCGCCGAGACATCACCGCTGATCCCGTACAGCACCGAGGCGAAGCTGCGACACGAAGCCGCCGCAGTGCGCATCTGCGTCGGACTCCCGTTGGGCCACAAATCCCCGACAAGCAGCTCGACCACCGCCCACAACGCCGGCTCACCCACACCCCCACCCAGCGGACTGGGCGCAGCGGGTGCCGACACGTCCACCGGACACGGTGGCGATTCCAACGGCTGCGCCCGCCCCGACAAATCCGAATACGCCTCCACCCGTGAGTAATTCACCGCACTGACCTGAACCCCGTACCCGGTCCGCAGCAATGCGTTGATCCCGGCGGCAACCGACTTCATGATCCCCCGCCCGGCATCCTGGTAATGCCGGCCGAACATCACCCCCGCAAAGTCCTGCCCCGTGTTGGCGTTATAGGCCGCACTCAACACCGCCACCGCCGGCCCCAGACCCTCGCCCACGCCGATCAACCCCACCCCGGCGCCAGCGAGCACCGCAGGATCGACCGCCAGCCGGGCCACAACCCCCTCCAATCAGACCTTCGACCCTATCGTGGCAAACCCGATGGAAGGTTGCTAGTCACCCGGTAGACCGCACTGACGAGAACAGGGCCGGCCGGCTAATGCGAAATTGCGATCACCGCGATCCCCGACGGCCAGGTGCGTCGCACTCGACGACGCCACCCAAGTGAAGATCATCCGGTGGCTACAGCCGGGCATCGCATGTCCGGCTGGCGGATGTGGCGAGGATGGATCCGGGACGGGACTGGTGCTCATGGTCGTGGGCAGATTCGGCAGTGTATGAGAACCCTCTAATCACCATGGTCAGCCAATCATGGCAAACCTCATGGTTGGGATTCAGCCTCAGTTGAGCCGGTTTTGACGTGTTCTAATCCGAATCCGAAGGTCCGACCCGCAAACTTCCTCCGACGGAAGTGACACCTCACTGCGCCAGCCCTCATTAGCCGGGCTAACATCGTCGTCGGTACAGGGCGCGCAGCAATCGTGCCCGGAAAGGCCGATGACGATGACGTCCCCCGTCGAGATGCCCATTCCCGTCCCCGACGTGCCAGGCGCCGACGCCGGTTCGGCCGGCCTGCCCAAGCGATCCGACCTCACGACGTTCCAGCGCGTCGTCGTCGACACCTCCGCCGCCGCCGACATCGGATTGCGGACAGCTATCTCGACGGTGGTAGGCGCGGCCGTGGCTCCGACCATCCTCACCACGGCGGTGCGCCGCGAAGAAGCCCGCCGGGAACGGGAGAACATCGCGTTCTACGCCGACCTGGCCGCAAACCACGATTCCGCGCGGTCGTTTCCCGCCCCGACGCATGTCCCCGACGTGTCGTTCCGCGCGGCAAACCCCGTGGCTGAATACATCGCGCGCGGGCACGTGCACAACGGATCGTTCGCCAGCAACTTCGAGCCGATCAACCCGGCGCTGCGCAGCAAGTGGGGAAACTTCAAGCGCAACAACATTGTTCGCTTCCAACACTGGCGCCACTCCGACGGCCCACGACCCACCCTTTGCGTCATCCACGGGTTCATGGGATCCCCATATCTGGTCAACGGCCTGTTCTTCTCGATGCCGTGGTTCTACCGCTCCGGTTACGACGTGCTGCTGTACACCCTTCCGTTCCACGGCCGCCGGGCCGAGAAGTACTCACCCTTCAGCGGCTACGGATACTTCGCCAACGGCATGACCGGCTTCGCCGAAGCGATGGGCCAGGCGGTCTACGACTTCCGGACCATCCTGAACTGGTTGCAGCACACCGGCGTCGAACGCATCGCGCTCACCGGCCTGTCGCTGGGCGGCTACACCTCGGCGCTGGTGGCATCCGCCGACGACCGACTCGAGGCGGTGATCCCCAACGTCCCGTTGGTGACACCGGAGTCGGCGTTCGACGATTGGTGGCCCGCCAGCAAGGTCGTACAACTCACCCGCGCGGTCGGCGGGATCAGCCGGGATGAGGCGTACTCCGGTTTTGCCTATCACTCTCCGCTCAACTATCAGCCGAAGGTCCCCAAAGACCGCCGCCTGATCATCACCGGACTCGGCGATCGCCTGGCCCCGTCGGATCACGCCGAGGCGTTGTGGAAGCACTGGGATCGCTGTGCGCTGCACTGGTTCCCGGGTAATCATGTTCTGCACGTCAGCCAGCCGGAGTATCTGCGCCGCACTAACCGATTCCTGCGGCCGTTGATGTTCCACTGACCGCCGGGACGGCGAAAACGGCTACCGCTTGACCCCGCTCACCAGCGTGATGCTGGTAATCATGTTGGCCACCTCGGCATCGTCGGTCGGGACCGCACGGCCGACGACACTCAGATAGTCGGTGAGAGCAGTCGCCTCCGTAGTCCAGCCGCGCTCCGAAAACCATTGCGCCGCAGGGGCGATTTGCTCGTTGTAGATCAGCTTCCACCACTCGCCGCGCATATCCGCAGCAACCTTGGCTTCCTCAACCTTGGCCTTGAATGCCTCGCGGTCCATCGGCCGCCCTTCCTCCACGGCCAGCCGACTCCCGGAACAGGCAAGCGAGTCCAGACCGGTGAACAGCTGATCCTGCGCCGCAGCAGGCAGATAGACGAGCAGGCCCTCCGCGATCCACGCCGACGGCTCCCCCTCCTCAAAACCACTGGCGCGCAGAGCCGCCGGCCAATCGTCACGCAAGTCGACGGCCACCTCCTGGCGCAGGGCCCTCGGCGTGGCCCCGTAATCATCGAGGGTCCGTCGTTTGAACTCAAGCACACTGGGCTGGTCGAGTTCGAAAACCGTCGTCCCCGTCGGCCACTCGAGCCGGTAAGCCCGGGAATCCAAACCGGCCGCCAGTATGACGATCTGGCGGACCCCGGCGTCCGCGGCAGCGCGGAAGTACTCGTCGAAGTAGCGGGTGCGGGCGCCCTGAAAGGTGACGAAGTGGGTGCCGAACTCGTCGGAACGCAGCGGGTGATCCGGCGCGGCGCCGTCGAGCAGATCGGCCCACGGCCCGCCAACGGCCCGGCAGAACACCTCGGCGTAGGCGTCGACAGCAAGCGGATCGGGTTTGCGAGCCTCCAAAGCCCGGGCCGCGGCAACGAACAGCGCCGTGGACCCCACGCTCGTGGTGATGTCCCAGCTGTCGTTGTCGCTCCGCACTCCGGAAACGTTAGACCAGCGAGCGCCCCGTGCGCATCCGCCAATTCACATCATGCAGAAGCACATTGAACGGGAAGTTCCGAACGAACGGCGGCGCGACGGCGTTGCCCAGCTTGACCGCCGCCATGAGCGCGTCGAATTCCCGCTGCTTGGCGGGGTTCCAGTCCAGTTTCATCTCGTCGCGGAAGCGCTGGGGCAGGAAGCCGGTGGTGATCATCAGCGCGACGCCTTCGGAGATGTTCTGCAGTGGGCCGGGCAACTGCAAGCCCCTTAGCCGGGCCACCGCGATCGGGTAGAGAAACTCGCGGACCTTGTCGTCGATGTGGATGTTCTGCAACTGCTCGTCCCAGTATTTGTCGAACGCGGCCCGGTCGGCAGGCCACATCTCTTGGCGCATCTGCAGCATGGTGCCCAGCGCCATGCTGTCCCGGTAGTGCTGATCGGCGGTCTCGTCGTCCATCTCACCGATGAACATGCGCCGCACGTCGACGCCGCCTTTGTAGAGGCAGGCCGCCACCCACAACTGAAGGTCGGGGTCGAGCGCGTTGTACTTCACCGGGCTGTCGTCGGTCGAGGTGACCTGGGAGTGCGCTTTGGTGACGGCCTTGCGGTACGCCTTCTGCTGCTCCGGGTTGCCGCGGGTAGCCACAGCCAGGTAGGTGAAGGTGGTGCGCGCCCGCTTGATCGGATGACGATCGATGCGACCGCTCTCGACGCGGCTCTCCAGGACGCCGTAGCCCACCCCCGGACGGCCGAGTTGCATGATCACGTTCGCCGGACCGGCCAGCAACGCGATGCCGGGTATTCCCTCATCGGAGAAGCCATACCGCGTAATACGCTGCAGCATCCCGCGGTGGGAAGCCGGCCCGGACGACACACTGACCGGACGTTCGACGACGCTGACGTACTCACGTGTGCTGGTCACGGGGCTCCCCTGCCGCAAATCTGGAAACAAGCGTTTCCCGATATTGTTGTCAGTGGCCGCCGGATGTCAAGATGGCCCGGTGACCCAAGTGCGGCCTTACGCGGGGGTGGATGCCGCCGACCGGCTGGCGAAACGCCGCGCCCAGCTGCTCGAATCGGGTCTTGAGCTGCTCGGAAGCAATGTCGACCCGGCCGAACTCACCGTCCGTGGCATTTGCCAGCAGTCCGGCCTGGCCACCCGCTACTTTTACGAGAGTTTCACCGACAAGGACGAATTCATCGGTGCCGCGTTCGATTGGGTGATCGCCCGGCTGGCGACGACGACGCAGGCGGCGGTTGCCGCTGCGCCCGCCGATGAGCAAACCCGCGCCGGCATGACCAACATCGTCCGCACCATCGAGGCCGACCCCCGCGTCGGGCGGTTGATCTTCGGTGCAGGGGTGTCCAACACCGCAGTCATCCGCAAACGTCGGGAGACCGAGACGCTGTTCGTCATGCTGGCCGGACAGCATGTGGAAACCGTGACGAAACAGCCGTCGACCGAACGGACGAAGGCGTTTGCCTACTTCGTCGTCGGAGGGGTGACCCAGACCGTCAGCGCATGGCTGGCCGGCGACGTTACGCTGACCTCGGCTGAGCTCGTCGACCAGCTCAGCGCCATCGTCGACGCGTTCGGGGAGTCCAGCCTTTTCCGGGGCTGACCGATGGTGAGAGTGCTGGCGCATTTTCTTCCCGGTGACACGGTGCTGGATATGGTTGCGCCCGAATCGGATTGGTTGGACGTCCGATGGTGCCACGAGGACGACGACGAGACCCTGCATCGCGATTTGCCGTGGGCCGACGCCGTGTGGCACGTCCTGCGCCCGCTGTCCGGAGCGGATCTTCGACGCGGCACGCGACTGCGCCTGGTCCATAAGCTCGGCGCCGGCGTCAACACCATCGAGGTCGACACCGCGACCGGGCTCGGCATCGCGGTGGCCAACATGCCAGGAGCCAACGCGCCGTCGGCGGCCGAGGGCACCGTGCTGCTGATGCTCGCCGCGATGCGCCGGTTGCTCGAACTCGACGCGGCCACCCGCGCCGGCCGCGGCTGGCCGAGCGACGCCAGCCTTGGCGAGACCGTGCGCGACATCGGGAGTTGCACCGTCGGGCTGGTGGGCTACGGCAACATCGCCCAGCGCGTCGAGCGAATCGTGACCGCCATGGGGGCACGAGTGCTGCACACCAGTACCCGCGACGACGGCACTCCCGGCTGGCGCCGGTTGCCCGATCTGCTGGCCGACAGCGATATCGTCAGCCTGCACCTACCGCTCACGCCGCAGACCGAACAGCTGATCGACCGGGCGGCACTTGACTCCATGAAGCCGAACGCCCTGCTGGTCAACACCTCTCGCGGCGCCATCATCGACGAGGCGGCGCTGGTAGAGGCGCTCCGCGCCAGGAAGCTCGCCGCTGCGGGCCTCGACGTGTTCGCCCGCGAGCCAGTCGAGGCGGGAAATCCGCTGCTGGGTCTGGACAATGTCGTCGTCACCCCGCACGTCGTCTGGTTCACGCAGGACACCATGCGCCGCTACCTCGCCGAAGCGATCGACAACTGCCGGCGGATGCGGGACGGGCAGAATCTCGTGAATGTCGTCAATGGGAGGCACGATGTCCGTATCGCTGGTGAATGACACCCTGGAAGGGCCACCCTTCGTCGGGTGACGGTACGACTCGTGCCGCTTTTGATGGCACTGTATTTCGTCAACTACCTCGACCGCACGAATCTCGGTATCGCCAAAGCGCAAGTCAGCGCCGACCTTCAGCTGTCGGCGACGATGTTCGGGCTGGCGTCGGGAATCTTCTTCATCGGCTATGTGCTGGTCGAGGTCCCGTCCAATCTCGCGCTGGTGCGCTTCGGGGCGCGACGCTGGCTGGCCCGCATCGCTGTGTCGTGGGGAATCGTCGCAATGGCAATCGGATTCGCACCGAATGCCCACACACTGCTGGCACTGCGCTTCCTGCTCGGCGTCGCCGAAGCCGGCCTGTTTCCCGGTGTCGTCTTCTATTTGAGCCGCTGGTTTCCCGCGGCCTACCGCGCCCGCGTCGTCGGGGTCTTCATGCTGGCGATCCCCATCGCCTCCGCAGTCGGAACACCGTTGGCCGCCTGGCTGATTCAAGCCGGGCACGGGGTCTTCGGACTGTCCGGCTGGCGGTTCATGATGATCTGCGTCGGACTACCGGCTGTGCTGCTCGGGGTTATCTGCTGGTTCTGGCTCACCGACAGCCCGGCCGACGCCCACTGGCTTACCGCCGAACAGCGCACCTGGCTCACCGGTGTGCTTGCGGACGAGGAGCGCGACGTCAGCACGAGGTACCGATTCCCGTTGCGCCGCACCCTGACCAGTCCCCGGACCTGGGCACTGGCGGTCGTGTACTTCGGCATCGCATACGGGCTCTACGCGCTGGCGTTCTTCCTGCCCTCCATCATCGCCGGGTTCAAGAAGATGTTCGGCCTTCAACTGTCGCTGATCCAGGTCGGCATGATCACCGCCATCCCGTACACCTTCGCCGCCGTCGCCATGTTCTTCTGGTCGCGGCACGCCGACCGAACCCGCGAGCACGTCTGGCATGTCGCCACCCCACTTGCACTGGGCGGGGTGGCGATCCCGGTGGCGTTATATCTGCATAACCCGATTGCCGTGATGGTCCCCGTCACCATCGCCGCAATCGGAATCTTCTGTGCGCTCCCGGTTTTCTGGGCGCTGCCGACCCGGTTTCTGGCCGGCACGGCGGCTGCCGGTGGCATCGGCCTGATTAACTCGGTCGGCAACCTCGGCGGATTCGCCGCGCCCTACATCACCGGAGCGCTCGCAGACCTGACCGGGAGCAACAAGGCCGGGATGTGGGCGGTGGGCATCATCATGCTGCTGTGCGCCGGCCTGGTGGTGGCTCTACGCGCTGCTCCGACGTCCGACACAGGGTAGTACCCTCGGTCCCAACCCACCGGTTATTTGGCAGCTATGAGAGGCCTCGAACCATGCCCATCGCAATCACCTCCGAGCATCAGGATCTGGCCGAGTCGGTGCGGGCTCTGGTCAAGCGAGTGGCACCCGCCGACGTACTGCACGCGGCGCTGGAGACCCCGCTCGCGAGCCCGCCGCCGTACTGGCGGGCGGCTGCCGAGCAGGGTCTGCACGGTCTGCACCTGACGGAGTCGGTCGGCGGGCAGGGATTCGGGCTGTTGGAATTGGCGATCGCGATCGCCGAGTTCGGCTACGGCGCGGTTCCTGGCCCCTATGTGCCGTCGGCCATCGCCAGCGCGTTAATCGCCGCACACGAGCCGGATGCCAAGGTGCTGGCCGAGCTGGCCGCGGGCGAGGCCGTCGCCGCCTTCGCGCTGGAGTCCGACCTCACCGCCAGCCGCCAGGGCGACACTATTGTCATCCGCGGTGAAGCCCGGTCGGTGCCCGCCGCGTCGCAGGCGTCGGTGCTGGTGCTGCCGGTCAACATCGACAGCGGCATCGAGTGGGCGATTCTCGACGCCGAATCCCTGGAGATCGTGCCGTTGCGGTCGGTCGACGCGCTGCGGCCGGTCGCGCACGTGCGGGCCAACGGCGTCGAGATCGGTGCAGATCGCCTGCTGTCCAACGTTTCCCAGGCTGCCGGGCGGGCAATCGCCACCAGTCTGCTGTCGGCTGAGGCGGTCGGTCTCGCCCGCTGGGCCACCGACACCGCCTCGGAGTACGCCAAGATCCGCGAGCAGTTCGGCCGTCCGATCGGCCAGTTCCAGGCGATCAAGCACAAGTGCGCCGAGATGATCGCGACCACCGAGCGGGCCACCGCCGCGGTGTGGGACGCCGTTCGGGCGATTGACGAAGCGGCCCAAGAGAATTGGGATAACGAGGCCACTCACTACGAGTTCGCCGCCGCGGTGGCAGCCACGCTCGCTCCGGCCGCGGCCCAGAAGTGCGCCCAGGATTGCATCCAGGTGCACGGCGGAATCGGCTTCACCTGGGAGCACGACACCAACGTCTACTACCGGCACACGCTCGGTCTGGTGGCCGCGTTCGGGCGGTCGAACGAGTACCCGCAGCGGGTGTTCGACACCGCCACCACCACGGGCATGCGGCCGTTGGACATCGATCTGGACCCCGACACCGAGAAGCTACGGGACGGGATCCGCGCCGAAGTGGCTGCGCTTAAAGCGATTCCGAGCGAGGAACGCAAAGCCGCCATCGCCGAGGGCGGCTGGGTGCTGCCCTACCTGCCGGCACCGTGGGGCCGGGCCGCCACCCCGGTGGAGCAGATCATCATCTCCCAGGAATTCAGCACCGGCCGGGTCAAGCGGCCCGCCATGGGTATCGCCGCCTGGCTGATCCCGTCGATCGTGGCCTATGGCACCGACGAGCAGAAGCAGCGTTTCCTGCCGCCGACTTTCCGCGGTGAAATCATCTGGTGCCAGCTGTTTTCCGAGCCCGGCGCCGGATCCGATCTGGCCAGCCTGACCACTAAGGCGACCAAGGTCGACGGCGGCTGGCGGATCACCGGCCAGAAGATCTGGACGACCGCCGCGCAGTTCTCCCAGTGGGGTGCGCTGCTGGCAAGAACGGACCCAAGCGCTCCAAAACATAACGGCATCACCTACTTCCTGCTGGACATGAAGCAGCCCGGCGTCGAGGTCAAGCCGCTTCGCGAACTGACCGGCAACGCGTTGTTCAACACGGTGTTCATCGACGATGTCTTCGTGCCCGACGAACTGGTGCTGGGCCAGGTCGACCGCGGCTGGGAGGTCAGCCGCAATACCCTTACCGCCGAACGTGTTTCGATCGGCAGCGACGAGCCGTTCTTTCTACCCAACCTGACCAAATTCGTCGAGTTCGTCGCCGACGGGAGTTTCGACCAGGTCGGGCATCACCGGGCCGGCGAGCTGATCGCCGAAGGCCACGCCGCCAAATTGCTGAACATGCGCTCGACCCTGCTCACGCTGGCCGGTGGCGACGCGATGCCGTCCGCCGCGATCTCCAAGCTGCTGTCCATGCGCACCGGGCAGGGCTACGCCGAGTTCGCGGTGTCGTCGTTCGGCATCGACGGCGCGATCTGGGAAGAGGAATCGCCGCAGGGCAAGTGGGCGGAGTTCCTGCTCGCCAGCCGCGCCACGACCATCTACGGCGGCACCTCGGAGGTGCAGTTGAACATCATCGCCGAGCGGCTGCTGGGCCTGCCCCGCGATCCGTAACCGCCGGCGGTTACTCGATCTCGATCTGGCGCAGTTCGCGCTTGAGGATCTTGCCGGTCGGGTTGCGCGGCAACTCGGGCAGAAAGACGACCTCGCGCGGCACCTTGTAGCGCGCGAGGTGGTCGCGGACGTAGTCCTTGATGGTGTCCTCGCTCACCTCGGCACCTTCTTTCAGCACGACGAAGGCGCGCAGCCGCTGCCCGAAGTCCTTGTCGTCCACCCCGATTGCGGTGGCCTCGATGACTCCGGGGTGCCCGCTGACGAGGTCCTCCACCTCCGCCGGGAAGACGTTCTCACCGCCGGAGACGATCATCTCGTCGTCGCGGCCACTGACATAGAGCAGATCGTGTTCGTCGAAGTAGCCGACGTCACCGGAGGACATCAGGCCGTCGATGATCTCCTTGCCGCCGCCGCCGGTGTAACCCTCGAACGGGAAGAAGTTGCCGACGAAGATCCGGCCGACTTTGCCACTCGGAACTTCCTTGCCGTGGTCGTCGAGGATCTTGACCTTGACGCCCCTGATGATCGGGCCGACCGTGGCAGGGTTGATCTTCAGATCCTCCGGCCGGGCGATCGACACGAACGCGATTTCCGTTGAGCCGTAAAGGTTGTAGACGACCGGGCCGATATCCTTCAGAGTCCTCGTCGCCAACTCCGCACCCAATTGCGATCCGGACACGAAGATGATGCGCAGCGACGACAGATCCGGCTTGGACTCCATCTTCTCCAGCGCGTCGAGGATGCGAGACAGCATCACCGGCACCACCACCAGTGCGGTCACCTTGTGCTTGGGGATGTCCTCCAGAACCGTGGCCGGCTTGAACCGCCGGTGCAACACCAGCGTCGAACCCAGCGTCATCGCCAAGGTGGCATGCAGGTAGCCCAGCGCGTGGAACATCGGCGACGGCAGCGACGTCACTTCCCCGGCCTTGAACGGGACCTGGGACAGCACACCACCGATCGGGGCCAGGGTCGGCGGGGCGTGCCGGTTTGCGCCCTTCGGAGTCCCGGTGGTGCCGCTCGTCAGGATGATGATCGACGACTTCTTGGTGGCCTTGGGGGCGGCGTCGGTGCTGCTGCGGGCGATCAGGTCGGCCAGGGTTTCGTCGGTGCTGCCCGACGGCTGGTCGGTGTCGGGATTGGTGGCCAGCGCGCGGAGCTTGCCCAGCGGCGTCTCGGCCAGTTTCACCGCCTCGCTGTACTCGTCGTCATAGATGATGACCTTGCCGCCTTCACGTGCGGCGACGTCACGGATTTGCGGTCCGGAGAACTCGGTGTTGAGCATGATGGTCCGGGCGCCGACCCGGGCGGCCGCGTAATTGGCGATCATCCACCAGCGGTGGTTGCGGGCCAGGATCGCGACCCCGTCACCACATTTGACGCCCATCGCCAGCAGTCCGTTGGCGGCCGCATTGACCGCGTCGTCGAGTTCGGCGAAGGTCATCGACCCCTCGTCGTCGATGATGGCCGTGCGATTCGGATTCCGGCGGGCATTGAGCGCGGGGATCATGCCGATCTCGCCCCAGCGGGCGACATCCGCGCCCAGCGCCGCGTAGTTCTGCGGGGACTCGATGCCGAAAGCGCCCGACGCGATGATCTTCCGCAGGTAGTGCAGTTCGGCCGAACCGCGTTCGGCGTACTGCTTGGCCTTGTCCAGCGCCTCGGTGATCAAGTCGGGAATGTTCGGCATCGTCACAGCCTAGAGCGAATACCGAAGGCCATAGGGTGGGTTTGTGCCAGTTGCCGACGGCGTGACCCTTGAGGTCGGTGGCCGCGACGTCACCGTCAGCCACCCGGACAAACCGGTATTCCCCGCGACGGCGCAGCGCCCCGCGATCACCAAGGCAGACCTCGTCCGCCACTACGTCGCGGTGGCCGACGGAGCGCTGCGAGGCGTCACCGGCCGGCCGATGATCCTCAAGCGGTTCGTCAAAGGCATCACCAGCGAGGCCGTCTTCCAGAAACGCGCCCCGAAGAACCGGCCCGATTGGGTCGACGTCGCAGAATTGCGTTACGCCTCCGGCACTTCGGCCGCCGAGGCAGTGCTCCACGATGCGGCGGGATTGATCTGGGCCGTCAACCTGGGTTGCGTCGACCTCAATCCGCACGCGGTCCGCGCCGCGGACCTCGACCACCCCGATGAACTGCGGATCGACCTCGACCCGATGCCCGGCGTGCCGTGGGAGCAGATCCTCGACGTCGCCGCGGTGGTGCGCGAGGTGCTCGTCGACCACGGCCTGACCCCATGGCCGAAGACCTCGGGCTCAAAGGGTTTCCACGTCTACGCCCGCATTTCACCCGACTGGCCGTTCCCGCAGGTACGACTGGCAGCGCAGACAGTGGCCCGCGAAGTGGAGCGCCGCGCGCCGGATCTGGCGACCAGCCAGTGGTGGAAGCAGGAGCGGCACGGCGTGTTCGTCGACTTCAACCAGAACGCCAAGGACCGCACCATGGCGTCGGCCTACTCGGTGCGGGCCGTTCCCGACGCCCGGGTGTCCACCCCGCTCGCCTGGTCGGAGGTGCCGGGCTGCCGGCCCGAGTGGTTCACCATCGACACGGTTGCCGAGCGCTTCGCCGAGCGGGGCGATCCCTGGCAGCCGATGGACGCGCATGCCGGATCGCTGGGGCCGCTGCTGCTACGGGCCGAGGAACTCGGGCCCCCCGAACGGGCACCGAAAGCCGGCAAGCCGCTGATCGAGATCGCCCGCACCAAGACCCGTGATGAGGCCATGGCCGCGCTCGACGAATGGCGCCGCCGCCACCCGGCGGCTGCAGCGCTGCTGCAACCGGCCGACGTTCTGGTCGACGGCATGCGCGGCCCCAGTTCACTCTGGTACCGGATCCGGATCAACCTGGAGCATGTCGCGGCCGCCGACCGCCCGGACCAAGAGGACCTGATCGCCGATTACAGCCCCTGGAAGTCCGGGCCGCAGCACCGCTGACATCGGTGCGTCCATGCGGTTGGATGGGCGAGTGGCCCAGATCAGCCGCTCCCGCACCATCGCCGCCCCACCCCAGCAGGTCTGGGAGGTGCTGGCCGACTTCGGCGCCCTGAGTTCGTGGGCCGGCAACGTCGACCACTCCTGCCTGCTCGACCACGGCCCCGAATCACCTGCTGTGGGAACCACACGCCGCGTCCAAGTCGGCCGGGAAACCCTGGTCGAGCGCATCACCGAACTCCAGGCGCCCGACGCACTGGCCTACGACATCGAAGGTCTGCCCAGGCGCGTGCACCTGGTGGCCAACCGGTGGACGCTCGAGCCCCTCCCCGGGTCGACCGGCGTCACACTCACCACCACGGTGGAGATCGGCGCCAACCCGGTAGCCGGCCTCGCCGAACGCGCGCTGTGCCGATTCCTTGCCAAACAGTCCAACACGATGCTCGCCGGACTCGCCGCCCGACTGGAAGGTCCTCTTCGCGCAAGCGGCTCATCGGCGACTGATTCTCCCGACATCGTCATCATCATGACCGACGAGGAACGCGCGATCCCGCCCTACGAATCCGAAGAGGTGCTCGCCTGGCGGGACCGCGTGCTCACCGGCCGCCGGTGGTTCGACGAGCACGGTGTGAGCTTCACCCGGCACTACACCGGCTCGCTGGCCTGCGTTCCGAGCCGCCCGACGATCTTCACCGGGCAGTACCCGGATCTGCACGGCGTGACCCAGACCGACGGAATCGGCAAGGCGTACAACGACTCCCGCATGCGCTGGCTGCGCCCGGGCGAGGTGCCGACACTGGGAAACTGGTTCCGCGCGGCCGGATATGACACCCATTACGACGGCAAGTGGCACATCTCCCACGCCGACCTGGAAGACCCGCAGACCGGGAAGCCACTGGCCACCAACGACGACGACGGCGCAGTGGACCCGGTCGCCGTCGACACCTATCTCGACGCCGATCCGCTTGCCCCGTACGGCTTTTCCGGCTGGGTCGGCCCGGAGCCGCACGGGGCGGGGCTGGCCAACAGCGGCCTGCGCCGCGATCCGCTGATCGCCGAGCGGGTGGTGGCCTGGCTGGAGGACCGCTATGCCCGCCGTCGCGCCGGAGACGCCGATGCGCTGCGCCCGTTCCTGCTGGTGGCCAGCTTCGTCAATCCACACGACATCGTGCTGTTTCCGGCCTGGGCGTTGCGCAGCCCGGTGAAGCCGTCGCCGCTGGACCCGCCGCACGTTCCGGCGGCACCGACCGCCAACGAGGATCTGCGGACCAAGCCGGCCGCACAGATCGCCTTCCGCGAAACGTATTACTCCGGTTACGGTCCGGCTGCGGCGATCCAGCGGATCTACGAACACAATGCCCAGCGCTACCGCGACCTCTATTACCGACTGCACGCCGAGGTGGACGCGCCCATCGACCGGGTGCGCCGCGCGGTCAGCGCCGGGTCGGAGGACGCGGTGCTGGTGCGGACCTCCGATCACGGCGACCTGCTGGGCGCCCACGGCGGACTGCATCAGAAGTGGTTCAACCTGTACGACGAGGCGACCCGGGTGCCGTTCGCCATCGCCCGGGTCGGACGGCAGACGAGCGTGCCGCGGGTCGTCGACGCGCCCACCTCGCACGTCGACCTGGTGCCGACGCTGCTCGGGGCGGCCGGCGTCGACGTCGAGGGTGTCGCCGCGTCGCTGCGGGAGTCGTTCTCCGAGGTCCACCCCCTGCCCGGCCGCAACCTGATGCCGGTGGTCGACGGCGCGCCCGCCGACGATCGCCGCGCCGTCTACCTGATGACCCGCGACAACATGCTCGAAGGCGACTCCGGCGCCTCGGGCCTGGGCCGCCAGCTCAAGCAGACGTCGAATCCCCCTGCGCCACTGCGCATCCGGATCCCGGCCCACACCGCGGCGAACTTCGAGGGGCTGGTGGTCCACGTCGACGACGACGACGCGCCCGGCGGCGCGGGACATCGGTGGAAGCTGGTCCGCAGCTTCGACGACCCGTCCACCTGGACCGAGCCGGGGGTGCGCCACCTCGCGGCCAACGGTCCGGGCGGTGAGGTGTACCGCACCAACCCCCTCGACGACCAATGGGAGCTGTATGACCTCAGCGTCGATCCGGATGAAGCCGAAAACCGCTGGGCTGATGCGGCATTGCACGAACTGCGGGGTTTTCTGCGCATGCGGCTCAAGCAGAGCCGGGCGGAGTCGGTCCCCGAACGGAACAACCCGTGGCCGTACGTCTCGCGGCGGTCCGGGGCGGGGCACTGAGTTAGGCGGAACACCAAGCGGAACCGGCGCGACGTGGTAGGAACTGTCTCACCACAGGAGGTATGACGTGAGCGACGACGAAGCCAAGGTTCCGCGCGAGACCGCGACAGAACTTGAGAAGCTCGCCGACCGGTTACTGGGCGCGATCGAGGATCTCGGCGGCCCGGACGCTGAAGACCTCGACGAGGCCCTGCCCGCGTTTCTCGACGGGGCCGTCTCGTTCGTCCGTCGCTACCACCGTCTCGACATCGACCTGCAAACCTCCACTCCCCAAGAGCCCGTCCTGTTCGTCGCCAACCACGGATTCGGCGGCATCTTCGACCTCAACGTGATGGCCTCCAACGCCGCACTGGAGGATCTCGACCTGGATCGGCCGGTGATCTTCCTGACCCATCAGCTGGCCTGGACGCTCGGCGTCGGCCGGGTGATCGAACATATGGGAGCGCGGCCGGCCAGCGTGGAAAGCGCCGTGGAGGCCTTCGCCGACGGAAAACACGTCATGGTGTTCCCGGGCGGCGATGTCGAGGCCGCCAAGTCCTTCGTGCACCGCAACGAAGTCATCTTCGGGGGCCGCACCGGTTTTGCCCGGCTGGCGATCGAGCAGAAAGTCCCGATCGTCCCGATCGTCACGGCGGGCGCCGGTGAATCACTCCTGGTTCTCTCCGACGGCAAGAGCCTGGCCAAGAAGCTCAAGCTGGACAAGCTGCTGCGGATCAAAGCCCTCCCGGTGAGCCTGTCGTTTCCGTGGGGCCTCAGCGTCGGCGCGGTCGGGCAACTGCCCTACCTTCCGCTGCCGACCAAGCTGCGCACCACGGTATTGCCGGCGATGAAACCCAAGAAGGGCGAAGACGCCGAGGGTTTCGCCGAACGGGTCCACGCCGCGATGCAGGAGTCGATGACGGCGATGACCGCCAACCGCAAGCCCATCCTGGGGTAGCGGGTCGCCGGCCGGCCTTGACTGACCCATCCGTCGCATGTGACGATTTCGTCAACTTAAGGAGACGTGATGGCCGAGGTCGTGGGCGCCCATAACGAGTTGCACAGCGAGCAGGGGGCGCTGCGCGGTGAGCATCCGGGCCGTTCCCGCAATCCGGTCATCAAAGTCGCCGACCTCGCCTGGCTGGAATTCGACAAGCCCGACCTGTCCCGCGCGGCGGCCTTCGCCAGGGCCTTCGGGTTCCACACCACCGCGCAGAACGCCGACGAACTGCATCTTCGCGGCACCGATGCGGGATCGCCATGCGTGATCATCCGCCGCGGGCCGACCACCCGGTTCCGTGGATTCGCCCTGCGCGCCGATGACGAGGCCGACCTGCTACGACTGGCCGGCAAGACCGGGGCGATCCCCGTCGCGCTGCCGGATAGCCTCGGCGGGACGGCCGTCGATCTCGTCGATCCCAGTGGCAATCGGGTGAAAGTCGTTGCGGGGCTGCATGAAATGCCGGCGACACCCAGCCAGGCCCCGCACGCATTCAACTTCGGGCACCAGGTCACCCGCACGAATGCGACCCAGCGGCCACCCCGCGCACCGGCACGCGTGCAGCGACTCGGCCATGTCGTGCTTTCGTCGACCAAGTACATCGAGACCCTTGAGTGGTATCTCGACCACTTCGGCATGATCGTCAGCGACTTCCTCTACTTTCCCGGGCAACGCGAACGCGGACCGACAATGAGCTTCATCCGCTGCGACCGCGGCGACACCCCGGCCGACCACCACACGATCGCGATGACGCTCGGACCGGCCAACCGGTACGTCCATTCCGCCTACCAGGTCAGCGATCTCGACGCTCTCGCCGCCGGCGGGGAATACCTGCGCGAGCAGGGTTACCACCGCTCCTGGGGTATCGGCCGGCATATTCAGGGCAGCCAACTCTTCGACTACTGGCGAGATCCCGACGGATTCCTGGTCGAGCACTTCACCGACGGGGATCTCTTCGACAGCACCGTCGAGACCGGGTGGGCACCCTTCACCGCCTCCGGGCTGGCTCAATGGGGACCGCCCGCCACCAAGGACTTCCTCGGCACCGACCCCAAACACGCCCGCGACGAACTCGGCGCGGTCGTCACCGCACTGCGGGAGAGCAACGAATTCGACGTCCGACGATTGATCGGGTTACTGAAGGCGGCACGTTCATGACGATCTCGGTGCTGCGCACCGCCGAGGGCTGGTGGGTGCGCAAGGGGTCCGATGCCGCTCGCATCGAGACACCGGCCGCCACCACCGGCGAACTACTCAGGGACCGCGCGGCCATCCAGGCGGCGCAGCGGAGTGCGACGACGGTCCCCGTCGAGACCCTCGCGCTGCTTTCCCCGGTCACCAGGCCCTGCCGCGTGGTGGCGCAGATGACCAACTTCGTCTCGCACGTCCGCGACGCGGGGATGGATCCCGACAGCACACCGCTGACCTTCTTCCGCAAGTCCTCGGCGTCCATCAGCGGCCCCTACGAGCCGATCGTCAAGCCCTCCCACGTGCGGCTGCTGGATTACGAGGTGGAGATCGGCCTGGTGGTCGGTCGCGACATTCCGGCCGGGACAACGGTTTCCGACGATCTATCCGACAGCATCGCCGGGCTCGTGGTCACCAACGACGTCTCGGCGCGTGACATCCAGCTTCCGCAGACCCAGTTCTACGAGGCCAAGTCCTACCCCACCTTCACCCCCGTCGGCCCGGCCCTGGTACTTCTCGACGGCGAGGAACTCAACCGGTTCGGCGACTTGCGGTTGCGCCTGAGTGTCAACGGCCAGGAACGGCAGAATTCCGTGGTGGCCGGCGACATGCTGTATCGGCCGCTGCCGGCTTTGCGGTCGCTATGCCGATTCCAGGATCTGAGCGCCGGCGACCTCATCCTGACCGGCACCCCGGTCGGCACCGCGCTCAGCGCGCCGCCCAAACCGGTCGAGATGATCTCCCGGCTGCTGCCGCCGGCGGTGAAGTGGAAAGCATTCTTCAAGGGCCAGGCCCGAAATCCGAAGTACCTCAAGGACGGCGACCGGGTGGAGGCCGCCGTGGCGACCGATGACGGGGCCATCGATCTCGGCACCCAGAAGACGGCGGTCCGCTACTCGTAGATCTCCGGGAGCGGACGGGAACACACCTTGTGCGCCTCGCGGGCCGTCATCCCGAACAACCGCAGCAGATCCTCGGCCACCGCGTCGGTGGTGGCTTCGGCATTGCGGTCGGGATCGGCGGTGAGCAGAATTCCCAATCCCATCAGCAGGCCGCCCGCCATGCTCAGGGCGCGCTGTGGATCGTCGACGGAAAACCGCCCGGCGGCCACCGCCGCGGTGATGTCCCGCAGCGCCCGGGGTGCCAGCCCGCGCTCGGAAGCCAGTGCCGCATGCCAATTCGCCTGCAGGACCGTGCTTTCCTGCGGGCGTCGCCGAAAGAACCGGCCCGTCAACCGAAACGAACTGGCGAAGATCTCCGCCGGGTCCTCCATGTGCGCGGTCAACGTGTCGAGAAGCTCGCCGTGGCGGTCGAGTACCTCCATCACCGCGGCCTCGAAAAGCTCCTCCTTGGTGGAGAAGTGGTTGTAGAACGAACCCATTCCCACGTCGGCGGCCTGGGTGATCTCCAGGATCGGGACATTGAGCCGGCCGGCGGCGATCATGGTCTGCGCCGCTTTGATCAAGGCCGATCGAGTGCGCTGCTTGCGTCGCTCCAGCCGGTTGGCCGGCGCGGTGCCCTCCTGCATCGTCCAACCTCCATCGAACACCGCCTTCGCAGGTACCTCGGCACGACACTAGCGCGATCGCGGCGACGATTCGACGATCTGGACCTTGACTGACGCCTGGGTCATCTGTGACGATTTCGTCATCCATTCTTCTATTCGGTCATGAGAGGTCGCGATGGACCTGCAGGGCCACTACCCGGTGGCGATTATCGGCGCAGGTCCGGTCGGGGTGACGGCAGCGACCTTGCTGGCGCAGTACGGCGTCGAGAGCCTGATCCTCGACCGGTGGCCCGGCCTGTATCCGCAACCCCGGGCCGTCCACCTCGATCAGGAGGTGCATCGAATCCTGGACCGGCTGGGGATCGGGGCCGAATTCGCGGCCATCTCCCGCCCGGCCTTGGGCCTGCGCCTGCTCACCCCCGACCTGACGGTGCTCGCCGAGTTCCAGCGCGACCCCGGGCAGAGCCGGCACGGACACCCCGAAGCCAACATGTTCGACCAGCCCCAACTCGAAGCGCTGCTGCGGACCAACCTCACGCGTCACCCCGGGGCGACACTGCGGGGCAACGCCGAAGTGACGGAGGTGAGCAACCTGTCCGCGGGGCGCAGCCGGATCACCTTCACCGACCGCGGCGACGGCGGCGAATACGTCGTCGACTGCGACTACCTGCTGGGCTGCGACGGGGCGAACAGCCTGGTGCGCAAAAACATCGGCGCCACCATGCGCGATCTGCGGTTCGACCAGCGCTGGCTGGTGATCGACGTCGACGCCACCGTCGACCTGCGCCAGTGGGGTGGTGTCCACCAGGTCTGCGATCCGGACCGGGCCGGCACGTTCATGCAGATCAGTGACACCCGCTACCGCTGGGAGTTTCGGCTGCTCCCCGGCGAGTCCGCCGCGGACTTCGGCACGCTCGACACCCTCCGGCCCCTGATCAGCCCGTGGCTGGGTTCGACCGCCGACACCGAACTGCGGATCATCCGGGTCGCCGAGTACACCTTCCGCGCGCAGGTCGCCGACCGCTGGCGGCGCGGTAACACCTTTCTGCTCGGCGACGCCGCTCACCTCACCCCGCCGTTCATCGGCCAGGGTCTGTGCGCGGGACTGCGCGACGCGATGAACCTGGGCTGGAAGCTGGCCGGAGTGCTGCGCGGCAGCCTTGCCGCTGATGTGCTCGACACCTACCAGACCGAGCGAAAACCCCACGCCCGCGCCATGATCGGCCTCGCCTTGACGATGGGTTATTCGATGACAGCCGGCGGCCGGGCGGGCGCGGCGCTGCGCCGCCTGGTCGTGCCGCGCATGCACCTGGTGCCCGGTTTCTCGTCCCGGGTCCTCGATCCGGAAACCCCGCGGCTGCACTCCAGTGCGCTCGTCCATCGTCGCGCCGGGCACCGGAACCTGGCCGGCCGGCTCTGCCCCAACGTCGTCACGGACTCCGGTCAGCGGCTGGATTCCACACTGGGCCAGGGCTTTTCAGTTATCACCCGGGACGCTCCGACAGCCCGGGATCGCGATCTGATCGAACGCCGTCATGCGGTCGTGCACTACGCCGCGCCCGGCACGCCGGCTGCCGACTGGCTGACGCACGGCGGGGCACGCGCGGCGATCGTGCGTCCCGATTTCACAGTCATGGCCACGGGTCATGACCTCCCGACGCTATGCGCTTCGCTGCCCTCCTTCCCCTGATGCGGCTGGCCTAGGGTGGCCCTGAGGAGGATGACCATGGATTCCACTCTGCTGTCCCGCCGCGACGTCGATTTCCTGCTGTTCGAATGGCTGGCCGTCGAGGAGCTGACCAAACGGGACCGGTTCAGCGAGCACTCCCGCGAGACGTTCGACGGGCTGCTTGACCTGTGCGAGGACCTCGCCACCCGCTATTTCGCGCCGCACAACAAGAAGAACGACGCCCACGAGCCCACCTTCGACGGGCAGCGCGTCACGCTGATCCCGGAGGTCAAAGAGGCGCTGGACGCGTAGCAGATCGAGATGTTCGTCAAGCCGATGCTGGCCGGCCGCTTCACCGGAACCATGTGCCTGTCCGAACCGCAGGCCGGATCATCGCTGGCCGACATCACCACCCGCGCCGAACCTCGCGATGACGGCACCTACCGGCTGTTCGGATCGAAGATGTGGATCTCCGGCGGTGACCACGAACTGGCCGAGAACATCGTCCACCTGGTCCTGGCCAAGATCGCCGGTGCGCCGGCCGGCACCCGCGGCATCTCGCTGGCCAGCCTGGACCGGACCACCTTGGAGATGCGGGACGGGTGGTTCTGATGTCGGACCAAGTCACGTTCTACTGGCGGCCCGGTTGCCCATTCTGCGTGTCGTTGCGCCGGGGACTGAGCCGCCGCGGCATTCCTTTCGAGGCGGTCAACATCTGGGAGAACCCGGATGCCGCATCGCGTGTCCGGGCCGCCGCCGGCGGCAACGAGACCGTGCCCACGGTCGTCGTCGGGGGGCACGCTTTGGTGAATCCCTCTGTTGCGCAAGTCGAGTCACTGGTTGAGGCGGTAGCGCCGGAACTGGCTGCCGCACTTGCCGCCGAGCCCGGGCCACGCCGCCGAAAATGGTTCAGCCGTTGATTGCGTTGATCAGCGTGACATCCTCTGAGCCACCCCCATCAGCCCGTGGCCGGCGAGATCAGCCAGGATCAGCCGCCTTGCGTTACCGCCTCACCATGATTTTCGGTCTCACCAGCCTGCTCCTCGTCGCGGGCTGCGGCCGGTGGTCGGCGACTGGTGACCCGATCACGAACCAGTGGGTCGGTCCGCCGGCCGACCTGACGCAACTCCCGATCGGAACGTCGCATGTCTCGCTCACCGGACCGGCGGTGGGCGGACTCTTCGCCTGCGACGGCGGCAACCCGAACGGCGGCGGCGCGTTCCGTGCCGGGCCGTGGCTCGACAAGGTCGCCGGGACCTGGAACGCGAAGGAGAAGATCTCGGTCCAGGGCAGTGTCTCCTGGCCGATGGCCAAGTACAGCGAGGTCATGGACGGCTCCGATCGCAAGATCAGCAGCAACGGGCTCCCCGTCGGCGAGGAGACCGGCACCTTCCCCATCGCCGCGGACGACCCCGCCTACGCCTACGACCGCAACCCGAACTCGATCGCTCCAACGGCAGTGTCGACGTCGCTCCCGATGATCCCGACGGTGTCGGTCTCGCCTGGGTGCCTGGGCAAGGACGCGATCGGGGTGCTCAAGAACGGAGTGGTGCTCTACGCACCGCTCGACGAGCACAACCGTGACGCCGTGGCCTACGAGACGCAGGACGACTGCGACGGACATCCTCAGCAGTCCGGCACGTACCACTACCACGACGTCCCGTCCTGCCTGCTCGCCGCGGCGACCGGTCCGTCAACCGTGGCGGGCTTCGCCTACGACGGGTACCCGATCGTCGTGGAGCGCGACGCCAAGGGCGACCTGCCGACGAACGCCGACCTCGACGCATGCCACGGCCGCACCTCGCCGGTGCGCCTCGACGGCAAGGTCGTTACCGAGTACCACTACTCCGCCACCTACGAGTTCCCGTACACCGTTGGCTGCTACCACGGAACGCAGGTGACGCCGTGAAGCTCAGCCGCCGCCACCTCGCCGCTTGATCGTCACGCGGCTAGTGCACGCCCTCCATCAGCCGGCTGATCCGCGGCGCCAACACCCACACGACCAAACCGACCAGCACCGCGACGGCGCCGAGGATCCCGAAGTACGCCGCCTCGTGGGAGGCGTCGTAGTAGCGGGCCAGCACACCCGACATCGCCGTGCCGAGGCCGACGGAGAAGAAGTACAGCGCCATCATCTGCGCGCGGAAAGCGTTGGGCGCCAACTGCGTCGTCACCGATAGCCCGATCGGCGAGAGCAGAAGTTCGGACACCGCGAAGACGCCCATGATCGCCACCACGACCAGCACCGGCACCGACCGCCCGGACGTGCCGGCCATCGACAGGAACAGCAGGAACGCACATCCCATCCCGATGACACCGAGGGCGAACTTGCGCGGGGTGGTCGGGGCGCGCCGGCCCAGTCTGGTCCACATCATCGCGAACAGCGGCGACAGCAAGATGATCCACACCGGTTCGATGGAGCCGATCCAACTCGACGGCGCGGTCCAGCCGAAGATCGACCAGTTCATCCGTTCGTCGGAGTAGACGGCGAGCACCGTGAAGATCTGCTGGAACAGCGACCAGAACACCGCGTTGGCGATGAACAGCGGGATGAAGGCCCGCACCCGGGTGCGTTCCAGCGCACTGACCCGGTCACTGGTCAGCATCACGGTGAAGTACGCGAGGGCGGCCATGACGAGGATCGCGGTGGTGAACTGCGACAGGTTGGCCAGCGTGATCACGCCGGTGGCGAAACCCAAAGCGATGGCGCCGACCACCACACCGGCCACCGCAGCCGCCCGCCAGAAGGCGCTGTGCGACAACGGATGCGCCACGGTGCGGCCATGCTCCCCCAGATTGCGCCGGAAGATCACGTACTGGGCCAAGCCCAACGCCATACCGATCGCCGCCGCGCCGAACCCGTAGTGGAAGCCGAGTCGGGTCTGCAGCAGGCCGGTGAGCAACGGACCGAAGAACGCGCCGAGGTTGATCCCGAGATAGAACAGCGTGAAGCCGCCGTCGCGGCGCGGGTCACCCTCGTCGTAGAGGGTGCCCAGCAGCGAAGACGCATTGGCCTTCAGCGCGCCGGAACCGAGGGCGATCAGCACCAGGCCCACCGCCACGCCGGCCAGTCCGGGCAGGACAGCCAGCGAGATGTGGCCGCACATGACCACCACACCGCCGTAGAACACGGTGCGCTCCATCCCCAGCACCCGGTCGGCCACCCAGCCGCCCAGCACGGTGGACAGGTACACCAGTCCGCCGTAGGCGCCGACGATGCCCGTCGCGGTCGTCTTCGGCAGGCCCAAGCCGCCGTCGGTCACTGAGTAGTACAGGTAGTAGCCGAGGATGGTGAGCATCCCGTAGAACGAGAATCGCTCCCACAGTTCGACGCCGAACAGATTGACCAGCCCGGCGGGATGGCCGAAACGAGTACGGGCTGCACGGGCGGCGGCGAGGTCATTCACGCCGATCACCATGCCATCCGGCGGTGCTGAAGTGGCCAAAATAGACTCCCGCCATGGAAGTCGCCGCCATCCACCTCGCACCCGGCCGCAGGCTGCCGATGCGTCCGGTCGCCGACGTCGTCGCCGAGGCCGGCAAGGGTCTGGTCGGCGACCGCTATCACGGAACGCGGCACCGGCACGTCACCGTGCAGTCCCAGCAGGCTCTGGACCTGGCGGCGGCGGATCTCGGATACGCCTTTGCGTGCGGCGCCACCCGCCGCAACGTCACCGTCGACGTCGGGGACATCCCGACCCGGCCGGGTGCCCGGATCCGCATCGGCGAGGTGGAGTTGGAGGTGGTGCGCATCGCCGCGCCGTGCCGACTGATGGACGACGGGATCGGCCCGGGAGCGGCGGCGGCACTGCGTGGCCGGGCAGGTTCGGTGTTCCGGGTGCTCAGTTCGGGAACCTTCGCGATCGGCGACCCAGTCGAGATCACCGGACAGTGACGGGC
Organism: uncultured Actinomycetes bacterium; assembly: GCA_903877095.1. Taxonomy (GTDB): domain Bacteria; phylum Actinomycetota; class Actinomycetes; order Mycobacteriales; family Mycobacteriaceae; genus Mycobacterium. Next base: position 62,772 of record CAIRCP010000166.1, on the reverse strand, counting down.
ACCGTTTCGGGCTTCGCGGCTCCGCTCCTCTTCGGCTTCGCGACGGCCATCAGCCTGATCGCCGCGATCGGCGCCCAGAACGCCTTCGTCCTGCGCCAGGGCATCCGCAACGAACACGTCCTGCCGGTCGTTACACTTTGCGCCGCAGCCGATCTCGTCCTGATCCTGGCCGGCATCGCCGGAGTCGGAGCGCTCATCACCGCGCACCCGAACCTCACCACCATTGCCCGCTACGGCGGCGCCGCGTTCCTGATCTGTTACGGCCTGCTCGCCGCCCGGCGGGCGCTGCGCCCGGGAGCGCTGACACCCGCCGACGCCGCGCCGGCGAAGCTGTCGGCCGTCCTGTCGACCTGCCTGGCGCTGACATTCCTCAACCCGCATGTCTACCTCGACACCGTCGTTCTGCTGGGCACCTTGGCCAATCAGCAGAGTGGGGCCAATCAGCAGCACGGCAGCCGATGGCTGTTCGGCGCCGGTGCGGCAACCGCAAGCACCGTCTGGTTCTTCGGCCTCGGATTCGGGGCACGACGCCTGGCCGGCCTGTTCGCCAAACCGGGAACTTGGCGGATACTCGACGCCGTCATCGCCGCGACCATGCTGGCCCTGGGCATATCGCTCGCGCTCAGTACCCATTGACCGCTCGCGCTCAGTACCCATTGACCGCTCGCGCTCAGTACCCATTGACCGCTCGCGCTCAGTACCCATTGATTAGTCTCGCGCGAGTGACAGCGGACCGCTCCCGGCGTGAGTTCCTCGGCCTGGCCGGCGCTGCCGGCCTGACCCTCGCTGCGGCGTGCGCCCGCAACGGCCGCGGCAGCACCGAGGCGGGCGGCGTCACGATCACCCACGCCTTCGGCGAGACCACATTGACGGCACCCCCGACCCGGGTGGTCAGTGCGGGCCTGACCGAGCAGGACAATCTGCTGGCCGTCGGCGTCGTCCCCGTCGCCGTCACGAAGTGGCTGGGAGATCAGCCCTTCGGGGTGTGGCCGTGGGCGCAGCCGAAGCTGGGTGCGGCGACACCGGTACTGCTCAACCTGGACAACGGGATTCAGATCGATTCGATCGCCGCGCTGAAGCCGGACCTGATCGTTGCGGTGAACGCCGGCCTGGACGCCGACAGCTACCAGAAGCTCTCCGAGATCGCGCCGACGATCGCGCAGTCCGGCGACGACGCGTTCTTCGAGCCGTGGAAGCAGCAGGCCGCCGCCATCGGCGCCGCCGTGTTCAAGAAGGACGAGATGGCCGCCTTCGTCGGGGCCGTCGACGAGAAGTTTGCCGCTGTCGCACAAGCGAACCCGACCTTCAAGGACCGCACGGCCGTCCTGCTAAACGGATACTTCACCGGTGACACGATCACGGCCACGGTCGCCGGGTGGCGCACCGAATTCCTTACCGCCATGGGCTTCGCGATTCCGGCCAGCGTCAAGGGATTCGCCTCCGGCGACTACGCGATGATCTCGCGGCAGGACCTTTCCCGGGCCGTCGACAGCGCCGACGTCCTGATCTGGTGCACCGACCGCGACGCCGAGCAGGCCGCACTGCTGGCCGACCCGGCGGTGGCCGAACTCCGGGCCACAGCCCGCAAGCGCCATGTCTTCACGACCACGGAACTCTCCGCGGCGATCAGCTACGCTTCGCCGCTGTCCTACCCCCTGGTGGCAGACCAGTTGCCGCCCCTGTTGAAACAGGCACTGGGCTGACGGCCGTGATTGGATAGGGCCCGTGATCGCCCCGTGAGCACTGACGTCGACACCCCGTCCTCCGACGCACCGGCCTTCGCGCGCGTCGGCAGCGTCTACTACCCGATTCTGGTGGCCGTTTTCGCCTCGCTGGTGATCATCTCCAATGTGGCCGCCACCAAGGGCGTGGCCTTCGGTCCGATCATCACCGACGGCGGCTTCATCGTCTTCCCGCTCACCTACATCATCGGCGACGTCCTGGCCGAGGTGTACGGCTTCCAGGCCGCCCGGCGCGCGATCATCATAGGCTTCCTGATGAACGCCCTTGCCGCCCTGGCCTTCTGGGTGACGATGTACCTCCCGGCGGCGGACTTCTATCCCAATCAGGAGCATTTCGCCAACGTCGTCGGCGCCTACACCCAGTTGATCATCGCGGGTCTGGCCGGCTTCATCGTCGGACAGACAATCAACGCCTGGACCGTGGTCAAGATCAAGGAGCGGACCAAGGAGAAGCACCTGTGGGCCCGACTAGTGGGTTCGACGTTTGCCGGGCAACTCGGCGACACGCTGGTGTTCTGCAGCATCGCCGCCCATGCCATCGGGATCACGACATTCGGCGATTTCGCTGAGTACACCGCGCTCGGATGGTTCTACAAGACCGCCGTCGAGGTGGTCATGCTGCCGATCACCTACCGGTTGATCGCCTACGTCAAGCGCCACGAGCCCACCTACACCGCCTGAGACGTCGCGTGATCCACGATTACGGCGACCGGGCACTGCTTATCGACTGCGGATCCACCGGTGACGTGGCCACCCTGGCCGCCGCCCTGCGCCACGACGCACCACCCGGTGTCGTCGATGTCGTGGCCGGGGCACGCACGGTGCTGGTGACCGTTTCCGGACCCGACACGATGGCCTCGGTGCGCTCCCGACTGGCCGGGTACCGGACTCCGCAGCCCCCGCGGCCACCGGCGCCCGGGACCGCCGACGTCGTTATCGACGTGGTCTACGACGGCCCCGACCTCGGCGAGGTGGCCGGGCTACTGAGGATGGCCCCCGATGAGGTCGTCGCGGCCCACACCGGCGCGGTGTGGCGGGTCGGATTCGGCGGTTTCGCACCGGGTTTCGCCTACCTGGTGGACGGCGACCCCCGACTGGCGGTCCCCCGCCGGGCCGAGCCGCGCACCCGGGTGCCGGCCGGATCGGTAGCAATCGCCGGAGAGTTCAGCGGGATCTATCCGCGCGAGTCGCCCGGCGGCTGGCAGCTCATCGGCCGCACCGACGCGGTGCTGTGGGATATCGACCGGGAGCAGCCGGCGCTACTGACGCCGGGGCTGTGGGTCAGGTTCCGCAACTCGGGTTCGCCGTGACCACCCTGGAGATCCTGGCGGCCGGCCCGTTGACTCTGGTGCAGGATCTGGGCCGGCCCGGACTGGCCCACCTCGGCGTCGGCCGATCCGGCGCGGCCGATCGGCGTTCCCACGCCCTGGCGAACCGGCTGGTCGCCAATCCGGCCGACCGGGCGACACTGGAGATCACCATGGGCGGTTTCGCCGCGCGGGTGCACGGCGGCGGCGTCGTCGTCGCGCTCACCGGCGCGGACGCCAGCCCGCGCATCGACAGAATTCCGTTCGGCATCAACAGTATTCGCCGACTGGAAGATGGAGATGTTGTCACCCTGGGTATTCCGCGCGCCGGGCTGCGGACATACCTCGCCGTGCGCGGCGGCATCGCCGTCGCCCCGGTCCTGGGCTCGCGCAGCCACGACACTCTGTCGCAGATCGGGCCGGCGCCCCTGCAGCCGGGCGACATCGTCACGGTCGGGCCCACGCCGGAAGGGTTTCCCGAACTCGACCAGGCACCCGCTCCGCACATCACCGCAGCCCCGGTCCAGCTCCGCGTGGTTCCCGGCCCGCGAGACGATTGGTTCGACGATCCGGACGTCCTCGTCCGGACCGCGTGGGCGGTCTCCGGGCACAGCAACCGGGTCGGCGTACGGCTCACCGGCCCACCGCTGTCACCTCGGTGGAACGGGCGGCAGCTGCCAAGCGAGGGCACCGTCCGCGGTGCGATCCAGGTTCCGCCCAGCGGCCAGCCGGTGATCCTCGGGCCCGACCATCCGGTGACCGGCGGCTATCCGGTGATCGGCGTTGTCGCCGACTCCGACACCGACACCCTCGCCCAACTGCGGCCGGGCCAGAGCGTTCGACTGCGGTGGAGCCGGGCCCGTATCGTCGCGACGCCGCGCCACACCTGGTAGAGCTGACATCGTGCCCGTTCACACCGCGCGTCTTGTCCATACCAGCGACCTCGACACCGAGACCTTGCACAACGCCCGGCGGATGGTCACCGCGGCCTTCGCCGAGTGGACGGAGTTCACCGGCGACGACTGGGAGCACGCGCTCGGCGGAATGCACGCTCTGATCGTGCATCGCGGCGCACTGATCGCCCACGGTTCGGTGGTCCAGCGCCGGATGGTCTACCGGGATACCGCATTGCGGTGCGGCTACGTCGAAGGCGTTGCCGTGCAGGCGGATTCGCGTGGACAAGGACTCGGACGGGCCGTGATGGACGCTCTCGAACAAGTGATCCGCGGCGCCTACCAACTCGGCGCGCTGAGCGCGTCAGCGGCGGGCGAGCGGCTGTACCGGCCACGCGGCTGGCTCCCCTGGCATGGGCCCACGTCGGTCCTCGCCCCCGACGGCGTCACCCGCACGCCCGACGAAGACGGCCGGGTGTTCGTGTTGCCCGTTGACGTCGATCTGGACCCCAGGGAGGGGCTGGCTTGCGACTGGCGCGGCGGCGACGTCTGGTAGTTCGCTACTGGCCAACGCCGCGTGCGACGTGAGCGTAAGCCGCTCATTGCTCTCGGCGAGCCATGCGGTGCACACCGAGAAAGAAAACCGCTCCTGGTCCGACAGCTCGTTCTTCGCCGAGGACCGGACCTATCATGAGCATCTACCCATGAAGCTGGTCACCGACATCCGCGCCGCACTGCGCTTCCTGGATCGGCGTGACCGAAGACGCTTCGCTGTGGCCACTGTCGTCCAGATGGCGATTGCCGTCCTCGATCTCATCGGCGTGCTACTTCTCGGCGCGGTTGGGGCGCTGGCGATAGCTGCCGGCGACGGTCAACCGCCGCCCAGAACCGTCGCCCGGGTGGTGTCATTCTTCGGACTCGACGGCACGTCCAGCAGTACCGTCATCACGGTTCTCGCCGTCGTGGCCGCCGGCCTGCTGCTCACCAAGAGCCTGCTGAGCCCATTCCTGCTGTCGCGCGTCTTCAGATTCCTCGCCCGACGCGAGGCGATGGTCTCCGCACGGCTGACCAGGGCCCTGCTGGCGCAGCCACTGACCTTCGTCCAGCAGAGATCTACTCAACAGACCAGTAGCGCGCTCATCGGAGGGGCCAACGCCGCGACCATCCAGATTCTGGGACAGACTGTTGTCGCGGCCGCCGAGATCGCTCTGCTGGCCCTCCTTGCCGTAACCCTGTTCGCGGTGAAACCCCTTGTCGCCCTGGGAGCGGTGGCGTTCTTCGCCGCGATCGGCGTGGCGCTGCAGAAGTCACTGGGACAGCGCAGCGCCGATTTCGCCGCCCAGCGCCGGCACACCGATGTCGTCAGCCTCGTCGCAATCCAGGAGGCCCTCGGCGCCTACCGCGAGATCACCGTCTCCGACCGGCGGTCGCTCTACGTCGACAGGCTTCAAGCCCTGCGCCACCACGCGGCGGCGGCATCGGCCGGCACGAATCTGGTGGGCATGCTGCCGAAGTACATCTCCGAACTCGCCATGGTCCTGGGCGCCTGCGCATTGGCGGCAATCCTGTTCACGACCGAGCCGATCGCCGCGGCGGCAGGGACGTTTTCGATGTTCCTGGCGGCTGCAACCAGGGCTATGCCCTCGATTCTGCGACTCCAGGCCGCCACGCTGGCCATCCGCTCGGCGGCCGGTTGGGCAGCGCCGACGTTCGCACTCGCCGACGATCTCGGCGCCCCACTTGACGGAGGAGCACCGGCCGGACCGGGAGGAGCGCCCGCCCTCACGATCCGCCGCGGCGACTTCGTACCGGCAATCGAACTGAAGGACGTGTCATTCGAATACGCCCCGGGCATCCCGGCCCTGCACGGCATCAGCATCGCGGTCGCCGAGGGACAGTCCGTCGCACTGGTCGGCAGAAGCGGGGCCGGCAAGTCCACCCTCGCCGACATCATCCTCGGTGTTCTTGAGCCGGATGCGGGCGAAGTCACCGTCGGCGGTTTCCCACCCGGCCAGGCGGTGCGGTACTGGCCGGGCAGTATCGGCTATGTGCCGCAGGACGTCATGATGTCCAACGACACTTTGCGCGCCAACGTGGCTCTCGGCCTGCCAACACCATCGGTGGACGACGATCAGGTGTGGGACGCGCTGCGCGCCGCCCGCTTGGATGATTACGTGCGCGCACAGCCCGAGGGACTCGACACCCTCATCGGTGAGCGCGGCCTGCGCCTCAGTGGCGGTCAGCGGCAACGTCTCGGCATCGCCCGCGCGCTGTTCACCCGACCTCGCCTCCTGGTTCTCGACGAGGCGACCAGTTCGCTCGACGCCGAGACCGAGCAGGCCATTACCGACACGCTCGACGAACTTCAGCGCGACGTGACGACCGTGATCATCGCCCACCGCCTGTCCACCGTCCGTCACGCCGACCTGGTGGTGTACCTCGAGGACGGACGGAAGGTCGCCGCCGGAAGCTTCGATGAGGTCTGCGCACAGGTGCCCGCATTACAGCGGCAGGCCGACCTTATGGGTCTTCGTCCGGCATGAGCCCCGCCCGGACCCCGGCACGCCGCCCCCTCGCGGCCGACGTGACTTCCCCCACGGATTTCCCGACGCGGCTATCATCGGTGGCGACAAGGAGGACACCATGTCCAAAGCCGCTGAACTCGCTGAACTGCATCACCTGGTTGGCAGCCTGCGGCGTTCTGTCAGCTCGCTGCAGCATCGCTATCGAGACAATCCGGCCATGCGCCGAGTGGTCATCGACACCGAACGCCTCCTCGGCGACCTGGAGATCCTTGAGATGGACGCGGTCGAGTTGGAACACGCCACTCACACCGTGGCGGGCCCTGCGGAGAAGATCGGTGTTCCCGACACTCCGTACGACCGTGAGTTCTGGCGGGACGTCGACGACGAGGGTGTCGGCGGCCACTTCCGGCGCTGAACCCGACGGCAAATTGCCTGACAGTGGGCCAGATCACACCTCGCCCCGGTTTTAATCCGGGGCACTGAAATGGGTAGTCTTCGGAGCAGTTGACTCGAAGGGGATCCCTGCAGATGAGCGCACCCACAGCCAATCGGCGCAATACCGGCGTCTTCTCGCCGGGCCGGGCCCAGATCGCACAGAAGACTCTGCGCACCGACAATTGGCTCAAGGCGCCGATCCTCACCAACCTCGGTTTCGCCGCTTTCATCATCTACGCGACGGTCCGGGCGTTCCAGCGTGACCACTTCTTCGTCGAGAAGTACCACTACCTGACGCCGTTCTACTCCCCGTGCGTCAGCGTCAAGTGCGGGCCGGCCAGCGAGTTCTGGCCGCAGATCCTGCCCGGTTCTGGGCTGCTGTCCTACCTGCCTTACGCGTTGCTATCGCTGCCGTTCCTGCTGCTGTTCCGGCTTACCTGCTACTACTACCGCGGCGCCTACTACCGCTCGGTGTGGCAGTCGCCCACCGCATGCGCGGTGGCCGAACCACACGCCACCTACACCGGCGAGAGCCGCTTCCCGCTGATCCTGCAGAACCTGCACCGGTACTTCTTCTACATCGCCGCGCTGATCTCGGTGATCAACACCTGGGATGCCATCCAGGCCATGCACTCGCCGTCCGGCTTCGGGTTCGGTCTGGGCAACGTCATCCTGTGGACCAACGTGATCCTGCTGTGGACCTACACCATCTCCTGCCACTCCTGCCGGCACGTCATGGGCGGCCGCATCAAGCACTTCTCCAAGCACCCGGTCCGGTACTGGATGTGGAGCAAGATCAGCAAGCTCAACGTCCACCACAAGAAGTTCGCGTGGATCACCCTGGGCACCCTGATGTTCACCGATTTCTACATCATGCTGGTGGCCAGCGGCGTCATCTCCGACCTGAGATTCATTGGCTGACACTGAAATTCATTGGCTGTTATCAGGGTTCGCCCAAAAACTAAGCGAGGACACGAATGGTTGAAGTCGAACGGCATCAGTACGACGTCGTCGTCATCGGCGCCGGCGGATCCGGCCTCCGAGCCGTCATCGAGGCGCGTCAGCGCGGCCTGAAGGTCGCCGTGGTCACCAAGTCGCTGTTCGGCAAGGCCCACACCGTCATGGCCGAGGGCGGCTGCGCGGCGGCCATGGGTAACGCCAACCCCAAGGACAACTGGAAGGTCCACTTCGCCGACACGATGCGCGGCGGCAAGTTCCTCAACAGCTGGCGGATGGCCGAACTGCACGCGCAGGAGGCGCCCGACCGGGTCTGGGAACTGGAGACCTACGGCGCGCTGTTCGACCGGACCAAGGACGGCCGGATCAGCCAGCGCAACTTCGGCGGCCACACCTACCCGCGCCTGGCGCACGTCGGCGACCGGACCGGCCTGGAGATCATCCGCACCCTGCAGCAGAAGATCGTCTCGCTGCAGCAGGAGGACAAGGCCGAGCTAGGCGACTACGAGGCCCGGATCAAGGTCTTCGCCGAGTGCTCGATCACCGAACTGCTGCTCGACGACAGCTCCGGCGAGAAGAAGATCGCCGGTGCGTTCGGCTACTGGCGCGAGACCGGCAAGTTCATCCTGTTCGAGACCCCGGCGGTCGTGCTGGCCACCGGTGGCATCGGTAAGTCGTTCAAGGTGTCGTCTAATTCCTGGGAGTACACCGGCGATGGACACGCCCTGGCGATGCGCGCCGGCGCCGGCCTCATCAACATGGAGTTCATCCAGTTCCACCCGACCGGGATGGTCTGGCCGCTGTCGGTGAAGGGCATCCTCGTCACCGAAGGCGTGCGCGGCGACGGCGGAGTGCTGAAGAACTCCGAGGGCAAGCGCTTCATGTTCAACTACATCCCCTCGGTGTTCAAGGGGCAGTACGCCGAGACCGAAGAAGAAGCCGACCAGTGGCTCAAGGAGCAACAGGGATCTGACGGCACTGCCCGCCGTACCCCCGACCTGCTCCCGCGCGACGAGGTCGCCCGTGCCATCAACACCGAGGTCAAGGCCGGTCGCGGCAGCCCACACGGCGGCGTCTACCTCGACATCGCCACCCGTATGACTCCTGAGGAGATCAAGCGCCGGCTGCCCTCGATGTACCACCAGTTCCTGGAACTGGCAGAGGTGGACATCACCAAGGACGAGATGGAAGTCGGACCGACCTGTCACTACGTCATGGGCGGCATCGAGGTCGATCCCGACACCGGTGCGGCGGCCACCGCGGGTCTGTTCGCCGCCGGCGAGTGCTCCGGCGGCATGCACGGCTCCAACCGCCTCGGCGGCAACTCGCTGTCGGACCTGCTGGTGTTCGGTCGGCGGGCAGGCCTGGGCGCCGCCGACTATGTTCGGTCGCTCAAGAGTCGGCCGGCGGTGACCGAAGCAGCGCTCAACGAAGCCGCGGCGATCGCGCTGACGCCCTTCGACGGTCCGCAGGGCAACGCAAAGCCGGAGAACCCCTACACCCTGCACGCCGAACTGCAGCAGACGATGAACGACCTCGTCGGCATCATCCGCACCGGCGAGGAGATGCAGCAGGCCCTCGACAAGATCGAGGAGTTCAAGGTCCGCTTCCGCAACATCGAGTCCGCCGGCGGACGCCAGTTCAACCCGGGCTGGCACCTGGCCATGGATATGCGCAACATGCTGCTGGTCAGCGAGTGTGTGGCGAGGTCGGGCCTGGCTCGCACCGAGAGCCGCGGCGGCCACACCCGTGACGACTTCCCGAAGATGGATTCGCACTGGCGACGCGCTCTGGTGGTCTGCCGGTCCGCCGGTGATGACCCGGTGATGCCGGAGGTCGTGGCCACCCGGGAGGAGCAGGCGCCGATGCGCGAGGACCTGCTGGAACTGTTCGAACTCGAAGAACTCGGCAAGTACTTCACCGACGAAGAACTCGCGGCACACCCGGGACGGAAGGGCTGACATGAGCTATCAGGCGAATCTGCGGGTCTGGCGCGGCGACGACGAGGCAGGCGACCTGCATGACTTCCAGGTGCATGTCAACGAAGGTGAGGTCGTCCTCGACGTCATCCACCGCCTGCAGGCCGAACAGGCCCCCGATCTGGCCGTGCGGTGGAACTGCAAGGCGGGCAAGTGCGGTTCGTGTTCGGCTGAGATCAACGGCCGCCCCCGGCTGTTGTGCATGACCCGGATGTCGACCTTCGATGAAGCCGACACCATCACCATCACTCCGCTGCGCGCCTTCCCGGTGATCCGCGACCTGGTGACCAACGTCTCGTTCAACTACGAAAAGGCCAGGACAATACCGTCTTTCGCGCCGCCGAAGGAGTTGCAGCCCGGCGAGTACCGGATGGCGCAGATCGATGTGGAGCGCTCGCAGGAGTTCCGCAAGTGCATCGAGTGCTTCCTGTGCCAGGACGTCTGCCACACGATCCGCGACCACGAGGAGAACAAGAAGTCCTTCGCCGGTCCGCGCTTCCTGATGCGGATTGCGGAGTTGGACATGCACCCACTGGACACCATGGACCGCCAGCACCAGGCGCAGGACGAACACGGCTTGGGCTTCTGCAACATCAACAAGTGCTGCACCGAGGTGTGCCCCGAGCACATCAAGATCACCGACAACGCCCTCATCCCGATGAAGGAGCGCGTCGCCGACCGCAAGTACGACCCCGTCGTCTGGCTCGGCAATAAGTTGATCCGGCGCGATAAGTAACTCTCTTCACCGAACGTGCGCTCACTGCGAAAATCACTCCGATTTTCCGCAGTGGGTGCACGTTCGGCGTTTGTGGTGCCCGGCTAGCCCAGTCGGCGGAAACCCCTGCGGTGGAACACGATCGGCGAGATGTCGTCGTGCATGGTGACGTCGCGGATCCGCATGATCACAATGGCGTGGTCGCCCGCGGGAACTTCCTGCTCGATCTCGGTCTCCAGCCACACACTGGTGCCCTTCACGAAGACCGCACCGGCAGGCGAGGATTCCGTCTCCAGTCCCGCGAAGCGGTCACCGGTCTTGGCGGCCAGGGTGCGCGCTGCGGTGTCATGCGACTCGCCGAGCACGCTGATGCCCAGAACGGCGACATTCCGCAATTTGGGCCACGTTTCGGAGGTGTTCTGCACGCAGAACGACACCAGCGGCGGGTCGAGGGAGACCGGCACGAACGTGCTGGCGGCCAGACCCACCCTGGTCCCATCGAGTTCGGCGGCGATCGCGATCACCCCGGACGGGAAATGACTGAACGCCTCACGCAGTGAGTCGGGGCCCAACTCGGTATTGCCCATGACCGTCAATCTTCACATGCCGCAACCGGTGATGGCCGCCCGGGAAATCTACCCGCCACCGCAGCGGATCGCCGATTCCCCCGTTGAGTAGCCTGAGCGGCATGCGAGATGTCTCGATCCTGTCCGTCTTGCGCGAACGCGCCGAGCTGACGCCCGACGACCTCGCCTTCACGTTCACCGATTACGACCAGGTGTGGGACGGCGCCGCCGAGCGACTGACCTGGTCGCAGCTGTACCGGCGCACTCTCAATCTGGCCGACGAGCTCGGCCGCAACGGGTCACCCGGTGACCGCGCGTTGATCGTCGCGCCGCAGGGGCTGGATTACATCGTCGCGTTCCTCGGCGCGATGCAAGCAGGATTCATCGCGGTGCCGCTCTCGGTGCCGGTCCCCGGATCGCACGACGAACGCATCAGCGCCGTGGTGACCGACACGTCGCCGACCGTAGTACTGACCACCTCGCCGGTGTTCGACATCGCCGCCCAGTACGTCGACGACGGCGCCGCCGTCATCGCCGTCATCGCCGTCGACACCCTGGATCTCGACGCCGCGCCGCGCATCGACTCCGCCGTCCCCGACGGACCGGACATCGCCTATCTGCAGTACACCTCGGGGTCGACGCGGCTGCCGGCCGGCGTGATGATCTCGCACCGAAATCTGACCGCCAATTTCGAGCAACTTATTCCGGACTACATGTCCGAGCACGGCGGTGCAGTACCGAATGAGAACACGTTCGTCTCGTGGCTGCCGTTCTACCACGACATGGGTCTGATGCTCGGCATCGCGGCGCCGATCCTCTCCGGATGCACGGGCGATCTGTTGAGCCCGTTGGCATTTCTGTCCCGACCGGCCCGCTGGGTGCAGGCGATGTCCCGGCACGCGAAGGCATTCTCGGCGGCGCCGAACTTCGCGTTCGACCTCACCGCCCGCCGGACCACCGACGACGAATTGGGCGGTCTGGATCTGAGCGGACTGATCGGCATCATCAACGGCGCCGAGCGCGTCCACCCGGCCACCCTGGTCCGGTTCAACGAGCGCTTCGCACCGGTCGGGTTCCGCCCAGAAATGGTGCTGCCGTCCTACGGGCTGGCCGAAGCAACGGTGTATGTGGCCAGCGGGAGCAACGGACGCGCACCGGACGTCGTCGAGTTCGACGCCGACCAGCTGACTCAGGGCGTCGCGGTCCGAAGCCCCGGCGGCGCGCCGCTGCTGCGCTACGGGCTGCCGGCGTCCCCAGTCGTGAAGATCGTCGACCCCGACACCTGCCGGCAGTGCCCGAACGGCACCGTCGGCGAGATATGGACCCACGGGGAGAACGTCTCGGCCGGCTACTGGCGCAAACCCGAACAGACCGGCTCGGCGTTCGGCGCCACACTGGGCGACCCGTCTGACGGCGAACCGGCGCAGGGCTGGCTGCGCACCGGAGACCGCGGCTTCGTCTCCGAGGAAGAGTTGTTCATCGTCGGCCGCATCAAGGACATGCTGATCGTGCGCGGGCGCAATCACTACTCCGAGGACATCGAGGCGACGGTGCAGCAGATCACCCGCGGACGCGTCGCGGCGATCGCGGTGGCCGACGAGCAGACCGAGCAACTGGTCACCATCGTCGAACTCAAGCAGCGCGCGGACACCACCGAACTCGCGGAACTCAAGAACGATCTGATCGCGGCGATCTCCCGCGCGCATGGGCTGCAGGTGGCCGACATCGTGCTGGTCGAACCGGGCGCGATTCCGACGACCACCAGCGGCAAGATCCGGCGCTCCGCGTGCGTCGAGCAGCACCGCCAAGGCCAGTTCGTCCGGTTGGATGCCTGAAGCAGCCGTGCCTGAAACATCGGGGGTCTGACAGTCGCGATGTGGATCACCCTGCTGGTGATGGCTGTCGCGGTCAGTCTGGAGCCGTTCCGCCTCGGGATGTCGGTGTTGATGCTGAACCGTCCCCGCCCGCACCTGCAACTGGCCGCTTTTCTGTGCGGCGGCTTCCTGATGGGCCTGACCGTCGGATCGGTGGTGCTGTTCGCCCTGGAATCCCAGGTGCTCGCGTCCACGCACTTCACCCTGCCGAAGGTGCAGATCGTCATCGGCACGTGCGCGCTGGCCGGGGCAGTGGTGGTGGCGGTGTGGTCAAAAAACCCGCGCACCCGCACCCCGCCGGTGTGGCTGACCCGGCTGCTCGACGGGCAGTCGCTGTGGGTCGCCGGCATCGCAGGCCTGGGCATCGCACTACCTTCGGTCGACTACCTGGCGGCGCTGGCCGTCATCGCCGCGGGCAGCGCCACGGCGGCGATGCGGATGTCGGCGCTGCTGACGTTCAACGTGGTGGCTTTCGCCCTGGTGGAAATCCCGTTGCTGGCCTATCTGGTGGCCCCCGAGCGAACACTCGCGGCGATGACCAGAATGCACCAGTGGATTCGCGCCCGGCGTCGCCAGGAGGTCGCGCTGCTGCTGGCGGTGGTCGGCGGTGTGCTGGTGACCGCCGGCCTGCTCGGGGTGTGAGTCCGGTCAGTGGCGGTAGCCTCCGCGTTAGCCCTGTGCAGACAAGCTTTGGACCCACCAGACGAGGAGACAAACGATGGCGGCTGACAAACTGATCTCCAGCGGCAGCCCCTGGGAGGGCTCTATCGGCTACTCCCGGGCGACCGTGGCCGGCGACTACGTGCACGTATCCGGGTCCACCGCGAGCATCGGCGGTGAAGTGCGGTCGGAGGGCGACGCCTAACGCCAGACCCTGGTCGCATTGAACGACGTCATCGACGCCTGGAAGCGCGGCTAAGGAGCTTCGGCTGCCAGGGGCGGCCCACTGGGAGCCGGCGGGGCGCCACCGCTATCCGGTGTGCCGAAACTGCCCAGCAGCGCCAGCATCTGCGAGACGGGATCTGTGCCAACCTGGTCACCGTAGGTCGCTGCGGAGGCCGGGGCGGTGACATCGGCGGGGTCGTAGCCGTTGATGGGATCGACGGTGATCGGTGCCGTCGCCGGGTCGTCGTTACGCGAGTATCCGGAGTCGATCATCGGCTGCAAGACCGCATCCAGCTTATTGAGCGTGTCTTCGTCCACCCCGGCGTACTTGAACGGCATCACCAGCGGCAGGTGCTGCTCCGGGATCATGAACGTGGTCGTCTTACCGCCCCGGGAGTTGACCGTCGTCACGATATTCCGGGCAGGCACGTTGCTCGGACTGGTGAACGCCACGGCAGTGTGGCCGGTGGCCAGGCCGGCGATCGCGTTGATCATCGCCATCCAGTTGTCCGTCCGGTCCGGCCAGTCAGCGATGCTGTCATAGGGGGAGACGAACGAGTAGGTGTCGTACTGGCTCTCAACCGGCGGCGGGATGACGAATTCCATCGAAGGGACCGTCGCTCCCACCGGGAAGTTCTGCCTCAGGAAGCCGTCGCCGAAGGCGTGCTGACCGATCGGATCACCGAACACCGCGAAGGACAACTGGTCCTTCGGCGGGGCGTTGGGATCGGTGGCCAGCCGGGCCTGCACGGCGTTGACCACCATCGCCCCCTCCGACAGGCCGAGCACCATGCCCGGACCGCCCGCCGTCACCTCGCGGATGACGTTGTCGGCCCCTTGTTCCACCGACGCGCCGATGCTCGGACCGTCCAACCCGAGCCCCGGAAAAGCCCGATCGATGCCCGGGAACAGCCGCTCCAGGGTGTGGCCCTGGACCTGTCCGGCCCAGTAGTCCACCTTCTGGCGCTGAAGACCGGGGAACCATTTCTCGCCGGTCATGCGGATGTACTCGTCGTACGGGATGCCGGCGACATGGGCGCCGCCGAGTCCGTACCCGCGCCCCGGCGTGCCGATCCCGGTAGAGAGGGTCGCGGGGGGCGCGCCGTCGGTCGTCGCGTCGGAGTTGGTCGTGTCGGCGGCCGGTCCGTCCGGTGCCGGGTCGTCCGCGGCGGCGATTCCGCCCCCGGCCGACAATCCGACCGCGGCAGACACCGTGAGCAGCGTCGACACTGCGGCGATCAGCTTCTTCATGACTGCGCGCTCCCGTGTGATGTCACTCGTGACGGCCACCAGTTCGCCTTTCCGAACAGGGTGGCTATCGCCGGCACCATCACCGTGCGCACCAGGAAGGTGTCCAGCAGGATGCCCGCACCGATAACGAAGCCACCTTGGACCACGGTACCAATGCTGGAGAACAGCAAACCCCACATGGAGGCGGCGAAGATCAGCCCCGCCGCGGTGATGACACCGCCGGTCGACGACAACGTCCGGATGATGCCGTACCGGGTGCCATCGGGTGACTCGTCGCGAAGTCGGGACGCGAAGAGCAGGTTGTAGTCGGCGCCCACCGCCACCAACACGACGAAGGCCAGGGGCGGCACCGTCCAGTGCAGGGGCTCACCGAACACGTGCTGGAAAACCAGCACCCCGATACCGAGTGCCGCGAAATACGACAGGACCACCGAACCAACCAGATACAGCGGCGCGACGATCGCGCGCAGCAGCACCATCAGGGTCATCAGCACGACGACCAGGGTGGCGCTCACGATGTAGCCGATGTCGTCGCGGTAGTAGTCCCGGGTGTCGCGCAGCGCCACCGGGTAGCCGCCCATCGAGACGGTGGCGTCCGCCAGTGCGGTGTTCGGTAGGGCCGCCACGGCGGTGTCCCTGATCGCGTTGACCTGGTCCATGGCCGCCGGGCTGAACGGGTCCAGTGAAGTGAACACCAGGTAGCGCGCGGTGTGCCCGTCGGGAGAGATGAACGCCTTGGACGCGGCTTTGAAGTCGTCCATCTCCAGCACTTCGGCCGGGATGTTGAACCCGGCCATCGCCGGCCCGACGGCGGTGTTCTTCATGGTCAGCAGGAACGCCGCCGCCTGGTCCAGTCCGGTGCGCATCGTTTCGATCTGTGAGACAACCTGGTCCACCCCGGCGGCGACTTCCCGGCTGCCGATGGCGGCACGATCGGCCTGATCCTGGAAGCCGCTGAGGGTGCCGTCCGCACCGCCCGGAGTATCGAGGCCCATCTTCTTCATGGCCGCCGTCAGATTGGCATAAGAGTCCCTGAGCTCGGTCAGCGTTGCGGCGATGGATTTGCCGTCCTGCAGATCCTTGAGCTGCCTGGCCAAATCGTTGATCCGGTCGATGGTGCTGCGATTGCGCTCGTCCATCAGGCTCTGCATGTGGCCGCGCGTCTCACTGCACGACGGATTGAGATCGCAGACGACGTTGCCGTTCAGCGCCACCAGCACCGGCCCCACCCAGCCGAGCACGTCTCGGGCCGCCGAGTAGGTGACTCCCATCGAATTGCCGAGTTCGTTGATCGCCTGGACGAGTTTGGCCGCAACTTCGACGTTCTTGACCAGCCGGTCGCCGCTGTACTGCGACTTCAGTGCGGAGAAGGCGTTGATCATCGCCGCGTAATTTGTCGCCAGTTCGCTGATCTGCCCCCGCACATCGCCGATCTGCCCGCGCACTTCGCCCAGGCCGCTCGCGAGTTCGTTGGCCCCGTTGGACAGCCGTCCGAGGTCGTCCATGTTGTTGGCGATGGCCGACGCACCCTCGCTGAGGCGGTCACCGACGATGCCGGCCTGGTAGGTGGCCCGGAACTCTTCGGGCACGTCACCCAGCGGGCGGGTGACGCCGTTGACGCGGGCGATGTCGGGCAGCTGGCCGATCCGCCCGGCCATCTGCTCAAGATCCGCGAGCGCCTGCGGGTTACGAAGGCTGTGCGGGGAGCGGATCAGCACGTACGACGGCACGAACTGGTTGAGCTGGAAGTGGCGCTCCAGCGCCGCGTACGCGACCGAGCTGGGTTCCGACGGCCGCACTGCTTTGCGGTCGTCGTAGTTGTACCGGGTGAATCCCGCACTGGCGGCCAGCAGGAGCAGGATCAGGCCGCTGGCCACCAGGTGGGCCCACGGCCGACGCACGATGCGGGCCCCCGAACGCCGCCACAGCCGAGCGGTCATCTCTCTTCGCGGCTTGATCCAGCCGCGGCGGCCCACCACGGTGAGGATGGCGGGAAGCAGTGTCACCGCGGCCAGGAAGGTCACGGCGACCCCGATCGCCGAGGACACCCCGACGGTGGAGAACACGCCCATCCGGGCGAAGCTGATGGCCAGGAAGGTCAGGCCGATGGTGGCCGCGGACGCGGTGATCACCTTGCCCACCGACGTCAACGCGTTGCGCACCGCGTCGTCGGAGCTGTCGCCGCGGCGGACGTAGTCGTGGTACCGGCTGATCAGAAAGACCGCGTAGTCGGTGCCGGCGCCGGCGATGATCGCGCTCAGCAGGACGATGGCCTGATTCGAGACACCCAGACCGGTGAGCTCGGAGATCCCGGCGACCGCCGCCTGGGCGACCACCAGAGACATTCCGATTCCGGTGAGCGGCATCAGCATGGCGACGGGATTGCGGTAGACGACGAGCAGCACCAGCAGCACCAGCACGGCGATCGCGATTTCGATCGGCTGCCGGTCGCGTTGCCCGGCAACGGTCAGATCGGCGACGGTGGCCGCCGGCCCGGCCAGGTGCACCTCCAGCGGACCTCCCGCGGTGTTCTCCGCGACGAGGGCTGACACCCGTTTGAAAGCCTCATACGACTCCGGCGTGCCCAGTGCCCCGGACAGGCCGACGGGAATCACCCAGGATTTCTTGTCCTTGCTGGTCAAGAAGCTCCGCATGGATGAGTTCCCGAGGAAGTCCTGCACCATCGTGACGTCGTGCTGGTCACGGTGCAGCGCCGCCACCACCTTGCGGTAGGTGGATTCATGGGTGGAACTCAGGCCGCTTTCGTCGGTGAGCACGATGAGCAAGAGGTCGTCGGTTCCGGCTTCCTGGAACGCCCTCGTCATCTCCCGCGCCGCGACGTTGGACGGCGCGTCGCTGGGCAACATGACCAATGGGTGTTTCTGGGCCATGTCGTTGAGATTCGGCAGCGACAACGGAAGCGCGACGGCCATCGCGACCCACACGAGAATCACCGCGAAGGGCCATCGCACGACAAAACGGGCTAGCCCCCGCATGGCGGCTCCGCCCCTGGCTGGCCCGTACGGCTCGCCGTCACCTACCCCAGTTTCCGCTCTCGGCGACCTGCGCACAGACCGACCTCATCGCGTCGATGTAGCGCTCGACCGATTTGTGGGCGATCGGGTTATCGGGGAACAACAACTGCATCGAGGTGCCGGTTTCGTGCCGGAAGATGTAGATCGTCAACTGATACGAGTACCGGCCGTCGGAGTACATCCCGATGTTGTTCGAGTAGCCCATCTCCGACGCCGCGATGACGGAGTTGAGTGGCGCCGCGCCGCCGTGCAGAAAATTGGAGACCGGGAAGTTGGGTCGCGGCCATTCCAGCCACGGGGCCAATTCCAGGACCCGGTAATAGGGCACCCGGGACAGATTCAGGCCCGAATCGAACGCGTTCTGGGCGGCCCAGGCGGCCTCGTTGAATGACGTGGCGGCAATCGGGATGGTGAGCGGAACCAGTCCGGTGAACCACCCCTGGGTCGTGAAACTGTCCGCGGTCCGGCGGGTGTCGCGGGGGGTGAGCCCGTAGTAGGTCGGCGCACCGGTCAGTTCGTGCTCCACCCTGGCCTGACAGGCGAAGAGGCCGCCGACGAAGCGGGTTCCGGCAGCCGCACAAGCGGCTTCGAATCGGGCGGTCTGCTCGGGGTCCATGATGTCCTCGCCGTACATGTCGGCGACGCACGGCTCCAGCGGATTGCCCAGTGGCAGAGGGAATTCCGGCAGGGAGCCGTTGTTGTTCTCGGCGAACTCGATCCAGGCCGCAACCTCCGGTGAATCGACGGTCAGGTTCGACGTGAACTCGCGCTCTTGCAGACAGAAATCATCGAAACTGCCGGCATCCGGCAGGGTGAGCCGCTCGCCGGTGGCGATCAACGATGTGTACATCCCGTGCGCCTCGAGCATCGTGATCCCGATCAGCGCCGCGTCGCCGTGAACGTGGTCGATGCAGGCGTAGAAATCGAAATGGTCCTCGCTTTGGACGATTCCGAAAGAAAAGCAGCCCCAGTCCATCGGGGACGGCACTTCCAAGATGTGTTTGCGGGCGTCTGCTGCGGTCACGTAGCCCTGGTTGACGGCTTCCAATTCGACGTCGGCGGGGTCGGCGATGGTGTGCCGGACGACCTCCCCGTCCCCCAGATATTCGAACCAGCTGCGGTAGGTGTCATGCCGCCGGAGGAAACTGTTGATGGCGTCGTTCATCGCGGCGATATCGCATTGCCCCGGCACCTCGCAGGTGGCGATGATCTGGCGGGAGTAGTCCAGTCCGGCAGCTTCCTGCTCGTAAATCCCGCGAATGTGCTGGCCCTGCATGAAGCTCACCGGTACCGGGCTGACCGGCGCCTGCCGTGCCTTCTCCGCGGCGGCGGCCGTCGGATGCCACGACGTCAACGCTCCTGGACTGGGTGTCCAGTCGTTGATGGTGCTGAACGCGATTTTGCCGATACGCAGCATGTTCTCTCCGACTTCTTCCTGACCGCCGTTGTTCTCCGGCAGCACCGGTGCCGGAGAACAACATAGCCTCCGCTGCCGGCGATCCGGGGCGGCCCTCGGCGCCGCCGGGACGTTGGGGCACCTCTGCTGGGCGCGTGCAATACTGGCCGCCGGGAGACGACCAGAAGTGCTGGACAGCGGCCGTTCGGACTCATTCCACGCCGCGACGAGGTCTTCCGCTTATCGCAATTCAGCGGACGAGGCGGGGAGTAAACGCATGCCACATACCGAACATCCGTCCGATCAGGTCGACCGGTTCGCGATCATCGGCTACGCCGCGCGACTGCCCGGCGCGGCGAACGCGGACGAGTTCTGGGACGTGCTGCACGCCGGCAGGGATGCAGTCTCGGAGGTGCCCAGCGACCGCTGGGACGCCGACGAGTTCTACGACCCGGACCCGGGCGCCCCGGGCAAGATCGTCACCCGTCGGGCCGGCTTCGTCGATGACGTGACCGGTTTCGACGCGCCGTTCTTCGGGGTGTCGGCCCGCGAGGCCAAGCTGATGGATCCTCAACATCGGCTGCTGCTGGAAACCGCATGGCGTGCAGTGGAGCATTCCGGAACGGCGCCGGATTCCCTGACGAACACCCGGACCGGCGTTTTCGTCGGTCTGTCCACCCACGATTACCTGGGGATGGCATCCGACGCGCTGACGTATCCCGAAATCGAGGCCTATCTGGCCATCGGCACCTCCGGAGCGGCCGGCGCGGGCCGGATCAGCTACCGGCTGGGCCTGCAGGGGCCGGCCGTCACCGTCGACACCGCCTGCAGCTCGTCGTTGGTCGCCATCCATCAGGCCTGCCAGGCCCTGCGTCTGGGCGAATGCGACCTGGCCCTGGCCGGCGGGGCGAACGTCATCCTCAGCCCGGCCACCATGATCACCTTCTCGCAGTCGCGGATGCTGGCTGCCGACGGCAAGTGCAAGACCTTCGATGCGGCTGCAGACGGCTATGTGCGCGGTGAAGGCTGCGGCGTCATCGTCATCAAGCGGTTGCAGGACGCAATCCGCGACGGCGACCCGATCCGGGCCGTCATCCGCGGCAGCGCAGTCAACCAGGACGGGGCGTCGGGTGGGTTGACGGTGCCCAACGGCGTGGCTCAGCAGCGGGTCATCACCGAGGCGCTGGACCGCGCCGGGCTCAGCGCCGCCGACATCGACTACCTGGAGGCCCACGGCACCGGCACCTCGCTGGGCGATCCCATCGAGGTGCAGGCCGCCGCCGCCGCGCTCGGTAAGGGGCGCGAAGCCGACAATCCGCTGCTGATCGGGTCGGCGAAGACCAACATCGGCCACCTCGAAGCCGCCGCCGGTGTGGCCGGTGTGCTGAAAGTGGTTCTATCGCTGGAACATCAGCAGTTGCCCAAGCACCTGAACTTCCGCACGCCCTCGCCCCATATCCCGTGGGACCGGATTCCGGTCCGGGTCGTCGACGAAGCCGTCGGCTGGGAACGCGGGGACCGCCCGCGTATCGCCGGAATCAGTTCGTTCGGGTTCTCCGGCACCAACGCCCACGTCATTGTCGAGGAGGCGCCGGTCCCAGCCGACGTCCACACCGGGCCCACCGATTCGGGGCCCGCCGATTCCGGCGCCGGGCGTTTCATGGTGCTGCCGCTGTCCGCACGCACTCCGGCGGCCCTGCTGCGCACGGCGGAGAACTACCGCGCCTGGCTGGGCGAGCATCCCGATGCCACCCTGGCCGACGTCTGCCTGACCGCCGGCGCCGGGCGCGCGCACTTCGAGAACCGCGCAGCCCTGGTGGTGAACTCCGTTGCGTCCGCACAGGACCTGCTCGGCGCGCTGGCCGACGACCGGCCGGCACCCGGCCTGGTGCGCGGCAGCAGCACCGACGCCCCGAAGACGGCCTGGCTGTTCCCCGGCCAGGGTAGCCAGTACGCCGGCATGGCCCGTGAGTTGTTCGAGACCGAGCCGGTATTCGCCGAGACCATGACCCGGTGCGCCGAGGCGGTGTCCGGCGTTCTCGACAAGCCGTTGCTGGATGTCATTTTCGACGCTGACGGCGGCGAGACCCTGCAGCAGACCAGCTACGCCCAGCCCGCCATCTTCGCGGTGGAGATGGGCCTGGCCCGGCTCTGGCAGTCGTGGGGCTTCGAACCCGACGTGGTGCTCGGGCACAGCGTCGGTCAGTATTCGGCGGCGTGCGTCGCCGGCGTGTTCAGCCTGGAGGCCGGCACCCGGCTGCTCGCCGAGCGCGGCCGCCTGTTCGGCGAACTGCCCGCCGGCGGCCGGATGGCGGCGATCTTCGCCGACGCCGATCGGGTGGAGCGCTTCACCGACGAGTTCCCGAGCCTTTCCGTGGCCGCCTACAACGGCGCCAACACCGTGCTGTCCGGGCCTGGTGCGGACCTGGAGCAGGCGGTTGCCCGGTTGAGCGCCGACGGCGTGCGCTGCGACTGGCTCGACACCAGCCACGCATTCCACTCGTCCCTGCTCGACCCGGCGCTGGAGGCGTTCGAGTCCTACGCAGGAGGATTCGAATTCAGCACGCCCCAACGGATTCTGGTGTGCAACCGGACCGGGGCGGCGCTGGGACGCAGCGCCAAGCTGGACGCCGGCTACTGGCGCCGCCACGCTCGTCAGCCGGTCGAGTTCGCCAAGAGCGTCGCGACCCTGGCCGAATTGGGCTGCTCGTTGCTGCTGGAGGTGGGTCCGCAGCCGGTGCTCACCGCCGCCGCGCTGCGGTCCTGGCCGGATCAGGCGACCACGCCCAAGGCGATCCCGTCGCTGCGCCGCAATGTCGCCGATCAGCGCCAGATCACCGAAGCGCTGGCCGGCGTCTACGTGGCCGGGCACCTGCCCGACTTCAGCGCCGTCGTGCCCCGGCCCGCGCACAAGGTCGACCTGCCGGCCTATCCGTTCGAGCATCGCGAGTACTGGTTCCGCGACGCTCGGAAAACAGCTCAGCAGGACGCTCGGGCAGACGCGGCCGGCCGTCCCCAGGACAGCACCGCGCGCACCCAGTCGATGCAACTCCTCGAAGACGGCCGCATCGACGAACTGGCCGCGCTGCTCGACGTCGCGGGCGGTAGCCACTCCACCGCCGACGTTCTCACCATGCTTGCCGCGCAACACAATCGGCAGCGCAGCGCCCAGTCCATCGCCGACATTCGCTACCAGATCGACTGGGTGAGCGCCCCGCTCGCCTCCCCGCGCGCCGCCGACGACGCCCTCTGGCTGCTGGTCGGGGACGACGCCGACACCCAGCCGGTGGTCGACGCGCTGAGCGCGGCCGGCGCCCGGCACCGCACGCTCGGGCTGCCCGGGTCCGCCGCCGACGAGGAGCGCCTGGTCGCCGAGTTGCGCGCCGTAGCCCAGGATGGCACCCAGGTGCGGATCGTTCATCTGGCCGCACTGGACGCCGACCCGGCGTCGATGCGGTCGCTGCTGCGGATGCAACACCGCGTCCTGGGCGGCACCCAACGACTGTTCCGGGCCGCCGCCGCCGCCGAAATTCAAGGATCGATTTGGGTGGTGACGCGCGGGGCGCAGCGCGTCACCGACACCGACACCGTGTCACCGGAACAGAGCGCGTTGTGGGGCTTCTGCCGCGCCGCCGCTCTGGAGTTCCCCCAGGTCTGGGGCGGACTGGTGGACCTGGCTCCGGGCGCCACCGACTGGGCGACGGCAATCCGGCAGATCACCGATCCGGGTGAAGACCAGATCGCGTTGCGCGGCAACGAGATCCGGGTTCCCCGCCTGGTCCGGCAGACCTCCCAGCCGGACCCGGAAAAGCTCGTCGTGCGCGAGGACGCCACCTATCTGGTGACCGGCGGCCTCGGCTCGATCGGCCTGGAGATCGCCGGATACCTGGCGGCGCACGGCGCCAAGCACCTGGTGCTGACGAGTCGACGCGCCCCCGGTGAGGACGCCGCCCGCCGCATCGACGCGCTGCGCGAACAGCACGGCTGTGATGTCCGGGTGATCGCCGCCGACATCGCCAATCCCCACGATGTCGCCCGCGTGGTGGCGACTGTGCAGGACGAACTGCCCCCGCTGGCCGGCATCGTCCATGCCGCCGGCGAGAACAGCACCACCCCACTGAGCTCCCTGGAGAGCGCCGAACTGGATCGGGTGTTCGCCGGAAAGGTCTGGGGGGCCTGGTATTTGGCGGAGCATCTCAGTGCGGCCGCCGCCGATCTCAACCTCGATTTCTTCCTGTCCACCTCGTCGATCTCCTCGGTGTGGGGCAGCTACGGGCAGGCCGCGTACAGCGCGGCGAACGCGTTCCTGGACGGGTTGACCTGGCGGCTGCGGCAACAGGGGGTTGCGGCATCCAGCGTCAACTTCGGCCCGTGGTCGGCCGGCATGGCCGACCCGGATGCCCGCGCACAGCTGGAACGTCGCGGCGTGCGCACGCTGTCGCCGGCGGACGCCCTGGCCGGGATGGCCGACGTCCTGGTCGCGGCAGGCTCCGGCATGCCACAAGCCGTGGTGGCCCGGATCGACTGGGCCAAGTTCCTGCCGATCTACCTGCAGGCCGGCCGGCGCCCCCTGCTCGACGAGGTCGCCCGCGAAGTGCCTGCGGCGGCGACGGCGGCACTCACGTCCGGGGCCTCTGGCACAACCGCCCTGGTCGAACGACTCACCGCCGCGCCGGTGCAGCAGCGCCGCAAGCTGGTGCTGGAGTTCCTGCGCGGCGCCGTCGCCGACGTGACCCGGGTCGACGTTTCCGAAATCCGGGAAGAGGCCGGCTTTTTCGACCTCGGCATGGATTCGCTGATGGCCGTCGAACTTCGGCGTCAGCTGGAGCAGGCGGTCGGCAAGGAACTGCCCGCGACGCTGGCGATGGACTACCCACGCCTGACCGACGTCGCCGACTACCTGCTCGGCGATGTGCTGAGCCTCAACGAGAAGGCCGGGGCCAGGCCAGAGGCGGCCAAACCCGTTGCGGCCTCGCTGGCCACCTCGGCGGCCGACGAGCCGATCGCGATCATCGCGGTGTCCTGCCGCTTCCCCGGTTCCCCCGATCCCGACGCCTACTGGGATCTGCTGGCCGGCGGCGTGGACGCCATCCGGGAGATCCCCGAGGACCGCTTCGACGTCGACGAGTTCTACGACCCCGATCAGTCGGCCCCCGGCAAGATCTATACCCGCAGCGGCGGCTTCCTCGACAGCGTCGACACCTTCGACCCGGAGTTCTTCGGGATCTCCCCGCGCGAGGCCGTCTGGATGGACCCGCAGCAGCGGCTCATGCTGGAAGTCTCATGGGAGGCCATGGAAAGAGCCGGCCACTCCCCTGCGTCCTTGCGTGGCAGCCGGACCGGCGTCTTCGTCGGGGTGGGCGCCAACGAGTACTCGCACCTGCTGTCCGGCGACTCGATCGACAAACTCGAGCCGCAATTCATCACCGGCAATGCGCTCAACGCCATCGCCGGACGGGTCGCGTTCACGTTCGGCCTGGAAGGACCGGCGATGGCGGTGGACACCGCCTGCAGTTCCTCGCTGGTCGCCCTCCACCAGGCGACCCAGGCCCTGCACTCCGGCGATTGCGACATGGCCCTGGCCGGTGGCGTCAACGTGCTGTTGAGCCCGGCGACGACGGTCGCCGCCTCCCGCGCCCGGATGCTGGCGCCCGATGGCCACTGCAAGACGTTCGACGCGGCCGCCGACGGCTACGTGCGCAGCGAGGGCTGCGGCGTCCTGGTGCTCAAGCGCCTGAGCGACGCCCAGCGCGACGGCGACACCATCTGCGCGATCATCCGCGCCACCGGGGTCAACCAGGACGGCGCCTCCAGTGGGCTCACGGTGCCCAACGGCGGGGCCCAGCAGCGGCTCATCACCTCGGTGCTGGCCCGTGCCGGCCTGTCCGGGGCTGACGTCGACTATCTGGAAGCGCACGGCACCGGCACTCCGCTGGGTGACCCGATCGAGGTGCAGGCGGCCGCAGCGGTCTACGGCCCCGGCCGCGACCCGAGCCGTCCACTGCTGATGGGAACGGCGAAGACCAACATCGGCCACCTGGAGTCCGCCGCCGGCGCCGCCGGCTTGATCAAGGTGGTGTTGTCCCTGCAGAACGGACTGCTGCCGCAGTCACTGCATTTCAAGAACCCCAACCCGCACATCCCCTGGGAGTCGCTGCCGGTCCAGGTCGTCGACGAGCCGACCCCGTGGCTTGCCAACGGCCGGCCGCGGCGGGCCGGGGTCAGTTCGTTCGGGTTCACCGGCACCAACGCCCACGTGCTCCTCGAGGAGGCGCCGCAGGCTCCGGTCGTCATCGACGCCGACTCGGTTGACGTCGGCACCACCGGTGACGCACCCGAGGCGCCCCGCGAACCGTGGAGCCTCCTGCCGCTGTCGGCGCGGTCGGCACACGGGCTGACCGCGCTGGCGCAGCGCTACTCGGCGTGGCTGGAGGCCCACCCGGATGCCTCTATCAGCAGTGTGTGCTTCACCGCGGGCGCGGGTCGATCCCACTTCGAGCACCGCGCCGCGGTGGTCGCCAATTCCGTGCACGAGGCGCGACTGTTGCTCGACGATCTGGTGGGCAACCGGCTTCGCCCCGGCGTGCTGCGCGGCGAATGCGGCGATCCGCCGACCACGGCGTGGTTGTTCCCCGGCCAGGGCAGCCAGTACCCGGGCATGGCTCGGGAGTTGTTCGACTCCGAACCGGTGTTCGCCGACACCGTCCGACGGTGCGCGGAGGCGGTGGACCCGATGCTGCCCCGCCCGCTCCTGGATGTGCTGCTGTCCACTGACCGCGAGACCGCGGAAACGTTGCGGCACACCTCCTTTGCCCAGCCGGCGATCTTCGCCGTCGAGATGGGACTGGCCCGGCTGTGGCAGTCGTGGGGCATCGAACCGGACGTGGTGCTGGGCCACAGCGTGGGCCAGTACGCGGCGGCCTGCGTAGCCGGGGTGTTCAGCCTGGAGGACGGCGCACGCCTGATCGCCGAACGCGGACGGCTGTTCGGCAGCCTGCCGGCCGGCGGCCGCATGGTCGCGGTGTTCGCCGATCCCGAATACGTCGAACACGCCGCCGCCGAGTTCCCGCGGGTCTCGGTCGGCGCCTACAACGGTCGCAACACGGTGCTGTCCGGGCCTGCCGAGGATCTGGATCAGATCGTCGCGGCCTGCAGCCAGGACGGCACGCGCTGCACCTGGTTGGAGACGTCGCACGCCTTCCACTCGGAGTTGCTCGATCCGGTGCTCGACGAATTCGAGTCCTACGCCGGTCAATTCAGCTACGCCGTGCCGACGCTGCCGCTGGTCTGCAACCGCACCGGGTCCGCGCTGACCGCCGAGACTCCCATCGACGGGCAGTACTGGCGCCGGCATTCCCGCCAGCCCGTGCAGTTCACCGAAAGTGTGCGGACCGTGGCCGGACTCGGCTGCTCGGTGCTGATGGAGATCGGCCCGCAGCCGATTCTCACCGCGGCTGCCCTGCAGAGTTGGCCGGAGTCGTCGGCGACGCCGAGCACGATCGTGTCGCTGCGTAAGGGCACCAACGCCCAGCGCCAGATGACGGATGCGCTCGCATCGACGTACGTCCTGGGTCATCGGCCGAACTTCGCTGCTCGCCAGCACGCGGCCGGTCCGCGGGTCGAACTGCCGACCTATCCGTTCCAGCGCCGCCGCTACTGGCCAAAGACGGCCACCATGAGCAGCGCCGGCGCCGACGGTATCCGGGTGTCCGGAATCCTCGGCAGCGCCAAGGATCTGGCGAACGGCGACACCATCTACTCCAACGTGCTGTCGGTCAAGACCCAGCCGTGGCTGGCCCATCACGTGATCTACGGGACGGTCGTCGTCCCCGGCGCCACCTACGCGACGATGGCCCTGGCTGCGGCGGGTGCGCCCGCTCGCGTCAAGGAGGTGTTCTTCTACGAGCCGATCATCCTGCCGGAGAAGGCATCCCGCGAAGTTCAGCTGACCATGCATCCCGTCGAGGGCGGCGACGGCTGGAAGTTCCAGGTGCACAGCCGGCCCTACGGCGTCCGGGACGCCGAATGGTCGCTGAACGCCGACGGCACCGTCCTGGCCGGCGCAGATCCCGAAGCCGCCGAGACCGCTTCCGAGCCGGTGGACGAGGCGCTCGAGCGGCTCAACCGCACCAGCCCGCAGCAGCTGTTCGAGACCTTCAACGACATGGAACTGGCCTGGGGGCCGACCTGGTCGACGTCGTTGAAGTCGTTGTGGGTCGGTGAGGGTGAGGCGATCGGCGACGTGTCGGTCGGTGACGAACTGGCCGAGCACCTCGGCAGCGAGCCCATCCACCCGGTCCTGCTGGATCTGTGCACCGGCGTGGCCTTCCCCGCCTTCCCGGCACTGCTGATGGCTGAGCACGGAGCGGCCGATCTGTATCTGCCGCTGCGGTACGGGCAGGTGGAACTGCGGGAGAACATGCCGCGCCGGTTCTACTGCCGGGCCCGCTGGCACGAGAGCGGCGTCGAAGGCGAGACCCTCGTCTTCGATATCGACTTCCTGGATCGCGACGGCCACCGGCTCGGCGGGATCACCGAGTTCACCGTGAAGCGGGCGCCCCGCGAGGCGCTGCTGCGCGGCCTCGGCGGCGACACCACCCGGCTGCTCTACACCGTCGGCTGGCACGAGGGGGCCGCGCCCGCCGTTCACGACGCGGCGACGGGCCCGGGTGGCACCTGGCTGATCGCCGGGTTCGACGAGTTGACGGCCGCCGTGCCCGGAGCCGTGGCGATCAGTTCGCCCACCGAACCCGACGACTGGCAGCGACAGTTCGCCGACGCCGCCGAGCGCGGCGAACCGGTCGCCGGGATCGTCTGGCGCAGTTCCAGCCCGACCGCCGACGTCACAGCGCGTCTGGAGGCCGAGATCAGCAGCCTGCTCGGCGCCGCACATGCCGGGCTCACCACCGAGAAAGGCCTGTCCGGCGGGCTGTGGATCGTCACCGCAGGGGCCGTCGCCACCGAACCGGGCGAACCGGTCGACCCCGTCCAGACCGCCCTGTGGGGAGTCGGGCGGACCATCATCGCCGAACAGCCGACCCTGCGCTGCCGGCTGGTGGACCTCGACGCCTCCGAAGATTCGGCGGGCTGGCTGCCAAGCGCACTCGGCACGCCGGTCACCGAGCCGGAAACCGCTGTGCGGCAAGGCAAGTTCCTGGTGCCACGACTGCTGCACTGGGCCCGCAGCGGACAGCTCCCGATGCCGCGGTCCGATGACTACCTGCTGGCTCCGACCGAGCGCGGCGCGATCGACAACCTGCGCCTGACGGAGAAGGAGGTGACTCCGCCCGCCGCCAATGAGGTGCAGGTGCGCATCGAGGCGGCCGGCCTCAACTTCCGCGACGTGCTCAACGTTCTCGGTCTTTACCCGGGTGATCCCGGGCCGATCGGCGGCGACCTGTGCGGCATCGTCACCGAAATCGGTTCGGAGGTGACCGGATTCGAGATCGGCCAGCGGGTGTTCGGGTCCATGCAGGGCGCTTTCGCGAGCCGGCTGAACGTTCCGGCGCCGCTGCTGGCGACGGTGCCCGAGGGCTTCGATCCGGTCGGGGCGGCCACCCTGCCGGCTGCCGCGCTGACCGCCCGCCTGTCGTTCGACTGGGCCAAGCTCAAGCCGGGCGACCGCGTGCTCATCCACGCCGCCAGTGGCGGTGTGGGCATGGCGGCCATCCAGTTGGCGCGTCATCACGGCGCCACGGTCTTCGCGACCGCCAGCGCCTTCAAGCGCGCGACGCTGCGCAAGATGGGTGTGGAGTACATCTACGACTCCCGCACCACCGATTTCGCCGATCAGATCCTGGCCGACACCAACGGCGCCGGCGTTGACGTGGTGCTCAACAGCCTCACCAGTGAGGGCTTCATCGAGGCGACCGTCCGCGCCACCGCCCAGGGCGGCCGGTTCGCCGAGATCGCCAAGCGCGATATCTGGACGCCCGAGCAGATGGCCGCGGTTCGTCCCGATATCGATTACGGCGTCATCGCGCTGGATATGACGATGATGAACGACCCGGATCACATCCAGCAGTTGATGGTCGAACTGTCCGATGGGATGGCCAAGGGCGAGTGGACACCGGTGCCCGCCGAGGTCTACCCGCTGACCGAGGCCAGGACCGCCTTCCGTCGCATGCAGCAGGCGCGCCATATCGGCAAGATCGTGGTGCAGATGCCGAAACCGCTTGCCCCGCGGGGTGACCGGAGCTATCTGGTGACCGGCGGTCTCGGCGCGCTGGGTCTGCACACAGCGGCCTATCTGGCTCAGCTCGGGGCCGGTGACATCGTGTTGACGAGCCGCCGCGGTCCGGATGCGGACGCTGGACGCGCCATCGAGGCCATCATGGAGCGTTTCCACTGCCGGGTGCACGTCTTCACCGGCGACGTCGGCGTCGAGTCCGAGGTCGCCGACCTGCTGGCCCGTATCCGGGCGGAGTTGCCCCCGCTGGCCGGCATCGCGCATCTGGCGGGCGTGCTCGACGATGCGCTGCTCCCGCAGCAGAGCCTGGAGCGGTTCCGAACCACCTTGGCTCCCAAGGCGTTCGGCGCCCTCCATCTGCACCGCATGACCAAGGACGACGACCTCGACTTCTTCGTCCTGTTCTCGTCGGCGTCGGCAGTGCTGGGATCGCCGTCCCAGGCCAACTACGCCTGCGCCAACGCCCTGCTCGACGGTCTGGTCGCCCATCGCCGTTCACAGGGGCTGCCGGCGACCGCCGCCAACTTCGGCCCTTGGGGCCGCGGCGGCATGGCCAGCTCGCAAGCGGCGGTGGCCAACCTCAGCGCGCAGGGCATGATGCCGCTGGAGCCGTCGGCGGCGCTGGCCGCGCTCGGCGAGGTGGTGCGGCACGGGACGGCGCAGGCCACCGTCCTCAAGGCCAACTGGCAGCGCACCGCCAAGATGCTGGGCGGGATCCGGCCGCCGCTGCTGGATCAGGTGCTGCCGACCGGCGACGGCGCGGCAACCGGCGACAGTGAGTTGCTCCGCAAGCTCGAGGAGACCCCGGTGGCCCAGCGCGCGGCGTTCATCACCGAATTCCTGCAGCGTGAGGTGCAAGGATTCCTCAGACTGGCGCAGCCTCCCGCCGCGTCGAGCAGGTTCCTGGACCTCGGGACGGATTCGCTCATGGCAGTCGAACTCCGCAACCGGTTGTTCGGGCAGTTCGGCGGCAAGTTCGACATCAGCCCGACCGCGGTCTTCGACTATCCGACGCTCGGGGAACTGGCCGAACATCTGGTGTCGCAGCTGCCCGATGCGGACGCCGTCCCCAGCCCGGACGAGTCTTCAGTCGAACCGGAACCTGCTGAGGTATAGCCGCACTGACCTGTGCGGATGGCCGGAAGAACCGGGGCGGCGCGGTGCCGTCGCCCCGGTCCGGAAACCGGCGTGCTGTGGATCACATCGGCTTGCGTTTTTGCTCTCGGATGTATAACTTAGCTATGTTACTGGTGGGTAACTTATCTGTGAGTACCCAACCGACGTACCAATTCCCAATCGGTGGCGTTCTCGTCGAGGAGGCATAGTGAGCCACTACAAGAGCAATGTTCGTGACCAGGTCTTCAACCTGTTCGAGGTCTTCGGAGTCGACCGGGCCCTCGGCCACGGTTCGTTCGCCGATATGGATGTCGACACCGCCAAGGAGATGCTGTCCGAGATGGCCCGCCTGGCCGAGGGGCCGCTGGCGGAATCCTTCATCGAGGGTGATCGCAAGCCGCCGGTTTTCCACCCCGACACCCACACGGTGACGTTGCCCGAGTCCTTCAAGAAGTCGGTGCGCGCCTACATCGACAACGGCTGGGACAAGGTCGGCCTCATCGAGGAACTCGGCGGCATGCCGGCTCCGAAAGCCCTCATGTGGGCGGCGAACGAGCATGTGCTGGGCGCCAACCCTGCGGTGTGGATGTATGCCGGCGGTGCCGGCTTCGCACAGATCCTGCATCACCTCGGCACCGAGCAGCAGAAGAAGTGGGCCGTTCTCGCCACTGAGCGCGGCTGGGGCTCCACGATGGTGCTGACCGAGCCGGACGCCGGCTCCGACGTCGGCGCCGGCCGCACCAAGGCCGTCAAGCAGGAGGACGGCTCCTGGCACATCGACGGCGTGAAGCGGTTCATCACCTCCGCCGACTCCGACGACCTGTTCGAGAACATCTTCCACCTGGTGCTGGCCCGCCCCGAGGGCGCCGGCCCGGGCACCAAGGGTCTGTCGCTGTTCGTCGTTCCGAAGTTCCTGTTCGATTTCGAGACCGGCGAGCCCGGCGAGCGCAACGGCGCCTTCGTGACCAACGTCGAGCACAAGATGGGCCTGAAGGTCTCGGCCACCTGTGAGCTGACCTTCGGTCAGCACGGCGTCCCGGCCAAGGGCTGGCTCGTCGGCGAGGTGCACGAGGGCATCGCGCAGATGTTCGACGTCATCGAGCAGGCCCGGATGATGGTGGGCACCAAGGCGATTGCCACGCTGTCCACCGGCTACCTCAATGCGCTGGAGTACGCCAAGTCGCGGGTCCAGGGCGCGGATCTGACCCAGATGATGGACAAGACCGCCCCGCGCGTGACGATCACCCATCACCCCGACGTCCGTCGCAGCCTGATGACCCAGAAGGCCTACGCCGAGGGTCTGCGTGCGGTGTATCTGTACACCGCCACCTATCAGGACCCCGAGATCGCCCAGGTGCTGCACGGCGTGGACGCCGACCTGGCGTTCAAGGTCAACGACCTGATGCTGCCGATCGTCAAGGGCGTGGGCTCCGAGCAGGCGTACGCCAAGCTCACCGAGAGCCTGCAGACCTTCGGCGGCTCGGGCTTCCTGCAGGACTACCCGATCGAGCAGTACATCCGCGACGCCAAGATCGACTCGCTGTACGAGGGCACCACGGCCATCCAGGCGCAGGACTTCTTCTTCCGCAAGATCATCCGGGACAAGGGTCAGGCTCTGGCTCACGTGGCCGGGCAGATCCAGGAGTTCATCAAGAACGAGTCGGGCAACGGGCGCCTGAAGACCGAACGGGCGCTGCTGTCCAAGGCGCTGGAGGACGTCCAGGGCATGGCTGCCACGCTGACCGGCTTCCTCATGGCCGCGCAGGAAGACCCGAACAGCATCTACAAGGTGGGTACCGGATCGGTGCGCTTCCTGATGAGCGTCGGCGACCTGGTCATGGGCTGGCTGCTGCTGCGTCAGGCCTCGGTGGCCATCGCCGCGCTGGATGCCGGCGCAGCCGGTGCCGAGCGCTCGTTCTACGAGGGCAAGATCGCCGCGGCGTCGTTCTTCGCGAAGAACTTCCTGCCGCTGCTGACCGGCACCCGTCAGGTGATCGAGGCCGTCGACAACGAGATCATGGAGCTCGACGAAGCGGCCTTCTAACAGGCAAACCGCAAACGGCGGCCCCGGACCATAGGGTTCCGGGGCCGCCGTTTTGTTACGGTCGGGGCGTGTCCGAACCCCCAGGCCAGCCAGCACCAGCTCGTCGTGCACCGCTGCCCGACATCATCGGCCCGGTGACCGGATCCTTCGTGAAGGCCGGGGGGTACTACGCCCGCTCCTGGAGCGCCTACCTTGGCGGTGTCCCGGACCAGTTGCCGGTCGCGCGGCCGACCTTGTCGCTGGCCAGCCACGCCCTGCGCGACGAACTGGTGTTGGCCGGCCTGCTCTGGCGCCGGCCGCTGAGCGACCCGGCCGCCTACGGCGAGATCAACCGCGAAGTCGGGCAGGCGATCGAGTTCTACGCGGAGCAAGGCTGGCTGGAGAAGCCGCAGGATTTCTTCCCGCAACCGTCGACTCCAACCCATGTGTCCGTGCGCTCGTTCACCGGGGCAAACGGGCTGGGCAATCGCACCCATGAGCGCATGACCTTCGACAGCGGCTACGAACCCCATACCGGCGAACCGGGAGCCGAGCGATGGATGAGCTACACCGGCAACCACCGTGAGTACGCGCTCATGCTGCGCCACCGCGACGACGACGCCAGCACTCACGACGAAGGCGCCGAACCCCGTCCCTGGCTGGTCTGCATCCACGGCACCGAGATGGGCCGGGCGGGTCTGGACCTGACCCTGTTCCGGGCGTGGGACCTGTACGAACGGTTCGGTCTCAACGTGATGCTGCCGGTGTTGCCGATGCATGGGCCGCGGAGTCGGGGCCTGCCCAAGGGTGCGGTCTTTCCCGGCGAAAACGTGATGGACGACGTCCACGGGACCGCTCAGTCGGTATGGGACGTCCGCCGCGTCCTGGAATGGATCCGGTCCCGCTACCCCGGCGCCCGGATCGGCCTGAACAGCATCTCGCTGGGCGGCTACATCGCCTCGCTGGTGGCCAGCCTCGACGACGATCTGACGTGCGCGATCCTGGGCGTTCCGCCGTCGAACCTCGTCGAACTGCTCGGGAGGCACTCCGGGCTGCCGAAGGACGACCCCCGGCGCATGACGCTCGATCTGGCCAAACCGATCGGCCGGATGCTCTCGCCGCTGTCGATGGAACCCAAAGTTCCCCCGCAGGGCAGGTTCATCTACGCCGGCGTGGCCGATCGCATCGTGCACCCGCGCCAGCAGGTGGTCCAACTGTGGGAGCACTGGGGCAAGCCCGACATCGGCTGGTACCCAGGCGGGCACACCGGGTTCTTCCAGGCCCGTCCGGTGCAGCGCTACGTGGATGCCGCCTTGGAGCATTCCGGCCTCGTGACGGCGCGACGGCCCAAGAAAAGATGACGACCGGCGCTGGAGTCCCCTCCGCTCCAGCGACGGTCATCATGAGGACGCCCCGCGTTACCGCTGGGTCGGGGGGTCAAGCGGCAACGCGGAGCAATCCGAAACTTGGTATACCCGGGCCGCGGCTCGGTCAAACCTCACCGTTTCCGCTTGTCACGCTTCCAGGATCGCGGTCACGCCCTGACCACCCGCGGCGCAGATGGAGATCAGGCCCCGTACCGGCCGGCCGGTCTCGGCTTTCTTCTGCGCCAGCTGCTTGGCCAGCTGGGCGACGATGCGGCCGCCGGTGGCGGCGAACGGGTGACCGGCAGCCAGCGAGGAGCCGTTGACGTTGAGTCTGGTTCTATCGACGGCGCCCAACGCACTGTCCAAGCCCAGCCGCTCCTTGCAGTACTCCTCGGACTCCCAGGCCTGCAAATGCGCCAGCACCACCGAGGCGAAGGCCTCGTGGATTTCATAGAAGTCAAAATCCTGCAGGCTCAGGCCATTTCGGGCCAGCAGGCGCGGCACGGCGTACGTGGGGGCCATCAACAGCCCGTCCTCGCCGTTGACGTAGTCCACCGCGGCGGTCTCGGCGTCGACGAAGTAGGCCAGCGGGGTATGCCCGTGTGCCAGCGCCCACTGCTCACTGCTCAACAACGCCACCGACGCGCCGTCGGTCAGCGGTGTCGAGTTGCCCGCGGTCATGGTGGCGTCGCCGCCCTTGACGCCGAAGACCGGCTTGAGCTTGGCCAGCTTCTCCGGCGAGGAGTCCGCCCGCAGGTTGTTGTCGCGGTACAGGCCGAGGAACGGAGTCACCAGATCGTCTAAGAAACCGCGGTCGTAGGCGGCTGCCATGTTGCGGTGGCTCGCCGCGGCCAGCTCGTCCTGGTCGACCCGCTTGATGCTCATTTTCTTGGCGGTGATCGCAGCGTGATCGCCCATGGACAGCCCGGTGCGCGGCTCGCCGTTGGTCGGAATCTCCACCCCGATCGCGGCCGGCAACCGGCCGACGAGTTTGAGCCGCCCGACATTGGATTTCGAGCGACGAAGCGCCAGCAGCGAGCGACGCAGGTTGTCGCCCAGGCCGATTGGCGCATCCGAGGTGGTGTCCACACCGCCCGCGGCAGCGACCTCGTAGCGTCCGGCGGCGATACCGTCGGCTGCGGCGATGGCGGCCTGTAACCCGGTGCCGCAGGCCTGCTGCAGATCGAAGGCCGGGGTATACGGCGACAGCGCGGAACCGAGGACGCTCTCCCGCATCAGATTGAAGTCGCGGCTGTGCTTGAGGACGGCACCGCCGATGACGGCGTCGAGACGTTCACCCGCCAAGCCGAAGCGGTCCACCAGGCCGGTCAGCACGGCGGTGAACATGTCCTGGTTCGAGGCGTCGGCGTAGGCGCTGTCCGACCGCGCGAACGGGATCCGGTTACCGCCCAGAACGGCCACTCTGCGTCTGTTCTCAGCCACGTCAACCTCCGCTGTTCACCCGCTCGGCGAGTTGGGTAATCCGCGCCCATACTACCCGCGGTTCTTACTCTGGAGTAAGTTCGGAGTGTGGCTTCCGACGTCCTGTCCCAGGTAATCAACTCCGCGCCGGGATCGTTCCTGGCCAAGCAGTTCGGGCTGCCCGCCCCCGAGCCGCTGCGCCGGTACACGCCGGGTGAGCGGCCACTGGCCGGAGCGCTGCTGATCGGCGGTAACGGCCGCCTGGCCGAGCCGCTCCGCGCCGCACTGGCCGACGACTACGACGTGGTGGGCAACAACGTCGGCGGCCGGTGGGCCGACACCTTCGGCGCTCTGGTCTTCGACGCGACCGGGATCACCGAACCGGGAGCGCTGCGCGGCCTCTATGAGTTCTTCACGCCATTGCTGCGCAACCTCGGCCCCTCGGCCCGCGTCGTCGTACTGGGCAGCACGCCTGATCTGGTGTCCGACACCGACGAGCACATCTGTCAGCGGGCACTGGAAGGGTTCACCCGGTCGGTGGGCAAGGAGTTGCGCCGAGGCGCCACCGTCGCACTGGTGTACGTGTCCCCCGCCGCCAAGCCCGCCGCGACCGGGTGCGAGTCGACGTTGCGGTTCATCCTGTCGGCCAAATCGGCCTACGTCGACGGCCAGGTGTTCGTAGTCGGCGCCGAGGATTCCGACCGGCCCGCCGACTGGAACAAGCCGCTGGCCGGCAAGGTCGGCATCGTCACCGGCGCAGCCCGCGGGATCGGCGCCTGCATCGCCGAAGTGTTCGCCCGCGACGGCGCCACCGTGGTGGCCGTGGATGTCGAGAGTGCCGCGGATGCCCTGCAGGAGACCGCGGCCCGGGTGGGCGGCACCGCCCTGACCCTCGACGTCACCGCGGCCGACGCCGTCGAGCGCATCACCGCCCACCTGCATGAGCATCACGGCGGCCAGGCGGACATCCTGGTGAACAACGCCGGCATCACCCGCGACAAGCTGCTGGCCAATATGGACGACGCCCGATGGGACTCGGTGCTCGCGGTGAATCTCGTTGCGCCGCTTCGGCTCACCGAAGGACTGGTGGGCAACGGCAGCATCGGAGCGGGCGGCCGGGTGATCGGCCTGTCGTCGATGGCCGGCATCGCCGGCAACCGCGGCCAGACCAACTACGCGACCACCAAAGCCGGGATGATCGGTATTACCGAGGCGCTGGCACCGTCGCTGGCCGAGAAGGGGATCACCATCAACGCGGTGGCGCCCGGGTTCATCGAGACGGCGATGACGGCGGCCATCCCGCTGGCCACCCGGGAGGTGGGCCGCCGGCTCAACTCGCTGTACCAGGGCGGGGAACCCGTCGATGTCGCCGAGACCATCGCCTTCTTCGCCAGTCCGGCGTCGAATGCGGTGACAGGCAACGTGATCCGGGTCTGCGGCCAGGCATTGCTGGGGGCCTGAACCATGGCGATCCCGATCCGCTTCCCGAACGGAATGCTGAACATGGCCCGGGCGGCGGCGGGGGCGCTGCCGTTCGTCCCGCGCGGCGACCGACTGCCCGACCGCACCCTGACCGTCGACGACGTGGCGATCGACCGGAGCAACGTGGCGGCCTACGCCGCGATCACCGGCCTGCGCTACGGCGACGCCGTGCCGTTGACCTACCCGTTCGCCCTGACCTTCCCGACGGTGATGGAACTGATCACCGGTTTCGACTTCCCGTTCTCGGCGATGGGCGCGGTGCACGTGGAGAACTCCATCACCGCACACCGGCCGATCTCGGTGTCCGACACCGTCGGCATCCGGGTACACGCCGAGAATCTGCGTGAGCACCGCAAGGGCTTGCTGGTGGACGTCCTCACCGACGTCCACGTCGGCAATGAGACCGCCTGGCAACAGGTCACCACGTTCCTGCACCAGCAGCGCACCAGCCTGTCCGACGAGCCCAAACCCGAACCTCCCCCGCAGCCGAAACTGCCGCCGCCCAACGCCATTCTGCGTATCACGCCGCGCCAGATCCGCCGCTACGCCGCGATCGGCGGGGACCACAACCCCATTCACACCAGCGTGGTCGGCGCCAAGCTGTTCGGATTCCCGACCGTCATCGCACACGGAATATTCAGCGCCGCAGCAGTTCTGGCGAACATCGAAGGTCAGCTGCCGGACGCCGTTCGCTACACGGTGAAGTTCGGCAAGCCGGTCCTGCTGCCCGCCAGCCTGGGCCTCTACACCGAACGGGCCAGTGGCGGCTGGGACATCGCGCTGCGCAATATGGCAAAGGGCTATCCGCACCTGACCGGCACCGTGGGCACCCGTTAGCCCCCGACCCGTCGACTGCGGTGGCAGTGGTCCACGCCTGATCCTGACCCCATCTCCTGCTCGTCAACTTCATCAAGAGTGCTGGCGCCCAACAAAATTCGGCCTGCCTATAGACGGATCGGTCCTCAGCGTGGTGCAATGGGGAACTCGGGCTTCGGCCTGATTCATGCGTCATAGCGCCAGCAAGG
Source organism: uncultured Actinomycetes bacterium (assembly GCA_903877095.1). Classification (GTDB taxonomy): domain Bacteria; phylum Actinomycetota; class Actinomycetes; order Mycobacteriales; family Mycobacteriaceae; genus Mycobacterium. The sequence goes on along the minus strand of CAIRCP010000166.1, from coordinate 24,588 downwards.
CTGCGGAAGACGCCGCCATTGCCGGAGAGGGGGCGGACAGATTGTTTGATCCCACTTGACCGAGAGCAAGTCACCGAAAACCATTGATGTGCATGGCTATTCAAGTTATCTCGGCTGAACTGTGTTGCGCCGGAAAGTCGCATTTGATCCACCGTGCTTTTGACGGCACCCCATGAGTCTTATCGCTTGCACTGTAGTGCGGCCCAATGCGAGCCACCCCGAAGCGGCCGACGGTCCACGTCCAGCCGCCCCAAAACGCGATACCCCCAAAGGGATAACCGATGAACGACGACTTGGTTCTCTATCGTCCTGGAATGGAATACGGCGTAGGGATAGACACGCCCAGCGGCAAGTCACGCAACGCTGCGGTGCTGGGCTCGCCGACCAGCATTCCCAACGCGAGCGGCAGCATCGTGAACTTCTCACTGAGTCAGGTGACCAGCGACGAAGACCTGCAGAGGTCTCTCGGGGTTTCGGTTTCGGCCAGCGGTGGCGTGGGGTGCTTCAGCGCCTCGGCGAGCGTTGATTTCGCCCAGAAATGTCATGTGCACAGCCACTCGGTATTCCTGCTGGTTCTAGTCGAGGTGAATCTTGCCTTCTCCCAAATCAAGTCGCCGCAGATCGACCCGGCGGCAGCCGCGAAGCTTGCCAACGGGGACTCGACCCGATTTCAGGAAATGTACGGCGACGCCTTCGTTCGCGGCATGCAGACCGGTGGGCGCTATTACGCCGTAGCCGAGATCGCCACCTCGGATCAGCTCGAGCAGGAATCGTTGTCGATCTCGCTGAAGGGCAGCTACGGACCGTTCAGCGCGAAGGGAAGTTTCAGTTCGTCGTTCAGCCAGGCAATATCGAACAAATCCTTGAAGATCACCAGCTCGCACGAGGGCGGCGTCGTTCCCAGAGAAGCGCTCACCCTGGAGGACGTGCAGAACACCGCGGCAACTTTCGCCGCGACGGTCGAAGGCAAAGCCGTTCCCTATGCCGCGCTGCTCAACAACTACAGCATCCTCGACCTGCCCAACCCTCCCAACTACATCGACTTGCAGCAGCAACTAGACGTGCTCTCCTTCTGCGCGCAACAGCGCAACTCCATCTGGACGCACCTGAACGATGTCAACTACATCCTCGATAATCCCGGGCAGTTCGAGACTGGGGCGGGCACATACGACACCACTCCACTGGTCGCCTACCGGGCCGCGTTGGAGACCGACCTGCTCGCGGTGGCTGCGGCCGGGTCCAATGCGCTGGACCATCCCAAGGAGGCGAAACTTCCCGTCCTGGCGGCGGTGCCGCCCGCGTTTCCCGAACGTCGCAAAGGCGAAGCAGACGCGCTGGCGGCTCAGGGCGAAGCACTCGCCAACGCCGATCCGCTCACGAGCGCGATCCGCGATGCGCAGGCCGTAGGCGCGGTTCGCCGCGGGTTCTACGTCGGCCTCGTCACCGAGGCGCAGAACACGCTCTGGGGTCCGGGAGCTCAGAGCATACTGTCGGGCCTGCCGGGCGACCAGCAGGTGGGTTTTCGGATCGGGGCGGCGTTGAGCCTGCAACGCAACAACAACCGCGAGAACGCCGTGCTGGGCGAGAAGGTGCTGGCCGTCGATGCCGCTGCGTCCGCGGAGCGACAGAAGCACCAACCGGCCGGACTCTACTGGCTCGGCTTCGCCCTCGGCACCGCCCTGTTCGGAGACCCCGCTTTCGGCGCGTACGGCAACACGCTGATGGGGCCTGGATCAGAGAAGGTACGCGCCAGCTTGGATTCCGACGGGCACAGCGGCTTCGACGATGCCCGTGTCTTCAACCTGGCCAAGCGCCACGCGTAGCTCCTCGCAGAACAAACGCACGATCCAAAACAATCAACAGGAGCTATGCATGAGCGGTGAGAGCGGCACCTTCCCCACCAACGAGGCGGAATGGTTCGTGGCCGGGTTGATCTTCGGGTGGCAGAACCCCGAAGCCACGCCGGAAGCGCCCGCACCGCTGGGCGAGCCATTTCTTCAGTCATATTTCGACGGCTGTGCGCAGGGCGCGGAGGCTCGGCGCGGCGACACGAGCGCGCAGGCCGGCGGGCCGGCGATTGGGCCGGACCTCGGCGGCCAGTCGCTCGAGGAGTTCGAGGCGGAAGGCAGGGAGATCCTCGAAGGCCTCTTCCACCAGCACATGCCGCACACCGAACTGCCGGAGTTCGAACCGTTCTACGAGCCCTTCGGCGGAATGGTGCCGGAACCGCCGCCCGTGCCTTGAACGGCGATTCGATGATGCCGCCGTTACGGAGACCTAATCAGGCGGCGGTCGACTAAGGCGCGTCCGGCACAGCAGGTGGCTGATCCCGTTCTCCGGGTGCGCCTTTGAGGCCCCGCCAGAACAGGTTGATCAACAGTTCGGCGGCGTCGTCGACGTCGGCGTCACCGACGCTGACCCGGTTCGCAACCGCCTCACCGGCGCCCACCAGGGCGACGGCCATCATGTGGAAGTCGGTACCGGGCTCGGGATGGCGGGTGCCGGCCTCCAGCAGCCGGGCCACCAGGTCGATGATCTTCTCGCGTCCTTCCCGGACGGTGTGCGCGAAGGCCTGCGAACTGGTCGCCTGGGTGTACAGCACGATCCATGAGGCGCGGTTGGCGTCGATGTAGTGCAACACCGACAAAATGGTGTGCCGCAACAACTCTCGCGGACTCTGCTTGAGGTCGATATCAGCGCGGACTGCCTCGATGAAGCGCCCGAGCTCACGACTCAGGCAAGCCCCGAACAACTCCTCTTTCGAGCCGTAGTACAGATACAGCATCGGCTTGGAGATCTGCGCCTGGGCGGCGATGGCGTCCATCGACGTCTCGTGATAGCCGTTGGCGGAGAACATTTGCACCGCGGCGTCCAGCATCTGCTGCTCGCGCACCGCGCGCGGCAACCGCTTGGTGCCACCGGCCGGTGGTGCCGGGCCTTTCGCCACGACGCCCTCGCTTACCCGCCGCAGCGCGCGCTGGGCCCCTTGGCCATCCGCAGGATCGAGCCCTCCACGGCCGGCATCGCCAGTTCGCCGCCGTTGACGGCCTTTTCCAGCCGGTCCAGCACGGCGGGCACCTCGTCGGTGGTGATCCACAGCGCCACGTCGACACCGGCCTGCAGGGTGCGCAGCACCGCCTCGGCGACGCCGTACCGCGACGAGATGGCGGCCATGCTGGACAGGTCGTCGCTGAACACCGGCCCGTTGAAGCCGGGACCGCCGTAGCCGCCGCTGCGGAGCAGGTTGACCGCTGCCGGGCTGAGGCTGGCGGGCTGATCGCCGGTCAGGCCGGGCACCTCGAGGTGGCCGATCATGACGCCCACCGGGCCTTCGGTGGTCAGCGTGCGGTACGGCACGAGGTCGCTGGTCATCAGGGTGTCCAGCGGGGGCGTCGTCACCGCACCGGCGGTGTGCGAGTCACCGGAACCGTGACCGTGGCCGGGAAAGTGCTTGAGCACCGGCAGCACACCGGCATCCCGAAGGCCGCGGGCGAAGGCCCCGGCGTAGGAGGTGACGGTGGCCGGGTCGTTGGAGAAGGACCGATCCCCGATCACGGTGTTGGCGCCCTGATCGGACACGTCGACGACCGGCGCGAAGTCCACCGTGATCCCCATGCCGCGCATCTGTCCGCCCCGGGCCAGCGCGATCTGGTAGACCTCGTCGGGCGTCTTGGTCTGGGCCAGCGTGCGCGCCGGGGGAATGGCGCCGATCAGCGACGACAGCCGGGACACCCGGCCGCCCTCCTCGTCGACGCTGACCGCCAGCGGCAACGGCCCCATGTTGGAGATGGCTGCGATGGTGCCATCGGACAACATCGACAGATCCGTCCAGCTGCCGATCATGATTCCGCCGACATGGTAGGTGCCGACCACCCCGCGGGCGTCGGCCGCGTTGCGAACGCCGACCATCAGTGTCTGGGCCAGCTTGTCTCGGGTGGACATCGCCGCCAGCATCGCCGCGCCATCGCCACAGGCCGGCGGCGCCGGCGCGGCGGGCACCGGGATCGGGCCGGACAGCGGGGTGACGGTGGCCGACTCCGCAGCGCCGGCTTGGGTCGACGGTGCGGACTCCGTGTGCTTGGCCGGCGAGGAACAACCGGCGAGGACGACCGGAACGGCCGCCACGGCGGCCAGAGCGCGAAGAGACGGGACGCGTTTGAGCATCCGGACATGCTGTCACGACCCCTGCCGGAGTCCCAACCCAGGCGCGGGCGTCCGCCTCTCCCGACAACCCGTCGTGCTAGGTTCACCCGCAGGGTTGATCGCCGTCAGGGTTGATCCCGTCGATGCCCGACAGTCCAGGTGAGGAGTTGGCAGTCCATGACCCGGTTCGTGATCCCCGCCGCCGCCAGCGTCGTGGTCGGTCTGCTGCTGGGCGCCGCCTCGGTCTTCGGCGCCACCCTGATGATTCAGCAGGACACCAAGCCGCCGCTGCAGCCCGGCGACCCGGCGTCGTCGGTGCTCAACCGCGTCGAGTACGGCAACCGCGGCTAGTCGAGCTGACGATGCCGGCGCGCCAGCCTGGCGCGGAGATCCCCACCGAATCACCACTGTCCCGGCGTTGGCTTGCCGGGGTCTTCGTGACCGCCCTGGTGCTGGCCTTCGTCCAGGCGCCGGGGCTGACCGCCCCGGACACCAAACTCGATCTCACCGCCAACCCGCTGCGCTTCCTGGCCCGGGCGGCGAATCTGTGGAACAGCGAACTGCCGTTCGGGCAGGCCCAGAACCAGGCCTACGGCTATCTGTTCCCGCACGGCGCGTTCTTCCTGCTCGGCCATACCGTGGGGCTGCCCGGCTGGGTGACCCAGCGGCTGTGGTGGGCACTGCTGCTGACGGCCGGATTCTGGGGGGCGCTGCGCCTGGCCGAAACCCTGGGCATCGGGACACGCCCGTCGCGTCTGGTGGCGGCGGCGGCGTTCACATTGTCCCCGCGGGTGCTGACGACGCTGGGGTCGATCTCCTCGGAGACGTTGCCGATGATGCTGGCGCCGTGGGTGCTCATTCCGGTGATCCAGGCGCTCGACGGCCGGGGGGCCGCGTCCCGGCCGCTGCGGATCCTGGCGGCGCGCGCCGGGATAGCCCTGGCCCTGATGGGCGCGGTCAACGCCGTGGCGAGCCTGGCCGGTTGCCTGCCTGCCGTGATCTGGTGGGCCTGTCACCGGCCGAACCGACGGTGGTGGCGCTTCACCGGGTGGTGGGCGCTGGCCTCAGCCCTGGCCGTCACCTGGTGGTTCGTCGCGCTGGTGATGCTCGGCCGGATCAGCCCGCCGTTCCTGGATTTCATCGAATCCTCCGGGGTGACGACGCAGTGGACCTCGCTGACCGAGGCGCTGCGCGGCACGTCGGCGTGGACGCCATTCGTCGCACCCACGGCCACCGCGGCGTCGTCGCTGGTGACCCAGCCGGTGATGGTGCTGGCCACCACCCTGGTGGCCGCCGGCGGTCTGGCCGGCCTCGCCCTGCGGACCATGCCGGCCCGAGGGCGGCTGATCACCATGCTGCTGGCCGGCCTGGTGCTGCTGACGGCCGGCTACTCCGGCGGGCTCGGCGCCCCGCTGGCCCATCTGGTGCAGCAGTTCCTCGACGGCGCCGGCGCCCCACTGCGCAACGTGCACAAGCTCGAACCGGTGATCCGCATCCCCATCGTCCTCGGCGTGGCCCACCTGTTGGGCCGGATTCCGTTGCCGGGCAGCGTTTCCCGCGCCGTCTGGATTCGCGAGTTCGCCCATCCCGAGCGTGATCGGCGGGTTGCGGTGGGCATCGTCGTCCTCACCGCCCTGGCGGTCGCCACATCGCTGGCCTGGACCGGCCGGCTCACCCCGCCCGGCGCCTTCCGGGCGATCCCGGATTACTGGCATCAGGCGGCCGACTGGCTCACCGAGCACAACGGGGGCGACTCCGGCCCGCGGGGCCGCGTGCTGGTCGCGCCCGGCGCGCCGTTCGCCAACCAGACCTGGGGCAACAGCCACGACGAGCCGTTGCAGGTGCTCGGCGAGTCCCCCTGGGGCGTGCGTGATTCCATCCCGCTGACACCGCCGCAGACCATCCGCGCGCTCGATTCGGTGCAACGCCTCTTCGCGGCCGGACGGCCGTCGGCCGGCCTGGCCGACACCCTGATCAGCCAGGGCATCTCCTATGTCGTCGTGCGCAACGACCTCGACCCGGAGACCTCCCGGTCGGCGCGGCCGCTGCTGGTGCACCGCGCGATCGACGGGTCCCCCGGCCTGCAGAAGGTGGCCGAGTTCGGCGAAAAAGTCGGCGCCGGGGTCGTGGAAGGGTTCATCAGCGACAGCGGCCTGCGGCCGTTGTTCCCGGCCGTCGAGATCTACCGGGTCTCGCCGTCAGGCACCGGAGCCGCCGGGCCGGCGACATCAGGCACCGGAGCCGCCGGGCCGGCGACATCAGGCACCGGAGCCGCCGGGAACCCCGGCAGCCCGTATCTGACCGTCGCCAACGACATGACCCGGGTGGCCGGCGGACCGGAGTCGTTGCTGCGCATCGACGAACGCCGCAGGCTGACCGGCCGGCCGCCGCTGGGCCCGATGCTGCTCGCCCCGGACGCCCGGCGGGCTGGACTGTCCGTTCCGCCCGGCCACGGCGTCATCGTCACCGACACCCCGGTGAACCGGGAGACCGACTACGGCCGGGTCGACGACCATTCGTCGGCGGTCCGCGGCACCGGCGACCGGCGCACCACCTTCAACCGGGTGCCCGACTATCCGGTGCCCGGCGCGACCCCGGCCGTCGGCCAGTGGTCCGGCGGCCGGCTGTCGGCGTCGAGTTCGTCGTCGGATGCGACGACGCTGCCCAACGTCTCACCGGCCAGCGGGCCCAGCGCCGCGACGGACAACGACCCGGCCACCGCGTGGGTGTCGAACTCGCTGCAACCGGCGATCGGCCAGTGGCTGCAGATCGACTTCGACCGGCCGGTGACCAACGCCGTCCTGACGCTGACCCCGAGCGCCACCGCCGTCGGCGCCCAGGTTCGCCGCATCCAGGTGTCGACCGCGAACGGCACGACCACCGTGAGCTTCGGCCAGTCCGGCAAGCCACTCACCGTCGCGCTGCCCTACGGCGAGACGCCCTGGGTGCGGATCACCGCCGTCGGGACCGACGACGGCTCCTCCGGTGTGCAGTTCGGGATCACCGATTTAGCCGTAATCCAGTACGACGCTTCGGGATTCGCACATCCCGTCGACCTCCGGCACACCGTCGTCGTGCCGCCGCCGCCACCCGGTGCGGCGGTGGCCATGTGGGATCTCGGTTCGGAACTGCTCGGACGCGACGGCTGCGCCGACTCCCCCGACGGCGTGCACTGCGCGGCTTCGATGATGGTCGCCGCGGAGGAACCGGTCACCCTCAGCCGCACCCTGACCGTGCCCACCCCGATGGAGGTCACCCCGACGGTCTGGGTGCGCGCCCGGCAGGGACCGCGGCTGGCCGATCTGATCGCCCAACCCGCAACCGCCCGGGCCCAGGGCAATGCCGATCTGATCGACGTTGCGGGATCGGCCTACGCGGCCGCCGACGGCGATCCGCGCACCGCGTGGACCGCACCGCAGGGAGTGTCGCAACACCAGGCCGCCCCGACCCTGACGGTTCGGCTGCCCCGCGCCGTCGACGTCACCGGAGTACAGCTGACCCCCAGCGGCTCGCCGCTGCCCACACACCCGACCCTGGTCGCTGTCGACCTCGGCGACGGTCCGCAGGTCCGCCGGCTCAGTACCGACGGCATCGGAGCGCAGACCCTCACCCTGCACCCCCACCGCACCGACACCATCCGGATCAGCCTGCTGGACTGGAAGGACGTAATCGACCGCACCGCACTGGGTTTCGACCAGCTCAAGCCGCCCGGCCTTGCCGAGGTCACCGCGCTGGACGGCTCGGGAGCGCCGATCGCCGCCGCGAACGCCGCCGCGAACCGGGGGCGGCACATCGACCTGCCGTGCGGACAGGGCCCGGTGATCGGGATCGCCGGTCGGTTCGTCCAGACGTCGGTGTCGACCACCGTGGACGATCTTTTGCAGGGCCGGCCCATCGCGGCGCGCACCTGTGACCCGGCCCCGATCATGCTGCCGGCCGGACCCCAGGAGTTGCTGATCAGTCCGGGTCCGGCGTTCATCGCCGACGGTGCCCAACTGGCCGGGCCACTGGCCGCAGGCCTTACCACCGCGACGACGACGCCCGCCGACGTGACCGCCTGGGAACCGGACCGCCGCGAGATCAGCGTGAGCCGGTCACCGGTGACCCGGGTGCTGGTGGTTCCGGAGAGCGTGAACCCGGGCTGGGTCGCGCACTCCGCCGACGGCGCCGCCCTGACTCCGGTGATCGTCAACGGGTGGCAGCAGGGCTGGGTGGTGCCGGCCGGCGAGCAGGGCACCATCACGGTGAGCTTCCCGTCGAACAGCACCTATCGCGCCGGACTGACAGCCGGTCTGTGCCTGCTGCCACTGCTGTTGTTGATGGCGCTGGTCCCGGCCCGCCGGAAGGCGCCGGTGCTGCCGGCCGCGCAGCCCTGGCGCCCCGGCCCACTCGGGTTGGCCGGGGCGCTGGCGGCCGGCACCCTGATCGCCGGCCCGGCCGGGTTGGCGATGTTCGGCGCCGCGCTGGGCGCCGGCTACCTGATGCGCCACCGCCGGCGCAGATTCGATCGCATCACGCTGTTCGCGGTCCCGGTGGGGTTGATCCTGGCGGGGGCGTTGCTCTCGCGGTATCCGTGGCGTTCGGTCGACGGCTACATCGGCCACTCGGCCTGGGTGCAGTTGCCGGCCGTCGTCGCGATCGCGGCGCTGGCCGCATCGCTGCTGCAAACTGCCGACCCGGGCGAGCCCGACGCGTCGTAGGGTCAGGCGATGACCGACTTCATGGAAACCAACGGCGTTGAAACCGTTCGGGGCCCTATCAGCACGTCGAGCCTCGGCGTCACACTGATGCACGAGCACGTGTTCGTGCTCTCCCCGGAGATCATGGCCAACTACCCCGAGGGCTGGGGCGACGAAGACGTCCGGATCCAGACGGCCGCCGAAAAGCTCAACGCGCTCAAGGCAATCGGCGTCGACACCATCGTCGACCCCACCGTGATCGGGCTGGGCCGCTACATTCCCCGGATTCAACGGGTGGCCGAGTGCACCGACCTGCAGATCGTGGTGGCGACCGGCGTCTACACCTACAACGACGTCCCGATGTACTTCCACTTCACCGGACCCGGGACGGCCCTGGACGGGCCGGAGCCGATGGTGGACATGTTCGTCCGCGACATCACCGAGGGCATCGCCGGGACCGGGGTCAAGGCGGGAATCCTCAAGTGCGCCACCGACGAACCCGGTCTGACCCCCGGCGTCGAGCGGGTGCTGCGCGCGGTGGCCCAGGCCCACCGCGCCACCGGGGTGCCGATCACCACCCACACCCACGCGCACACCCGGCGCGGACTGGAGCAGCAGCGGGTTTTCGCCGACGAGGGGGTGGACCTCGGCAGGGTCATCATCGGTCACAGCGGCGACAGCACTGATCTCGACTATCTTGAGGAACTCTCCGCCGCCGGGTCCTACCTCGGGATGGACCGGTTCGGCCTGGACAACATCAGCAGCTTCGACGACCGCGTCGACACGGTGGTTCGGATGTGCGAGCGGGGACATGCCGACAAGATGGTGCTGGCGCACGACGCGTCGTGCCACATCGACTGGTTGCCCGAAGCTGCGCTGCCCTTCGCTCTGCCGAACTGGCACTACCTGCACATCCACAACGACGTGCTGCCTGCGCTGCGGCAGCGCGGTGTCACCGAAGAGCAGATCACCACCATGCTGGTGGACAACCCCCGCACGATCTTCTCCCGCCAGGGCGGGTACTGATGAGCGGGGCGGGGCGAGACGGGAAGTAGTCCCCGCGACGGGGTGATCGCGCGCCGCGGCCCGTGCGCAGCTACCGCGCGACCGCCGGTTCCGGGGTATCGGTGACCGAACTGTCCAGCGGCGGGACGGGCGTCGGGCGCTCCCCAGCACCGCCCCGTTGAGCTCGCCGGTACTCCCAGCGCCGCAACGCATTTCGGCAGGGCGACTCGATCAGCGCGTAGCTCACTGCCGCCATGGCATACCCGAGCAGCGTGGTCAGCACGAACACCACGATGAGGTCGCCGTTGAACATGAACGTGCCGACCATCGGGAACACCATCACCAGAGCGGCCAGGTGCCAGACGAAGAGGCCGTAGGACCACTGGCCCAGGATTTGCATCACCCGGCTGCCGAGGATGCGGTGCTGCGTGTCGGGCCGGTCCAGTACCAGTGGGGCAAGCAGCCCCCAGGCCACGACGGCGCCCATGGAGGTGCGGACGACGAACTGTGCCAGCGTGGCCGGCACCAGATCCTTCGGGCCGGCCAGCGGTGAGGCCGAGATGAGGTAGGCGACCAGCGTGACCGCGGTGATCGCGAAGCGGTTGCGGGCGAGCGCATGCGGCCAGCCCAATTGTCCTTTTTCGGCCGGCCTGACGGTCCACTCGGCCAGCAGCATGCCGGCGGCGAACCACGACGCGTAGGCCGGCGGCCAGTTCAGGAAGTTAACCCCCTCGGCGGTGTGGATCGGCAACAGTCCCCAGCCCAGGCTGGCCACCGCCACCGCGGCGATGGCCGGCACCCGCGCCCGCACCGGCAGCCGGGAGGCGAGAAACGCCAGGATCGGCAACGCCAGATAGAACGACACCTCCACCGAAAGGCTCCACATCTGGGTCAGCCCGGCGGTGAGCGTCAGCGGCACGTACACCTGCGTCAGCGTCAGGTTGGCCAACCAGACGGTGCGGCTGGCGTGGTTGGCCTCCGGCAGCAGGGTCAGGATCACCACCACGGCCACCAGGTAGCCGGGCATGATCCGGACCAGCCGGGATCGCAGGTAGTGCCCGGTCGGCGGGCGGTGGCGCAGACCTCGGGCGGCCGCGGCGTGGCCGCGCCAGAGCAGGAAGCCGGACAGCGCGAAGAACACCGCGACCGCCAGGTCGAAGCGGTGCAGCAACCGGCCGATCACCCCGCCGGACGTTCCGGTCTGGAAAGCCACGTGGGTCAGCACCACGCCCATCGCCGCGCAGGCCCGCATGCCCTCGACGGCCGGCAGGAAGCCGAGAGGTCCGGCGAAGCTCGACGAAGGAGAGCCGACGCCGGGGCCGGCCCACGAATCCCGCGTTCCGCCGACCTGCTGTTCCATACCGTCAGTGTGCCCGGATATGCAAGGCCGGTGGCCGCCGGGGCGGACGTCGGTCTGGGTAGCGGGCGCAGCAGAATCCGTGCGCGGGACCGTTCAGCGAGGTTTCGGCTGTTAGGGTCAGACCGGTTAGAACCGGCAGCAATCGGAGCAAGGACAGTGGAGGCCTGGGCAGCGTGAACCGCGCAAGCATGGTGCGTCTCGCGTCGTTGGGCATCATCGGGCTGGGTTCGGCCTTGTTGATCGCCGCGCTCCTGCTGTCCACGTACACCTCTAGCAAGATCCGGAAGATTCCGCTCAACATCGACCAGACGCTGGTCAGCGCCGGCACCGCCACCGCGATGGATCCGGCCTCGCTGTCCGCGGGCGTGGGTGCGAAGTTCATCGTCGACAAGAACGTCCCGCTGGTATCCCAGCAGGCGATGACGGTTGAGACCCCGGCCAACGCTCAGGTGGTGACCTTCCAGGTGGGGACCACCGTCCGCCGCAGCGACAAGCAGAAGGACAACGGCCTGCTGCTCGCGATGGTCGACACCGTGACACTGAACCGCAGCACCGCCGAGGCGGTGTCCGACGACAATCGCCCCGGCGGCTCGGTGCAGAAGCCGCGCACCATCGAGGATGACAAGCCGCCCACCAGCATCGCGTTGCCGCACGACGGGCTGTCCTACCGGTTCCCGTTCGACACCGAGAAGAAGTCCTACCCCTACTTCGATCCGATCGCGCAGAAGGCGTTCGACGCCAACTACGACGGCGAGGACGACGTCAACGGCCTGACGACCTACCGGTTCACCCAGAACGTCGGCTATGACGCCGACGGCAAACTGACCGAGCCCATCAAGTACTCCTCGCTGTACGACAGAAACGAGGACGGCGAGGTCACCGCACGCGCCGAATTGTGGGGGCTGGAGGGCGACCCCTACGAGCCGATCAAGATGACCCGCTATTACGCCGCGCAGCGCACCTTCTGGGTCGATCCGGTGACCGGGACCATCGTCAAAACCGAAGAGCGCGCCAACCACTACTACGCCCGCGACCCACTCAAGCCCGACGAGGAAGTGGTCGACTACAAGGTCATCTCCACCGAGCAGACGGTCGAGGCCCAGGTGGCAGCAGCCCGCGCCGAACGCGACCGGGTCGCGCTGTGGTCGCGGATCCTGCCGATCAGCCTCGCCGCGGCCGGACTGGTCGCACTGGTCGGCGGCGCACTGCTCGCGCTGTACAGCACGCGCGTCGAAGCGGCACTGCCCGGCGAGAGCGAAGACGATCTCGACCTCGGTCTGTTCGGCAAGGATGAGACGGGTCCGATGCCGGCCGCCCAGGCGCCCACCGAGAAGATCCCGACCCGCCGGCCCCCCACCGATCGACCGGAGCCCCCGACTCCGCTGCAGTGACGTCGGTGAAGGCCGCCGGCGTCCGCTGGGCGGTGCCCGGCTACGCACTGATTCTGGCGCTCGCGGTCACCGCACCCCTGCTGGCACCGGGTTATCTGCTCATTCGCGACGCGGTGTCGACGCCGCGGTCCTACCTGACCGACGCCGCACTGGGCATCGGGGAGAACGCGCCGCGGGCGGTTCCGCAGGATTTCGCGATCGCGGTGATCTCCGCCGTGGTCGACGGCGGGATCGTCGTCAAGGCGCTGCTCATCGCGGGTCTGTTCCTGGCCGGCTGGGGCGCCGGGCGGCTGGCCCGGCAACTGCTGCCCGATGCCGGCGTACCCGGGCAGTTGGTCGCCACCACGGTCGCGATCTGGAATCCCTATGTGGCCGAGCGGCTTTTGCAGGGGCACTGGAGTCTTCTGCTGGGGTACGGCTGCCTGCCCTGGGTGGCGGGGTCGGTGATCCGGCTACGTGACGGCACCGCTGCGCCACCGTCCGGCCCGCCGGGTTGGGCGGCGGTTGCGTGCTGGATGGCGCTGGCCGGCCTCACCCCCACCGGGCTCATCATGGCGGGCGTCGTCGCCCTGGTGTGCGCCCGCCCGGTCCGCCGGGCGTGGGCCGTATTGGGCATCGCCGGTGCCGCCGCCGTGCCGTGGCTGACGGCCGCGGCGGTGGGCAGTGCGTTGGGGGTTCCGCAGACCGCCGGGCTGGCGCCGTTCGCGGCCCGTGCCGAGCCGGGCCTCGGCACGCTGGGTAGCCTGGCCGGCCTGGGCGGCATCTGGAACGCCGAGGCGGTTCCGCATTCGCGCGCAACGGGTTTCGCCGTCATCGGGACCGTCGCCCTGCTGGCGGTGGTGGCCTTCGGGATTCCGGTGATCCTGCGCCGCGGGGCCGGCGAACCGCTGCTGATGCTGGCTGCTGTCGCGGTCCTGTTGCCCGCCGCGATGGCGACCGGACCCGGCATGACTGCCTTGCGGGCTGGTGTCGAGACCCTGCCCGCGCTCGCCGTGGTCCGGGACGCGCAGAAATGGGTGGCGCTCGCGATGCCGGCCTATGCCCTGGCCGGCGCAGCCGCGGTGCTGGCACTGCGCCGTTGGCTGCGCCCGGCCGCAGCCGCGCTGGCCTGCTGCGTAGCGGTGCTGGTGGCGCTACCGGACTTGGCCTGGGGGGTGGGCGGGGCGCTGCGCCCGGTGAAATACCCGCCGGGATGGGCGGTGGCGGCCGGTCAGGTCAACGCCGATCCACAGCCGGTGGCGGTGCTGCCGGCCGGGACGATGCGCCGGTTCCCCTGGTCGGGTTCCGCCCCGGTCCTGGACCCATGGCCGCGGTGGGTGCGGGCCGAGGTGCTGACGACCGGCGACCTGACGATCGGCGGCAAAACGGTGGCCGGCGAGGGCTCCCACGCCCGGGAGGTGCAGCGGCTACTGGAAGCGGGAAGCGATCCGGCGACACTGGCGCGCGCCGGAGTGGGCTGGCTGGTGGTGCAGCGGGGAACGCCCGGCGACCTTGGCGGAGCCGACCGGGTGCTGCGGCAGCTGTCGCCGTCTTACACCGACCCTGACATCGCGCTGTACCGGATCGGCGGATCGAGTTCCGCTGCGCCACAGGACAAACGGATGCTGTCGATCGCCGCGCATCTGGTGTGGGCCGTGCTGCTGCTCGGCAGTGGGGCGGCGCTTGCCGGCTCCGCCCTACGCCGGGGCCGTCAGCCCTGACCGTCGGTCGGCTGATCTTCCCCGGCTGGCTGATCTCCTTTGGGCGCATGCCCGTGGCGCCGCCGGTAGTCCTCGTGGCGGTGGGCATCGCGCCGACGCGCCCGCTCGTCGACGAGGTCCGGGTCCAGGCCGTGCTGGCGCAGCCGGTGGGCGCGCCAAATCTTGTCCAGCGCATGGGTGAAGTAGACGAACGGAATCAGCAGCAGACTCGACATCGCCAGATGCATGCCGACGCTCGCCGGGATCAGCCACAGCGGTGCCACCACCAGGATCGCCGGGACGCTGACCCGAACCATCGTGCGAAGCTGCGCGCCCTTGCCGGTCAAGTCCTCCCGAACCCAGTCGTCGAACTCGGCGGGCAGCACTTTGCCGTAGGCATAGGCGATGCGTTGCAGCAGCTTGGGAGTCGCTCCGCTCGCTACCGGATGTTCGCTCACGGCTGGACCACGCCGCTGAGGCGTCCGCCGGAGTGCACCGTGTCCAGCACGGTGCGCATCGACGCAGCGCTCTGGGTCCAGGAGAACTCGCGGCTGCGGGCGGCGGCCTTGGCGCCGAGTTCCCTGCGCAGCACCGGATCGGACAGCAGCTGTTCGAGGCGGTCGACCATGTCGGCATGGCTGTCGACGAGCAGGCCGGTGACGCCGTCGACGATCGAGTCGGTCAGCCCACCAGAAGACCGGTAGCCGATGGTGGGCACCTCGTGCTGGGCGGCTTCGATGACCGCCAGCCCCCAGCCCTCTTTGCGCGAAGGCAGCAGGTGGACCCAGGACCGTTGCAGCACAGCGTGTTTGGTCTCGTCGTCGACGTGGCCGTGGAACGTGACGGCCTCGGCGATCCCGAGCCGCTGCGCGTGCTGCAACAGTTTGTCCTGCCACCATCCGCCGCCCACCACGTCGAGGTGCAGGTCGGGAATCCGCAGCCGCAGCACCGCAACGGCGTCGAGGGCGTCTTCGATCTGCTTGTGCGGGACCAGCCGGGACAGCACCACGACCCGCGGGGTGGCCGACCGGTGCCCGGTCAGGGTCCGCGGCGGCGCCTCGTCGAGTCCGTTGCGGACGACCGCGACCCGACCCGTGTCGACGCCGAGGTCGGCGAGGTCCCGCACCGATGGCAGCGACACCGTCACGTACTGGTTGCGCCGGTGCAGCCGCGGCGACAGCCGGGACTCGACGAACCAGCCCACCCGCCCCAGCACCCGGCCGGCCACCGGCCACTGATCACGGTGGCAGTGATGCACGAGGACGATCACCCGCCGACCGAAGGCCAGCCGGGCCAGGAAGGGCAGCCCGTTCTGACTGTCGATCACCACGTCGGGACGGGCCTTGCGCAACGGGCCCACCCCCAGCCGGGCGGCGACCATGGCGAGCCCGGCCCAGATGTAGACGGTGTACGGGCCGCCGCCGCGGCTGATCCGCACACCGTCGACGACGTCGCGGCGCGCGGAACCGGGGTAGCGCGCGGTGCGCAGGGTGACGTCCACGCCGGCGTCGGCCAGTTGCGCGCCGATGCGCTGGAGGTAGGTCTCACTCCCACCGCCCTGCGGGTGGCCGGTATCGCGCCAGCACAGCAGCAGCACAGAGCGCACGGGCGCAGGCGGCGGCTCGGAGGGGACAGCGGGAGTCGACATCGCCGACCAGCCTATCGGGACCCTCGCTAAGGTGGCTCCGATGCACGTCACCGATGCCTTCGCCCGCCGGGCGACCCTGGGCCGCTCGGTCCGCCTGCTGGGCGAGTTCCGGTTCGAGCAGACCGATCCGGCCCGCTTCTACGGCAGCCTGGCAGCCGACACCGAAACCTTGGTGACCGACCTGTGGAACGCGTTTCATCCGGATCATCACGGCCGCACGGTGGTCGACGTGGGTGGCGGCCCCGGCTATTTCGCGACCGCGTTCACCGACGCGGGATGGCGCTACATCGGCGTCGAACCGGACCCGCGGGAAATGCACGCCGCCGGGCAGGTCGGGCGTGGCGGGCCGGGCAGCTTCGTCCGGTCCTCCGGGTTGGCCCTGCCGTTCGCCGACGGCAGTGTCGACGTGTGCCTCTCGTCCAATGTGGCCGAGCACGTCGCGCAACCCTGGCGGCTCGGTGACGAGATGCTGCGGGTCACCCGGCCGGGCGGCCTGGTGATCCTGTCCTACACCGTCTGGCTCGGACCGTTCGGCGGCCACGAAACCGGTCTTTGGCACTACGTCGGCGGAGCCCGCGCGGCCGCCAGATACACCCGCCGACACGGGCATCCACCGAAGAACAACTACGGGTCGTCGTTGTTCGCGGTGTCCGCCGCCGAGGGGCTGCGCTGGGCGCGCTCCACCGGCGCCCTGGTCGCCGCATTCCCCCGCTACCACCCCCGATGGGCCTGGTGGATGACCTCGGTTCCCGGCGTCCGCGAGTTTCTCGTCAGCAACCTCGTGCTGGTGCTGTCACCCGGAAATGACACAGGTTCTCGCGGGCCCGAATCGTCGGTAATGTGATCCGCATGACACAGGCGGCGTTCAAAACCGAATGGGACAAACTCTTCATCGGCGGCCAGTGGGTCGAGCCGTCGACCTCCGAGGTCATCGAGGTGCACTCCCCGGCGACCGGCGAATACGTGGGCCGGGTCCCAATGGCCGCCGCCGCCGATGTGGACGCGGCCTGCGCGGCCGCCCGCAAGGCGTTCGACGAAGGACCGTGGCCGCGGATGACCCCGCAGGAGCGCCAGGCGGTGATCGCCAACGCGGTCAAGGTGATCGAGGACAACGCCGCCGAGTTCAAATATCTGCTCAAGGCCGAGACCGGCCAGCCGCAGATGATCGTCGACATGATGCAGTACGGCGCCGCACTGTCGGGCCTGCAGTTCTACGCATCGGCTGCCGACAAGTTCACCTGGAAAGACGTCCGCGACGGCATCTACGGCCAGACCCTGGTGCTGCGTGAGCCGATCGGCGTGGTGGGCGCGGTGGCCGCCTGGAACGTTCCGATGTTCCTGGCCTCCAACAAACTCGGGCCCGCTCTGCTGGCCGGCTGCACCGTGGTACTCAAGCCGGCGGCCGAGACCCCGCTGACCGTCAACGCCATGGCCGAGGCTTTCGCGCAGGCGGGTCTGCCCGAAGGCGTGCTGTCGGTGGTGCCCGGCGGCGCGGAGACCGGTCGTGCGCTGACGGCCAATCCGGGCGTCGACAAGTACACGTTCACCGGCAGTTCCGCGGTGGGCAAGGAGGTCGGCAAACTGGCCGCCGACAAGCTCAAGCCGTGCACGCTGGAACTCGGCGGGAAGTCGGCGGCGATCATCCTGGAGGACGCCGACCTCGACGCCAGCCTGGGAATGCTGCTGTTCGCCGGGCTGATGAACTCCGGGCAGGCATGCGTGGCGCAGACCCGCATCCTGGCGCCGCGGTCGCGGTACGACGAGATCGTGCAGAAGATCGGCGCGGCGGTCGGCGCGATGACGGTGGGCCTGCCCGACGATCCGGGCGCGATCATCGGCCCACTGATCACCGAGAAGCAGCGTGAGCGCGTCGAGGGCTACATCGCCAAAGGCATCGAGGAAGGCGCCCGCCTGGTGACGGGCGGTGGCCGCCCCGAGGGCCTGGACAGCGGATTCTTCGTGCAGCCAACGGTTTTCGCCGATGTCGACAACTCGATGACCATCGCCCAGGAGGAGATCTTCGGGCCGGTGCTGTCGATCATCGCCTACGAGGACGAGGACGACGCCGTCCGCATCGCCAACGACTCGGTGTACGGCCTGGCCGGCAGCGTGTGGACGACGAACTACGACAAGGCAATTGAGATCGCCTCGAAGATCCGCACCGGCACCTACGCGGTCAACATGTACGCGTTCGATCCGGGTGCGCCGTTCGGCGGTTACAAGAACTCCGGCATCGGCCGGGAGAACGGCCCGGAGGGCATCGACGAGTACGTCGAGCACAAGAGCGTGCTGCTGCCCTTCGGCTACACGCCGAAGCTGTAGCGGCGGTTAAAAAACTGCCCGCACGATCATCTCGGCGACGGCGGCGGGCTTCTCCACACCGTCGATCTCGACGGTGTGCTTGACCGTCAGATCGGCGGAGTCGGTGCCGGGTTTGGTGGCGACGTCGACGAGTTCGGAACGGGCGCGCACCCGGCTGCCGACCGGCACCGGTGTCAGGAAGCGCACCTTGTTCAGTCCGTAGTTGATGGCGAGTTTGGCGTTCTCCAGCCGGAAGTTGTCCTTGCTGAGTGCCGGGATCAGCGACAGGGTGAGGAATCCGTGCGCGATCGGCGCCTTGAACGGGCTCTCCCTCTTCGCCCGCTCGACGTCGACGTGAATCCACTGGTGGTCGCCGGTGCAGTCGGCGAAGTCGTTGACCCGCTGCTGATCGATGGTCAGCCAGTCGCTGACGCCGAGCTCCTGACCGACGAGGGACTGCGCATCGGCGATGGAGGCGATGGTCTGCATGGGTGAACCTTCCGTTCCAGCGAACTCCGCTATAGGAAGGATCATACAAACGGACGACGGGCGGGTTGTGACCCAATAGTCATCGGCCTGTCTTGCCGCTGTCACCCGCCATAACTATGGTTACGGCCATAGTTCGATCCAAGGAGGTCTTCTGATGTGGGTCGTTGAACTGAATCTCGGCGGTCTGCGGATCCGCCGGTGGGCGCTCAAGCGCCGCCATCTGCTGGCGCCGGATCCACGCTCATTCGTGATGCGCGAACTGCCGCAGCACGCTTCGCCTGCCACCTGAGCACTCCGTGTCCACACGCACTCGCGGGTCGACGCGACACACCATGCTGGTGGCTGCCGCGGAACTGCTGCGCGAGCGCGGCGCCGCCGGGGTGACCATCGATGCGGTGCTTTCCCGTAGCGGCGCTCCGCGCGGTTCGGTGTACCACCACTTCCCGGGCGGACGCAGCGAAATCCTCCGGGACGCATTGCACTTCGCCGCCGACGAGATCCTGGCGACGATCGGCCCCGGGCCCGACGTGAGCGCGGTGACCCTGCTGCGGCGGCTGGCCGCGATGTGGCGCGCGGCGTTGGTCGACAGTCACTTCACCGCCGGCAGCCCGGTACTGGCTGCGGCGGTCGGATCAGGAGCCGATGAACAGCAACTGGCCTCGGTCGCCGCGGACATCTTCCGCCAGTGGCGCGATTCGTCTCGGGAGGCCTTCATGCGCGAGGGGTTCGACGCCGACGAAGCAACGGCGTTGGCCCACACCACGATCTCCGCGCTCGAGGGTGCGGTGGTCCTATGCCGCGCCACCCGCAGTCCTGCGCCGATCGACGACGTCGCGCGGCAGTTGGAGTTCCTCATCAAGGCCCGGGCGTTCGTCGCACGGGAGACGACCCGATGACGGCCCGTTGCGAACGCATCCATTCGGGTGAATTTCCTGCGGCCGTTCGCCGCGGGTGCAGAATCCCTCTATGAGGCAACCGCGTTGCGAATCGGACGAACGTCGGCGATCGCCGACGCCGCGGCCGTCGGGCCGGACGGCAAGACGGCCGTCGTCGCGCGGGTCACGGGCTACCGGTGAGCGCGATGGCTGACGGGTCCTCCGCCGGCTTCGACGTGCTATGCGCCAACGAGCCGGAGCTGGCCTCTCTGCGCGGTTCGCTGCGCGAGTTTCTCGCCGCCGACCGGGCCGAGTTCGGCTGGACACCGGCCGTCGACGCCTGGCTGTCGAAATGGGATGAGGAGTTCAGCGCCCGCCTCGGCGACGCGGGTTTCCTGGGTCTCACGATTCCGAAGGAGTACGGCGGGCAGGGGTTGGGCCACCTGCACCGCTACGTGGTGACCGAAGAGCTGCTCGCCGTCGGCGCCCCGGTCGCGGCGCACTGGATCGCCGACCGCCAAGTGGGGCCCGGCCTGCTGTCCTACGGCACCGAGGAACAGCGTCAGCGCATTCTCCCGAGAATCGCTGCGGGACGGTACTTTTCAGCCATTGGGATGAGTGAGCCCCAGGCCGGCTCGGACCTCGCCGCCGCGGCGGCCAAAGCCACCCGCACCGACGGCGGCTGGGTGCTTTCCGGCACCAAGGTGTGGACCAGCGGCGCACATCTGTCTCATCAGGTCGTCGTGCTCGTCCGGACCGGTCCGCTCGACACCCAGCGCCGCCACGCCGGGTTCAGCCAGTTCATCGTGCCGATGGATTCGGCCGGCATCGACGTCAGCCCCATCGTGCTGATGTCCGGTGAGCACCACTTCAACGAGATCACCTTCGACGAGGTGTTCATCGACGATACGAATCTTCTAGGCAATGACGGCGACGGCTGGCGGCAGGTCACCGCCGAGTTGTCTTTCGAACGCAGCGGCCCCGAGCGGATTCTCTCGACCGCTCCGATGCTGACCGCGCTGCTGCGGTTACTCGGCGATACCGGCGATCTGGACCGCCACGCGACCGCCGCGGTGGGCGAACTGGTGGCGCGGGTGATCTCGTTGCGGCAGATGTCCATCTCGGTGGCCCGCGCCCTGGCGGCGGGAGAACCGCAGGCCAACGAGGCGGCGCTGGTGAAGGATCTCGGCACCCGCTTCGAGCAGGAGTCCGTGGACCTCGCCGCGGATCTGTTGTCCTACGCCGACGACGGCGCGGACCGCGACCGGGTCGCTGCGCTGGTGGAGATTGCCCGGGTCCACGCGCCGATGTTCACGCTGCGTGGCGGTACTAATGAGGTGCTGCGCGGGATGGTCGCCAAGGGTATGGGGTTGCGATGAGCGCTTGCGCGAAGAGCCGAAGGCAGCGATGAGCGCTTGCGCGAAGAGCCGAGGGCAGCGATGAGCGGCGGTGTCCTCAGCGGTGGCGTCTTCGCCTCCGGCACAGACGATCTCACCGATCTCCGTCAACTCGCCGACGATATCGGTGAGCGGTCGTTCCAAGCGCGCATCGGACATCGGGCACTCCCCGATCCGCTCGACGAAACCGCCTGGCGGCATCTCGACGAGGCAGGCCTGACCCGCCTGGGCAGCACCGAGGATGCCGGCGCGGGCGCCGCCGAGGTGGCGGTGATCCTGCGATCGCTCGCCCGCAATGGGGTGACCGTGCCTCTGGCGGAGACCGATGTCCAAGCCGGTTGGCTGGCCGGTGCGGCGGGCGTCGATGTCCCCGCCACCGGACCGTTGACCGTCGCGCACGGCGATGCCGTCGTCGACGGTGACCGCCTCACCGCGACGGTGCCCGGTGTTCCCTACGCCGCCGACGCCGCCGCAGTTGTGCTCGCCCTGCGCTACGGCGACCGCCTGCTGGTGGCCGCCTGCGATCCGGCGTCATTGTCGATCAACAAGGGGCACAACGCCGGTGGCGAGCCGCGCGACACCGTCGACGTGCACCTCCCGGCCGCCGAGTTCACCGCTGTCGACGGCGACGTGGCGGCCGAACTTTTCCGGCGCGGCGCATGGGCACGGTGCATGCAGATCATCGGCGCTCTCGATGCCGCGGTGGAGTTCTCGGTGGCGCACACCCGCGAACGTGAACAGTTCGGCCGTCCGCTCAGCGCGTTCCAGGCAGTCCAGCACACGCTGGCCGGCATGGCCGGTGACGTAGAACGTGCCCGCGCTGCGGCCAACCTCGCTGTGGCCGCCGCCCAGGACTACGGATTCGCCGCACCGCAGACCGACTACGCCGTCGCGGCCGCGAAAGTAACTCTGGGACAGGTGGTTCCACGTATCGTCACCTCAGCGCACCAATTGCACGGCGCCATCGGCGTCACCATCGAGCACCGGCTGTGGCTGGCGACCATGCGGGCACGCAGTTGGATCGGTGAGTTCGGCGACACCGCCCACTGGGCGTACCGACTTGGCCGGATCGCCCTGTCGGGTAACGACCCCTGGGACGTCATGATCGGCAATGTCGGCCGCGATTGATCCGCACACCCAGCTAGTCGCCGGCGAGGCCCCAGTCGTCGGGCAGCATCCGTTCGGGATGGTGGAATGTGTTGGTGCCGTTGCGCAGCGGTAGGTGTGGTGGTGGAAGCCATTGGGTGGAGCCGTCTTTGAGTTTGCGGGTAGTCCAGCCGCCGGGTTTGAGGAGTTGGTGGTGGCTTTTGCAGGCGAAGGTGAGCTGGTCGATGTTGGTCAGCCCGCCGGCGGCCCAGTCGTTGACGTGGTGGGCTTCGCAGAGGTAGCCGGGTTTGTCGCAGCCTGGTGCGGTGCAGCCGCGGTCTTTGGCGTGCAGGATGATTCGCTGGTCGGCGGTGGCGATCCGCTTGGAACGGCCCAGGTATAGCGCGCGTTCGGTGTGGTGGTCGAAGACGGCGAGGTAGTGCCAGGAGTGGCTGGCCATGCGGATGACGTCGCTGATGGGCAGCAGTGTGCCGGCGGCGGTGACGGCGACTCCGGTGGCGGTCTGCATCTGCTGCAGGGTGGCCGTGACGATGACGGTGACCGGCAGGCCGCGGTGCTGGCCCAGGTTGGGGTCCCCGAGTTGCCCGCGTAGCAGGGCGGCGAGGGCGTCGTCGTGTCGTTGGGCGTAGCTGCGGTCGTCGCGGTCGATGACGTCCTGGCTGGGTTCGCCGGTGAGCGTGGGGGATTGGTCGGCGGGGTTGCACATTCCGGGGGCGGCGAACTTGGCCGTCCAGGCATCCAGCATCGCCCGTAGTTCCGGTGTCGCGATGATCGTGGCGGTGCTCATGCCGTCCGGGCCCTGGCCGGACCAGGTGAGGCTGCGTCTGCGGGTGCGGTCGGCGTCGGAGAACTGTCCGTCGGGGTTGAGTTGCAGCGCCATGTGGGCGGCGAGTTTCTGCAGCTGGTCGGGTCGCAGCAGGGTCGCCTGTTCGGCGAGGAATACCTCGGCGCGTTCGGTGTCGGCGGGGGCGACGTGATGGGGCAGGTCGTGGAAGAACTTGTCGATGACGCGCAGGTGCTCGCCGTCGAGTGTTCCGGCGTGCCAGGCGTTGGCGGTGGCGGGCAATTCCGGGGTCATCGGCGGGCCGGTGAGGCTGGTGCGGGGTGTCAGTCGGCCGGCTTGGCGGATGCGCCGCTGTGCTTCGCCGGGGCTGACCCGCAGCACGTCGGCGAGGATTCGGTGGCTTCTGCCTCCGAGGTCGTGCTCGCCGCGCCGGTCGAGCGCGGCGGCCGCGTCGTAGGCGACGGCGGCGGCCCGCCGGCGGGCGGTTTCGAGGCGGTCCAGCGCCGTAAGGAGTTCCCGGATGGGGAGGCCGTCCCAGTCGAGCGCGTCGAAGGCGGCCACGGCCGCATCCAGCCCGGCGAGCGCATCGTCAATAGAACGCATGTTCGAAACATTACGACGGGGTTCTGACAAGTCACGACGTGCGACTCGGTAACGCAGCAGGGTTTGGTCCGCGATTCACCGCTGTCACAAGACGCAGGAGGTGACGTCGTGGTCAAAGCCAGAGCCGCTCTGCCCCTTCGGACTCCTGCCTCGTTGCCGCGGCCGAGTCGGCACCGCCGGCCCCGCCGCCTCCCGGCCCGCCACCGCCACCGGCCTGGAACGCTCCGCCACTGTGGGTGTCGGCCAGCATCTGCGCGCCGATCCCGATCGTGAATTTGTGCGTCGGCGTCTAGTTCGCTAACTGCCCGTCCAATTGGGCGCACGCTTCTCGGCGAACGCGATCGCACCTTCCCGGGCGTCCTTGGACCCGAACACCGGCATGATGATTTTCATCTGCTCGCGCCACTGATCCTCGGGGCTCCAGCCACGCGATTCGACGATGACCCGCTTGGTGGCGGCCACGGCCAGCGGGCCGTTGGCAGTGATCCGCTCGGCCAGTTCGATGGCCGCCTCCAATGCGTGACCCGGTTCGGCGAGGACGTTCACCAGACCCAGAGCATGGGCGCGTTCGGCGGACAACTGATCTCCGGTGAGGGCCAGCTCCATCGCGATCGCGGAAGGGATGCGCTGCGGCAGCCTCAGCAGCCCACCGCCGGCAGCCACCAGACCGCGCTTGACCTCCGGGATGCCGAACGCTGAATTACGCGCCGCCACAATAAGATCAGTTGCCAACGCCAGCTCGGTACCGCCGGCTAACGCAAAGCCCTCGACCGCGGCGATCAGCGGCTTGGCCGGGGGCCGTTCGGTGAACCCCAGACCGCGGCCCTTGACCGCGACGTTCTCGCCGCGCGCGAAGGCCTTGAGATCCATACCCGCACAGAACGTGCCGCCCGCTCCGGTCAGGATTCCCACCGACAGCCCTGGGTCGTCGTCGAGCTGGTCCATCGCCGCGGCCAGGCCGTGGCTGACGGCGGCATTCGCCGCGTTCTTAGCCTCGATCCGTGGACGGACCCTGGTGAGGTGTGTCGAGTCTGATTTTTGCCACGATTTTGGTGGTGGGCAGCGGGTAGCTGCTGGTCTGCCCAGCTTTTCCTGTTATTCCTTGGTCGGGCCGTGTCGGCTGTTGG
>CAIRCP010000165.1 GCA_903877095.1 uncultured Actinomycetes bacterium | reverse complement strand
CCTGCAGCTTGTTGGTTACCTGCCGTCTCGCGGCCATATCGATCTTGCCCTCCACGCTGGGCAAGCCTTCCGGGTAACGCGCTCAAAGTAGGTGAGGCACCGCTACCGGCTACGCGCTCAGAGTGGGTGAGGCACGCCGATGTCGCCCCGCTGACCCCGCCTGCACCCTAGGATTGAGCTGTGCCTGATGCCAGTGGGGTGGCGGCTTTAGGGCTGCGGGAACTCAAGAAGAAGCGGACGCGTGCGACCATCGTCGACGTCGCGGCCCGGTTGTGCGCCCAACGCGGCTACGAGAACACCACGGTGGACCAGATCGCTGCCGCCGCGGACATCTCACCGCGCACCTTCAGCCGATACTTCCCCAGCAAGGAAGCCGTCATCGGGGCTCTCGTCGAGGACACCTCCGAACACGTCGCCGAGGCGCTGTCGCGCCAGCCCCGCGACATCACCGAACACGAGGCGCTGGCGCGCGCCCACATCGAACTTTTCCGGGCAGCCGAGCGCGGCGACCCCGAGGCGATGTCTTTCGACCGCATGAGCGGCTTCCTGCGCATCCTGAACAACTCCCCCCTGCTCGGGATCTCGTCGTTCACCTTCCGCCCCGATGGGCCCACCCGTTCGGTCGGACAGGCAATGGCCCGGCGGATGGGGCTGGAGGTGGAAGACCCGGTGATCCGGATTCTGTTCGACACCTGGGCGGTTCTCATGGCGGCCGCCTGCGGCACCCCGGGTGCGCAGGCCACCGGCCCCGGCGAGGTGGCCGACCAGATCGAGGCGACATACGCCGTTTTCACCCGGCTCTGGCGACCCTGGGGAGCCCCGGACCAGCCCCCCGCGGACGGCTCGGCACAATAGCGACTACTTTCACTGAGAGCGCGCAGTAGCGTGACTTCACGGCGGGCCCGAATGGCGCCGTCAAAAGCCAAGAAGGGGTTGATGTGGCCGCGACCGACGACACCGCTTCCCTCCGGTACCCCGGCGGAGAGCTGGACCTGGAGATCGTGCACGCGACCGAGGGTGCCGACGGTATCGCGCTGGGCCCGTTGCTGGCCAAGACCGGGTACACCAGCTACGACCCGGGTTTTGTCAACACCGCTTCGACCAAGAGCGCGATCACGTACATCGATGGCGACGCCGGGATCCTGCGTTACCGCGGTTACCCGATCGACCAGCTGGCTGAGAAGTCCACTTTCATCGAGGTGAGCTACCTGCTGATCTACGGCGAGCTCCCGACCCCGGAGCAGCTGGAGACCTTCAGCACCCAGATTCAGCGCCACACCCTGCTGCACGAGGATCTGAAGCGGTTCTTCGACGGATTCCCCCGCAACGCGCATCCGATGCCGGTGTTGTCCAGTGCGGTCAACGCGCTCTCGGCGTACTACCAGGATTCGCTGGACCCGCTGGATCACAAGCAGGTGGAGCTGTCCACCATCCGGCTGCTCGCCAAGGTGCCGACCATCGCGGCCTATTCCTACAAGAAGTCCGTCGGGCAGCCGTTCCTCTATCCGGACAACTCGCTGACCCTGGTGGAGAACTTCCTGCGGATGACGTTCGGGCTTCCGTGCGAGCCGTACACGCCGGACCCGGAGATCGTCCGCGCACTGGACATGCTGCTGATCCTGCACGCCGACCACGAGCAGAACTGCTCGACGTCGACGGTGCGCCTGGTCGGCTCGTCCCAGGCCAACTTGTTCACCTCGATCTCCGGCGGCATCAACGCGCTGTGGGGTCCGCTGCACGGTGGCGCCAACCAGTCCGTGCTGGAGATGCTGGAGAAGATCCGGCTTGACGGCGGTGACGTCAAGGAGTTCGTCCGCAAGGTCAAGAACCGCGAGGACGGCGTCAAGCTGATGGGGTTCGGCCACCGGGTCTACAAGAACTACGACCCGCGAGCGCGCATCGTCAAAGAGCAGGCCGACAAGATCCTCGGAAAGCTCGGCGGCGACGACGAACTGCTCGACATCGCCAAGGCGCTGGAAGAGGCCGCGCTCACCGACGAGTTCTTCGTCGAGCGCAAGCTCTACCCGAATGTCGACTTCTACACCGGGGTGATCTACCGGGCGATGGGCTTTCCCACCCGGATGTTCACCGTGCTGTTCGCCCTCGGCCGGCTGCCCGGCTGGATCGCGCACTGGCGCGAGATGCACCAGGAGCCCAACAAGATCGGCCGTCCGCGCCAGATCTACACCGGCTACGGCGAGCGCGATTACCTCGCGCCGGGTTCGCGCTAGCCGTCGCGCTGCCGCCGCGGCGGCCTGGGCAGGAAGCCACTCGTGCGGGCGACGTAGTCGTCGTACGCCGCGCCGCGGCTGCGGCGCATTCCCTTTTCCAGCAACGCTTTTCCGGTGACGTTGACCAGGAAGTACGTCATGGCCACCGGTGCGATGACGGTCAGCAGACCGGCTGGATGACCCAGGGCGAGTAGCCACAGGCCGAACCAGACGCAGGCGTCGCCGAAGTAGTTGGGATGGCGCGTCCACGCCCACAGGCCGCGGTCCATCACCTTTCCTGCGTTCGCCGGGTCGGCGGTGAACCGGGCCAATTGCGCGTCGCCGACGGCCTCGAATCCGAACCCGACGCCCCACACGATGACCCCGAGTGCGCCGAGCACACCCATCGGGGCGGACTCGTACATGGCGAGTTGAACCGGCAGCGACACCACGAACAGGATCAGCGCCTGCGGTGCGTAGACGACGATGACGGCGTCGAAGGACGTGGAATTTTCCGCGGTCGTCATCGGGTCAGCTTAGCCTCGATCCGTGGACGGACCCTGGTGAGGTGTGTCGAGTCTGATTTTTGCCACGATTTTGGTGGTGGGCAGCGGGTAGCTGCTGGTCTGCCCAGCTTTTCCTGTTATTCCTTGGTCGGGCCGTGTCGGCTGTTGG
>CAIRCP010000164.1 GCA_903877095.1 uncultured Actinomycetes bacterium | reverse complement strand
CGGTTTCGCGGCGGGCCGCGTCTGCGAGGTCATCGGCAATGCTGGCGGCCAGGCGGGCGATGGCCTCACGCGGCTCTGCGGCCATATCGCTGCTCCAGGTGATCAGGTTAGTGAGCGGGGCGGCGGCAACACCGCCGTCGGCGGCGTCCACCTGGCGCACAGGTGTACCGGGCCGCCAGTCCATCAGGGAGTCACGGTCGCTGAGGACTCGCGGCCACCACGGCAGGTCGGTGTTGAGCAGCGCGGCGACCTAATACCAGCCGTACTCGACGGCAGGGCCGTCTGTGCGGCCGGCGGTGCTGGTGTCCACGACGGCGAGCATCGGCTGCGTGGTGTCACCAGTCGTCCCGGGCACGGTCCCGGCTTCTCCGGTGGGCACCGCCACGGCGGTGAATCCCGGGGACAACTGCCGGAACAAGTCTTCGGCGGCGACGTCGGGGAGGGTGCGGGGCCGGCGGTTGGTGTTGAGCGGGTAGGCGATCGCGATCGGGCCGCCCTCGTCGCTGGGCTGCCAGCCGTGGACGGCGAACACTTCGTCTGGTTCCAGCCAGCGCGGCCGGACCGTGAGACGCCACGTGCCGAGGAAGCGGGCCGGGTTCAGCGTCCTGGGAGTCCACAGCCGTGGCGTGCGATCCCGGCGTTCGGCGTGGTGTTCACGGGCGTACTGGTAGACCGTCGCGGGTGCCCAGAGGTTGCGGCCGTTGGCGCCTTTGGTCAGCGGCGCGGGAAACGCGTTGTCCTTCAGCAGCTTTTGGCGCACCGTAGCCGGGATGGTGCCCAGGATCTCTGCGACGTTGGCGACATCGAGGCATGGCTGTGCCCAGCGGTCACTCATGCCGGACTGGGCGGCACCGGGGCGGCGCGGAGGACTATTCACCATCGGTGGGTCCGCACAGGTCCTCGTTGAGGTAGTCGCCGGAGCCGACGTAGTCATCGGCGACGCCCTCGGCAGCCTCTCGGTCATTCAGGTACGTGTTGAGGCGGTAGCTGTGCCAGACGGCGTGGAGGGGTGCTGCGGCGTCGCGGATGGCCTGCCGGGAGACCCGGTGGGCCTGGAACGGGGTTCTGACGTGGGGGTGGATCGACGCCGCGAAGATTCCCGCACCGGGGGTCGGGGGTAGGTGGAATGCGTCATCGGTGTCGATGACGGCTCGGGAGCTGGATGGCGACACCGCTTTGAGGGCGATCCGCGCGGGCGAATTGGAGAGGTCGTCGGGATCGGCCGGCTGCTGCACCGAGGCGAGCGCGTGGACTCCCAGGCTGCGTCCGAGCCGGCGCACCCGCTCCAGGCGATCGCGGTCTCGGAAGCCGAGCCGATCGGTCGCGTCGATCACGACCACTAGGTAAGGGATGGACGGCAGATCAGCCCCGGCGGCGCTGGCCCGCAGGGCCTGGTATTCGGTTAGGCTGCGTACGTCGGCAGACCGCAACGCTGCCGCACGAGCGTCGAAGGCGTCGTCCACGTCCGCGAGGTCGGCGGCGATCGTGGTGGCAGGGTGGTCGCCGAATGCGTCGAAGGCGTCCTTGCCGGAGGCGTCGATCAGGACCGTGGCGAGGGTCTGCGGGCAGTGGGAGATGCGCAAGGCGAACGTAATCGCTTGCAGCAGAGACGTTTTCCCTGCTCCGGCGGCACCGGCGACCAGGGCGTGGGGGCCGTTGCCGCCGGCAGCGTCTTTGAGGTCCAGCCACAGCGGCTCGCCCGCCGCGGTGGTCCCGATGGGGACGCGCAGCAGCGGCCCGCGCTGCACGGGTTCGCCGGTCCCTGCTGGCAGGGAGCGGGTGTTCCACTGGTGCGCGATGGCGTCTGTGGGTGATCCGGATGCGGGGAAACCGAGCGCGGTCAGGGTTGCAGCCGCGTCATCGGTGTCTGCGGGGGCGCCGCCGCGGTTGTCGACGCGGCGCCTGGCGCGCATGTAGGACTCGCCGCTTTGTTTCTGGGCGGCGCGGGCACGGCTTCTGTGGGAGTTGCTGGTCATCAGCGAAACAGCCCCTTTCAAAGTTGTGTCGCAGCAGCCCGCATCTGCCGAGACTCTTCGTCCGGGTGGGTGCGCGGTAGCCCTTGGCTTTGTCCCAGTCGTTGGTGTGGTCGACGGCGATGCGGGCAGTCGGCCTCTGCTGGGAGTCGCGCCGCCGCGACGGCGGCACTGCAAGTGAATCTACCAGAACAGAACCCGGAAATCTCTGGTATCCATAGATACTATGGATAAGAGGGGTGATGGTGGGTATGGAGCGGCGGTCGTCGTGGTTTAGGCCCTTGTGGGACGTTGATGCCGTGGCGTTGCACCTGGGCATCCAGGCGTCGTCGGTGCGGCGGTATCTGACCGATCACAGCGGCTTTCCCGAGCCGGTCGAGCAGCGTGGTGGGCGGAACTACTGGACCCCGGCGTCGGTCTTCGCATATTTGGCTGCCAGCCGGTCCCGGGGATACGAGCGTGTCCCGCGGCTGTGCCCGCTGGCCGGTGACCTCTCCCCCGCCCGGTTAATCGGCGCCGACGTCGTGCGGACCCGCGGCGTCACCTATGTGGTGCACACGTGGGAGCCCGGCGACGACCGCGGCCCGGTCGGGGTCGCGTACTGCGTGGATTTCCAGCGCTGCCACTCTGAGGACGCCAGCCATCTGTTGTCGCTGCGCCCGGACCTCACGGCGCTGGTGGTGCCGGCCGATATCGCCACCGTCACCTACGGGCCGGGCGACGCGGTTCAGCCGCAAATCGCGGTCGCTGACCGGGCCGGGACGGGGTGGTACCCGTGGCAGGCCGGCTGGCTGGACCTCGCCGCGCTTCTCCAGGTCGATGTGCCGTGGTGGCCGCGCGGGTTGACCGATGTGGAGTCGATGACCAGCTGGCGTCCCGGCAGCCCGACCGCCCGGCTGCGACCGCGATTTGCCGACTTCACCGGCGAGCATTTCCGGCGGTGCCGCCCTCATGACGGCTCGACCGCTGACCGTGCGCTCGCTGCCCTGGCCGATGCCACCGACACACAGCTGGCGTTTGATCTGGGCCTGTGGCCCTCCGGCCACGACAGCTTCCCGGACCAGCCCGGTCTGCGACATGCCGCTGTCGCGGTCCTGGGCGCCCAACCGCCCACCCCAGCAACACCGGAGGTGATCAGCGCTGCGCTGCGCCACCGGATCAGCGACCACGACCTGGCGGTGCGCGCCGTGCAAACAGCCAAAACGTGGGAAGTCGTGCGGGCAGCCATCACCTACGAGCTGTTGGCGATCGACCGTGATCGGTGCTCGCGGTTGGCCCACGAGTGGTGCAACCGGCTGATTCCGGTCGACCCCGGGGACCGCACCGAGATCGGCTACCACTGGGTGCGCTGGGCGGTCGACGGGATGGATGAGCCGCCGTACCGGTATTGGCGCGATCCGCTCAATAGTGCGGTGTGGGCGATCAGCTCCGCTGACGGGACGTTCTACACCACGGTCGGGACCCGAATGCCGGCCCGCGGCCGGGTCGAAGAGGTCGCCATCGAGGACCGGCGGACGTTCTTCCGGGACAGCGCCGGCAACACTTTTCCGGTGCCGTTCAGCGACGGCAGCGCCTACCGGACATCGGGTGGCTCAGCCAGTGACTTGACCGCCGCGATCCTGGCGCTGCTCGACGATGCGGGCAAGGACGTCTACCGCTGCCACCTCGACGTCGACATTCTCGACACCCAGGCGACCGGTCTCTACGAGACCATTCTGGCGGCCACTGACACCGTCACCGTGTCCCGTGACGATCTGGAACGGCTGCGCGAGGAAACCCCGACCGGGATCGCGCGCCGGGAGGACATGCTGGCCCGATTAGTGCGACAGCGCCGGCCCTAACGCGGGCTGTCCGCCGGCGGCAAGTGCGGCCGGGTACGGCGACGCCGAGGGCGACCCGGCTGGCAGGTGCGTGGTCGGCAGCAGGACCCGCAGGCGGTCGTCGTTGATCCAGTCGG
>CAIRCP010000163.1 GCA_903877095.1 uncultured Actinomycetes bacterium | reverse complement strand
GGCCCCAACATGCGCCGACACGGCCATCAGCAGGACACCACCTGACCACAGCGCAGGCGCGGGGACCGCTACCAGATCCCCGCGCCCGCGCTACCACTTCCTCACACAGCCGCTACCAACAACCCCGGCTAAACACCTAAGGCCTCCGAATGGGTGAAGACGTGGATGCCGAAGTCGGAGGCGTCGTCGTACTCATAGGAGGCGTTGCTGCCGAAGAGTTCCACCGCGTCGACGGTCAGCCCAGGGATGCCGGAGGTCCGCACGATGCGGTCCACGACGGTCAGCGACTTCTCTCGCACTTCGGGTTTGAGGTCGGTGCCGTTCCACAGCCGCGGATCGAGTTCGGTGGGGAAGGTCGTCACGGCCCTGATCGCGGCGTGCACCGAACGGTCCGATCCGTCGGCCAACGGCGCCCCGGAACCCGACGCGCAGCCCGAGAACGCCACTGCAGCGCATAGGACACCCGCCGGAATCCATCCCCGATTCGCTGCCCTCCTGCCCACCGCCCATCCGGCCTTCATGACCCACCTCTTTTCGGGGCTATACGCTCGTCGGGTGCTGCTCTCTGATCGTGACATCCGCGCCGAGATCGCCGACGGACGGCTGGGCATCGACCCGTTCGACGACACGTTGGTGCAGCCCTCCAGCGTCGATGTCCGACTGGACAACCTCTTCCGGGTGTTCAACAACACCCGCTATACCCACATCGACCCCGCGAAACAACAAGACGAACTGACCAGTCTGGTGCAGCCGGTCGACGGCGAACCGTTCGTCCTGCACCCCGGGGAATTCGTGCTCGGTTCCACCCTGGAGTGCTGCACCCTGCCCGACGACCTCGCCGGACGCCTGGAGGGTAAGTCTTCGCTGGGCCGGCTGGGTCTGCTCACCCATTCCACCGCCG
This sequence comes from uncultured Actinomycetes bacterium, assembly GCA_903877095.1. Taxonomy (GTDB): domain Bacteria; phylum Actinomycetota; class Actinomycetes; order Mycobacteriales; family Mycobacteriaceae; genus Mycobacterium. The sequence continues at coordinate 1,577 of CAIRCP010000163.1, read as the reverse complement.
GCTTCATCGATCCCGGATTCTCCGGTCACATCACGCTTGAACTGTCCAACGTCGCCAACCTCCCGATCACCCTCTGGCCGGGGATGAAGATCGGCCAGCTGTGCCTGCTGAGGCTCACCAGTCCGGCCGAACACCCGTACGGCAGCGCGTCGGCGGGCTCCAAGTACCAGGGGCAGCGCGGGCCGACGCCGTCGCGTTCGTACCTCAACTTCATCCGGTCCAGCTAACTGATCGGTGAGTTATCCAGCGCACTTCCCGGGCTGTAACGGCCCTGCTGCCTGCGCCGATAGAACGGTGTAGTCCAGGTTCGGCACCGTGTGAACCGACGCCCGAAACTGACCGGCCAGCAAATACTTTGGAGGGGCAGTGGACATCGTACTTGGAGTGTCGATGACACCCTCGGCGGTCCGCATGGTGCTGGTAGAGGGCGAGAACGCCGACGGCCCCTCGCTGGATCACGACGCCTTCGACATCCCCGTGGCCGACGCGGCGGCAACATCGGGCGCGCCCCAGCAGGTGGTCGACGCCATCCTCGGGACCCGCGAGAGCGCCCTGGAGGGCGGCCACCGGCTGACCTCCATCGGGGTGGCCTGGACCGACCACGCCGCTGCCGGGCGGCTGCGCGGGCTGTTGCGTTCGCACCGACTCGATGATGTCGTCCTGGTGTCCGAACTCCATGCCGCCAGCGCTTTGGCGCAGGCGATCGGGCAGACCGTCGGCTACGAGCGGACCGCACTTTTGTTCGTCGAGCGCGACACCGCCACCCTGGCCGTCGTTCGCTCCGCCGACGGTGCGGTGGTCCGGGTGACGAGTCGCAGTCTGCAGGCGTTGGACGTCGCCGCCGAAGTGCAGGGCATGGTCACCGGGTTGGACAGCGGCGCCGAACCGGCCCAGGCGGTCTACCTGGTCGGATCGGGGGTCGACGTCGCAGCCCTTGAGCCCGGGATTGCCTCCGCAACAACACTTCCCGTGCACGCCCCGCAGGACGGCGACCTGGCGTTGGCTCGGGGTGCGGCGCTGGCGTCGGCCGCGACGCCCCGCTACGAAGCCTCGACGGTGGGGCTGGCCTCCACCGAGGACACTGCGGCCGGCGCCACCCAGATGGCTGCTGCTGGTTACATGGCTCCGCTTGGATACAGCGCGGTGCCCGACGACGACGAGGACCTCGCCGCCTACGACGGCGCCTACGAGGCCGAGCCGCAACCGCAGGCCGAATCGGCCGAGCCGGTCCGCACGTCGTTCGTCCTCGTCGGCAGTGCGCTGTCCAGCCTTTTCGTCGTCGGAGTCGCGGCCCTGGCCGTCACGCTGGCGGTGGTGATCCGGCCCACTGCCGATCAGCGCCCCACCCCCGGCGGCAACCCGGTGGTGTCGAGCGCGCCCGCTGCGGCGCCGGCTCGGGCCAACGAGGCCGCGCCGCCGCCCCCGCCGGAAACCATCCAGGCGCCGATCCCGGTGGTGCAGGAGGCTCCCCGCACGGTCGTCGTCGCCCCCCAGGCTCCGGCGCCCGTCGCCGCCCCGGAACCGGCCCCCGCGCCTGCCGCGCCGCCGCCCGCACCGGAGCCGGCTCCCGCGCCTCC
>CAIRCP010000162.1 GCA_903877095.1 uncultured Actinomycetes bacterium | reverse complement strand
CTTCAACCGGCTCAAGCAATGGCGCGGCATCGCCACCCGATATGACAAGTACGCCCTGACCTACCTCGGCGGTGTCCTACTGGCCAGCGCCGTCATACATTCCCGCGTCGGCACTACCGATTCGGGAGACACGCCCTAGTCCCCATGAGCGCGACCGCCGAGTTCGACTTCATCATCGTGGGCGCCGGCAGTGCGGGCTGCCTGCTGGCCAATCGGCTCAGCGCCAACGCTGATCACCGTGTGCTTCTGATCGAGGCCGGCGGCGACGACGACTGGTTCTGGATCAAGGTGCCGGTGGGCTACCTGTACACGATCGCCAACCCGCGCACCGACTGGTGCTTCGCCACCGAGGCCGACCCGGGTCTGGCCGGCCGCAGCATCCACTACGCGCGGGGCCGGGTCATCGGCGGCTCCTCGTCGATCAACGCCATGATCCACATGCGCGGTCAGGCAAGCGATTATCAGCAGTGGGCGCAGGCCACCGGCGACGACCGCTGGCTCTGGGGCGGTCCGGACAGCCCGGGAGATCCGGGGGAGACCCTCGCCATCTACAAAGATCTCGAGGATTACTTCGGCGGGGCCGACGACTGGCACGGCGCCGACGGTGAGATCCGTGTCGAGCGGCCGCGGGTGCGCTGGAAGATCCTCGACGCCTGGCAGGCCGCCGCCGCCGAAGTGGGCATCGCCCCGATCGACGAGTTCAACCGCGGCGACAACGCCGGCAGCGCGTACTTTCACGTCAACCAGAAGCGTGGCCGGCGCTGGTCGATGGCCGATGCCTTCCTGCATCCCGTCGCCCACCGACCCAACCTCACCGTCTACACCCGCACCCAGGCGTTGCGGCTGCTGATGGACGACGACGTCCCCGAGCATCAGCGGCGCGGCGCCTGGACCACGGCGCAGCGCCGCATCACCGGCCTGCGGCTGCTCAAAGATGGCCAGATCGTCGACGTCGCGGCCCGCCGGGAAGTGATCCTGAGCGCCGGAGCCGTCGGCTCGCCGCATCTGATGCAGGTCTCCGGTCTGGGCCCGGCGGGTCAGCTGAGCGACCATCAGGTCCCAGTGGAAGTCGACCTGCCGGGCGTGGGGGAGAACCTCCAGGATCACTTGCAGCTTCGGACGGTCTATCGCATTCACGGTGCCCCGACGGTGAACACGTTGTACCGCAACTGGTTCAGCCGGGCGGGGATGGGACTGCAGTACCTGTTGCTGCGATCAGGCCCCATGACGATGCCGCCGTCCACCCTGGGGGCGTTCGCCAAGAGCGACCCGGCGCTGGCCAGTGCTGATCTGGAGTGGCATGTGCAGCCGTTGTCGTTGCCGAAGTTCGGCGAGCCCCTGCACAAGTTCGGCGCGATCACGCCCTCGGTGTGCAACCTGCGACCCAGCTCGCGTGGCCACGTACGGATGGCCGCCGCGGATCCGCTTGTCGCCCCCAAGATTTCGTGCAACTACCTGTCCACGGACGACGATCGTCGCGCCGCCGTGCTGGGCCTGCGGATGACCCGGCAGATCATGGCGGCCCCGGCGCTGGCCCGCTATGGCCCACACGAGCTGCTGCCCGGCCCGCACCTGACGAGCGACGACGACCTGCAAAGCGCCGCCCGCGAATTGGGGACGACGATCTTCCACCCGGTGGGCACCTGCGCGATGGGAGCCTTTGACGCCCAGGGCAATCCGCGGTCAGCTGCCACCGTGCTCGACACCGACTGCCGCGTGTATCGCGTTGCGGGCTTGCGCGTGGTCGATGCTTCGGCGATGCCCACCATCACCTCCGGCAACACCAATGCTCCGGTAATGCTCATCGCCGAGCGGGCAGCGCGGGCGATCGTGGGAAGAAGAATCAGTAGGTCTGTCGATCCATGTTCGCCACCGGCTGGTCCAACACCACCGCATTGATCAGCATCGCGAAGCTGACCCAGGTCGCAGGCTCGCTCATCTCGTCATCGAAGTCATGCAGCGAACCGCCCGGAGCGCCGCCGTCGACCCGCGCCCAACCCTCCTCGTCCGCCATCGGCCGGGCGAACGCGATGAGGACGTCCTCTCCGTTGAGCCAGGACGCCCAACCGGAGACCGGATCGCTGTTCACCTCGACGCCGAAGGTCGGTTCGTCGGGGTTGTCCCAGGAGTCCAGTTCGAACGACGCGCAGGTCCCGCCGTCCCAATCGAAGCGGACCACGAGCGGAAACGGCGGCTCGTCGTCGTGGAGTTGGTGATGGAACACCAGCGCGAACCGTCCTGGCTCGATCTCTGAGGGGTTCATCGGCCCGTCTGCGCCAGCCGCAACCGCCGGCGGCGGGCCTGCTCGGCCGGGTCGGGTACCGGCACCGAGGCGATCAGCCTGGCGGTGTAGCTCTCGGTCGGGTGATTGAGCACCGTCTCGGCGGGCCCGGACTCCACCAACCGGCCGGACTGCATCACCGCGATTCGGTCGGAGAGTTCCTCGATGACGGCCAGATCGTGGCTGATGAACAGGCAGGCGAAGCCGTGGTCGGCCTGCAGTGCTCGCAGCAGTTTGAGCACCCGGGCCTGCACCGAGACATCCAGTGCCGAGGTCGGTTCGTCGGCGATCACCAGGGCGGGGTTCAGCGCCAGCGCGCGGGCGATCCCGACCCGTTGCCGCTGTCCGCCGGAGAGTTGGTGCGGATAGCGGTTTCGCAGCGCGCGGTCCAGATGCACCTGCTCGAGCAGTTCGTCCACCCGGGCCGCGCGCTGGTCACGCGACATCAAGGTGTGCAAGGCCAGCGGCTCGGCGATCGCCTGCCCGATCGGCCAGCGTGGATCCAGCGACGAGCCGGGATCCTGGAACACCACGCCGACTCGCTTGCGGGGCTCGCGCAGGCCGCGCTGGGACAGCCCGGTGATGTCGATGCCGGCCAGGTGGGCCGAACCCGAGGTGAGTTTCACCAGGCCGACGGCCGCCTTGCCCAGCGTCGACTTGCCCGAACCGGACTCGCCGACCAGACCCACCACTTCCCCGGCGGCGACGTCGAGGCTCACCCCGTCGACGGCCCGGAACGTCTTGTTGCGGCCGGACTTGAACTCGACGGTGGCATCGCGCAGCGACAGGGCGAGCGGCGGGCGCTCCGGCTCGGCCACGGGTTCGGCCACGGGTTCGGGCTCCGACACCTGCAACCGGCCGGCACCCAGGTGCGGGACGGCGTTGAGCAGCGCGCGGGTATACGGGTGGGTCGGGTTGCTGAAAAGCGTCTGCGCGGAGCCGGATTCGACGACCTCGCCGTCCTTCATCACCATGATGCGGTCGGCCAGGTCGGCGACCACACCCATGTCGTGGGTGATCAGCAGGATCGCGGCGTCCACCCGGGTGCGCAGATCGCGGATCAGGTCCAGGATCTCGCCCTGCACCGTGACGTCGAGGGCGGTCGTGGGTTCGTCGGCGATCAGCAGCGCCGGATCACACGCCAGCGCCTGGGCGATCATCGCGCGCTGACGCTGCCCGCCGGAGAGTTGGTGCGGGTAGTAGTCGATGCGGGTGGCCGGGTCGGGCATGTCGACCAGTTCCAGCAGTTCCACCACCCGGGCCCGGGCCTGCTCCTTGGTCATGTCGCGATGCATCTGGATCGCCTCGGTGATCTGCCAGCCGATGGTGTAGACCGGGTTGAACGCCGTCATCGGCTCCTGGAACACCACACCGACGCGGTCGCCGCGGACCTCGGTCAGCGTCTGTTCGTCGGCGCCGGCCAACTCCTCGCCGGCCAGGCGGATGCTGCCGTCCAGGCGGGCGTTGGGTGCCAGCAGACCCGGAATCGCCATCGCCAGAGTCGATTTCCCCGAACCCGACTCGCCGACCACGGCCAGGATCTCGCCCTTCTCCAGCCTGAGGTCCACCGCGCGCACGGCCGGGCTCCAGATCTTGTCCACGGCGAACTCGATGGTCAGTCCACGGATCTCCAACAGTGACATGCCCTCACCGCCGCTTCGGGTCGAGGGCGTCACGCAGGGTGTCGCCGAGCAGGATGAAGCCCAGCACCGTGATCGACAGGAACAGGGCGGGGAAGAACAACAGGTGTGGGGAGGTGCCGATCAGTGACTGCGCGACGTTGATCTGCAGGCCCCAGGAGATCTCCGGGGCCTGCAGGCCGATGCCGAGGTAGGTGAGCGCGGCTTCGGCGGAGATGAAGGTGCCCACGGCGATGGTGGCGTAGACGAGAACCGGGGCAAGGGCGTTGGGCAGGATGTGGCGCACCAGGATCCGCAGGGTCGGCGCGCCGAGGGCCTGGGCGGCGAGCACGTAGTCCGACCCGCGGATGGCCACCACCGAGGAGCGCACCAGCCGCATGGCCGTCATCCAGCCGAACGCGATCAGCGCCATCGCCACCGTCCACACCGAGCGGTGCGTGGAGACCGTCAGCAGGATCAGCGCCCCCAGGAACAGCGGGATCCCGAAGAACACGTCGGTGACCCGGGCCAGCAGCGAGTCGATCCAGCCGCCGAAATAGCCGGCCGGTGCCCCGACCAGCACCCCGATGATGAGCACCCCGATGACGGTCAGCACCCCGATGGCCACCGAGGTTCGCGCCCCGTAGACGACGTTGGAGTAGTAGTCGCAGCCCTGCAGGTCGATACCGAACCAGTGCGCGGCACTGGGGGCCTGACGCGACAGCGACAGATCGCAGTCGGTGGGGTCGACGCCGCCGGCGAACAGCGCCGGGAACAGCGCCATCGTCACCATCACCACCATGATCGTGCACCCGATCAGGAACAGCGGGTTGGTGCGCAGGTAGCGCCACGCGTCGCTCCACACGCTGGACTGCTCCGCCCTGGGGGCCAGGACGGGGGCCAGCTCGGTGGCTTCGGATACCGGGGTCGGGTCAGTCATAGCGGATCCTCGGATCGGCCACCGCGCAGAGCACGTCGGCGAGCAGATTGAAGAAGATGTAGAAGAACACCATCATCGTGACGATCCCGACCACCACCGGGCCCTGCTGGGAGCGCACCGCATCGAAAATGGCCCGGCCCAGACCCGGCAGGTTGAACACCGACTCGGTGACGATCGCCCCGCCGAGCAGCGAGCCGATGTCGGCGCCGATGAAGGTGATGACCGGAATGAGGCTGTTGCGGAAGGCATGCCGCAGCACGATGCGGGTGCGGCCGACGCCCTTGGCCCGCGCGGTGCGGATGTAATCGGCCGAGAACGCCTCCAGCATGGCGGTTCTGGTCAGCCGCGCCACATAGGCCATCGACAGTGCGGCCAGCACCAGACCGGGCAGCAGATAGCTGATCCAACCGTCGGCGATGCCGGCGATGGGCAACCAGCGCAGTTTGAACCCGAAGGCGTACTGCGCCAGGAAACCCAGCACGAAGACCGGGATCGACACCAGCACGGTGGTGGAGACCAGCACCAGGTTGTCGAAGAAGGAGTTGCGGCGCAGCGCGGCCAGGATGCCCGCGGTGATGCCGAACAGGGTCTCGAACAGCACGGCGACGACGGTCAGTTTCACGGTCACCGGCAGCCGCTGGGAAATGGTCTCGACCACCGGGCGGCCGGAGAAGTCGCGGCCGAAGTCGCCGTGCAGTAGGCCCCACAGGTACTTGCCGTACTGGACGATGAAGGGGTCGTCGAGGTTGAAGTCGGCGCGGATCTGCGCCTGCACGGCCGGGCTGAGCGGCCGGTCGCCGGCCAGTGCGCGCACCGGGTCGCCGGGCAGGGCGTAGACCATCGCGTAGATCAGCAGCGAGGCGCCGATCAGGACCGGGATGGTCAGCAGTAGACGTCGGATCACGAAGCGGGTCAACCGATCACACCGCCTCACCGTCGACGACGACGTTGGCCAGATCGATCTCGCCGAGGATGTTGTAGCCCACCCCGGACACCCGCTTGTCCCATACCGCCTGGTCCAGGCCGCAGAACAGCGGTGTCGCCGGCAGATCCTTGACCAGGACGTTCTCGGCCTTCTCGTAGGCCACCCCGGCGGCCTCGATGGTGGGCGCACGGTCCCCGGCGTTCAGCGCGTCGTCGAATTCGGCGCTGCTGTAGAACGTGGTGTTGGAGCCGGCCGGGGCGAGTGCGGCGGTGGCGTACTGGGTGGCCAGGAAGTTCTGGATCGACGGGTAGTCCATCACCCACGCCAGGCGGAACGGGCCCGTCATCTCCTTGGCGTCGCGCTTGGACAGGAATTCGTTGAACTGCAGGTTGCCCCGCAGCTTGTAGGTCAGGCCGATCTTGCGGAACATGTTGCCCACCGCGGTCATCCAGCCGTCGTGCCCGGCTCCGGCGTTGAACCAGATCTCCACCGGGGCGCTGGTGTCGAACCCGGCCTCGGCGAGCAGTGTCTTGGCCTCGTCGGGGTGGTACTCACACCAGTGGCCGCACGCCCCGGCCCGGTAGCCGACGACGGTGGGTGGGGCGAAGGAGTCCGCCGCCACCCGGGTGCCCAGGAAGATCGCGTTGACGATCGCCTTCCGGTCGATGGCCATCGACAGTGCCCGGCGCACCCGCACGTCGGCGTAGCGCTGGTCGTACAGCGGGAAGCCCAGGCTGGTGATGTCCGGGCTGGGCTGCTCGGCGTAGCGGTCGCCGAAGACGTCCTTGGCGCTGGCGTAGGCGTCCGGTGGCAGCCCTTTGAGGATGTCGAGATTGCCGGCCAGCACATCGGTGTAGGCGGTGGAGACCTCGGTGTACATCCGCATCACCACGCCGCGGGACTTGGCCTTGTCCTTGCCGCCGTACTTGTCGAAGCGGCTCAACGTCATTCCGCGGCCGGGCACCCATTCGGTGTCGGCGCGGAACGGGCCCTGGCCGACCGGCTTCTTTCCGTAAGCCACCGGGTCGGCGTAGAAAGCCTCGGGCAGCGGATCGAAGGCGCTGTAGCCCAGAGTCAGCGGGTAGATGGCGAACGGTTCGGCGAGGGTGACCTTGATGGTGGTCGGGTCGGGCGCGGACAGGCCGCTCATGGTGGTGGCCGTCGGCTCCTTGTCGTCGACGCCCTGCAGCGCGTCGTAGCCCTTCACGTTGGAGAAGAAGTACGACCCGCCCTGGGCGTTGCTGCTCAGTGCGGTGTAGTTCCACGCCCGGACGTAGGACTCGGCGGTGACCGGTGTTCCGTCGTGAAAAGTCCAGCCGCGCTTGAGTTTTATGGTCCAGTTGATGTTGTCCGATGACGTGACCGACTCGGCGGCGCCGTCGTAGGTGACGCTGCGGGTGGCTTCGTCGAAGGTGACCAGCGGGGTCCACACCGCATTGATGATCTTGCCGCCCTCGGTCTCGGTGGTGTTGCCCGGGACAAGGGGACGTTGCGGCTCACCGAGATAGACACTGAACATCCCCGGCGGCGTCGACGGAGCGGTCGAACAGCCGGTCACGGTCGCCGGCAGCAGTGTCACCGCGCACAGCACGGCCGATACCGTGCGTCGGCGCAGCGTCGTCCTCCCCGGCAAGCCAACCTCCTCTGAGCAGAGATAACGATGGCACAAACGGCTGCCGCCCGCCCGACTTCAGGCAGGTCCGCACGCCCCGCCCCGTTCACGACATCCGCCAGCGCTCCCAAGCGGCCTGTCGGGAGGTACCCGAAATTTCGGCGACTTGACTCCACGAGTCGGACTCCGCCACCAGGCGCGCCGCGTTCCCGACCTGTTGGCCGGCGTAGGCGACGATCTTCAGCAGTTCGGCGAACCCTTCATGGGTTCCGCGGCCGCTCAGTTCGTCGATAGTCCGACAGATGAGCGCAGCCAACTCGGCCTCGGTCAACCCGTCCGACGGCAGTTCGGCCGCAGAGTCGGATCGATCAGTCATGGGCCGATTTTACGGTCGTCAGGCGGCCGGCACATCCAGGCGGATTTCGGCATCGGTCGATGTGAAACGTCGGCTCCAGGTGGTGCCCGGCCACCGGTAGTGGACCTCGCCGCTGTCCGGACGGTAGTCAGCGGTGTAGAGCGTCCCAAAGCCGTTGGCGTAGTTGGGGCTTCGTAGCGGTGGGCGCAGGAATTCCTCGGCCACCTGATCCGCGGGCAACTCATCGGCGAGCAGGTCACGAAGACGGCCCTGCCGCTCCAGACTGCGAAACCTCCGGGCGTGTGCCGGATCTTCCGGCTCGTCAAACCGGTGGTTCGTCGCCAGCGGGCAGTCACGCTGCTCGAACACCCCGGGAGCCAGGTAGACGGTCCGGTAGTCGCCGGTGCGGTCGGTCAGGGTCAGGTTGTAGGACATGGCAACCGGAATGCGCGACACCGCCGTCACGGCATCCTCAACGGTCCCTGCTACTTCCAGCAGATAGCGCACCACCATGGGAATTCCGAACCCGGTCCCGCTGCCTCGGGCACCGCCGAACGTCAGGGAGATGGCCAGTCCATCGGAGTTCATCCCGTCCACCAGGCCCCAGAGGCAGTCGCCGGTTCCGATCACCTCACGTTCGGCGAACCGGGTCGACATCACCACCTGCTCGAACAGGTCGGGGTGGTAGTCGTAGTTGCGGATCAGCGCCCGTGGCCCGGTGTTTATCACCACCTGCGAGCAGGCCGGCGCAAAAGCCGGCATGTTCCACCCCGTCAGCATCGACGCCGTGGTCGAATCCCGGCCGGTCATCGCAACCAAGCCTTCCCAGGTCGGATGCAGTTCGGGCATATGCCGCAGCAGGGCGTCCTCGGCCTCGGAAACCGTTGGGCGCCTTCCGGTTCCGGGCCGCAGATACCACGACCGGTAGCCCGGCCAGGTTGCCTCGTACAGCTGACGCCATCGCGGCCCGGGGCGGTCTTCGTGGAACGCGTTCAGGGCGATGGATTGCACCTGGGAACGTGAGGCATTCATCATGCGTCAAGGTGTACCTGACAAGCCATCGTGACGTCAAGGCAAACCTGACGATTGGGGCCGATCGATCCACGTCGGACCTTTGGCTCACGATCCGCCCAGCCGTCCACTCGTCTAGATTCGACCGAGTGACCCGGCGCACCATCGAATTCAGTTGCGCGGCGGCTGTTATCGGCCTCTTGGCCGGCGTCGCGGGGGCCGCGACGACGGTGTTCCTCGACTTCATCGAGCACCTCACCTATCACTACAGCTTCGGCAGCATGCTCGACGGGGTGTCCGGCTCCAGCCGGATCAGGCAGGCGTGCGGGCCGACGATCGGCGGAGCGCTGGCCGGCTTTGGGTGGTGGCTGCTTCGGCGACGGACGTCGGTGCCGACCGTCGACCAGGCGATCAGCCGGCCCGCGCCGCTGCCCCGGGGTGCGATGACATTGGATGCCGCCCTGCAGACTCTGCTGGTGGGATCCGGAGCCTCGCTCGGCCGGGAGAACGCGCCGCGGCAGTTCGCCGTCGCCCTCGGCGACATGGCCACATCACGCTGGGCTCTGACGGCGCGGGACGGGAGATCCTGCTGGGCTGCGCGGCCGGCGCCGGGCTGGGCGCGGTCTACGGCGTGCCCATCGGCGGCGCGTTGTTCGCTCTGCGGATCGTGTTGCGCACCTGGAACATTCGGGCTGTGGTGACGGCATTGGTCACCTCCGGCCTGGCCGTGCTGGTGGCCGCGCCGTTCACCCACGATGAGCCGGCGCTGAAGTGGCCGAACCCGGATCTTTCCTATCTGCTGATCGCGGCCGGGGTGCTGCTGGCGCCGTTGGTGGTCGTTGTCGGCCTGGTCTTCCGCCGGCTGATGGCCGCCGCCCGGGTCCGCGCCGCCGAGCGCGGCCCGCGTGACACCTGGTTGCTGATTCCCGCCCTGGCTGCGGCCGGGCTGCTGATCGGGGTGTGCTCGCACCGGCTGCCGGAACTGCCTGGCAACGGGTCGAGCATCCTGCTGGTCAGTGTCGACCGTGGTCTGTCCATCGCGGCGGCCGGCGCGATCTTGATCCTCAAGCCGCTGCTGACGGCGTTCTTCCTGCGGGCCGGGGCCGCCGGCGGTCTGCTCACCCCGGCGCTGGCGACCGGGGCGGCGCTGGGCGGGGTGGTCGCCCTGTCGGTGAACGCCTGGACGCCCCTGCACCTCAACGTTCCGGCGGTGTCGCTGGCGTGCGCGGCCGGCGTTCTGGCCGTCACCCAGGGCGCCCCGGACTGGGCGGCGATCTTCGTCTGGGAACTCGCCCGCCCGCCGTGGTGGCTGATGCTGGTGTTCGGCGCCGCCGCGTTCAGCGCGCATCTGCTGCAGCGGAAAGTCACGGCGGGGCTGGGGCGATGGTAATGCTCGCTTCTAGGATTGCGGTCCAGGCACACTCGCAGGTGTCTGCCCCAAGCCAGGAGTGCCGATGAACTTTGAGAATCACACCGCGCTGATCACCGGTTCCAGCGGCGGTATCGGTGAGGACTTCGCCGTCGCGTTCGCCAAGCGCAAGGCCAACCTGGTCCTCGTCGCACGGCGCGAGGACAAACTGGCGCTGCTGCGCACCAGACTTCTGGAAGCCAACCCCGGGCTGACCATCGACATCATCGCCGCTGACCTCTCGGTCCCCGGGTCGGCGGCTGGACTGGCCGCAGGAGTCAACGACCTCGGACGCAAGATCGACATTCTGGTCAACAACGCCGGCGTCGGCCTGCACGGCGACTTCGTCAAGCAGGGTGTCGCCGAGAACTCGGCGCAGATCCAGTTGAACTGCGTGACCCTGGTCGAACTCACCGCGTTGTTCATGCCGGCGATGACGGCGGCCCGGCGCGGGCTGGTCATCAACGTCGCTTCGACCGCGGCTTTTCAGCCCACCCCCGGGATGGCCGTCTACGGGGCCACCAAGGCATTCGTGTTGTCCTTCACCGAGGCTCTCTGGCAGGAGACGAAGTCCACCGGGGTGCGGGTGTTCGCGCTGTGCCCGGGTGCCACCGAGACGGAGTTCTTCGCCCGCACCGGCGAGGAGTTCCTGACCAGCGGCCGGCAGACCTCTCAAGAGGTGGTCGACACCGCGATGGCCGCCATCGACAAGTCGACGCCGACCGTCGTCTCTGGGCTCAAGAATGCGTTGCTGGCCAATGGATATCGGTTCGCGCCGCGAAAAGTGCTGCTCGCGCTGTCAGAACACATCATGAAGGCGAATTAGTCCAGCCGCCCCACGCCGATCACTCGCAGTACAGCGGCACCCTCCTCGTCGGAGGCCTCGAGGTCCACCTCCACCTCGATGCCCCAGTCGTGGTCGCCGGCCGGGTCGTCGAGGATCTGCCGGACCCGCCACACCCCGGGCTGCCGGTCGATGATGAGCAGCGCCGGCCCGCGGGCGTCGGCGCCGATGCCGACGTCATCGTGCTCGGCGAAGTAGTCGCCGATCGCCTCCTCCCACCGCTCGGCCGTCCACCCGGACGCCCCGTTCGACTGGCTGTCCAACTCGCCCAACGCATCCCAGCGTCGCCTCGCGAACAGTTCCACCCGCCGGAACAGGGCGTTGCGGACCATGGCGGTGAACGCCCGCTCGTTGCCGGTCAGCGGGCGTGGGCGGGCCGGCACGGACGGTGCGTCCAACGGCTGATCCGGGCTGGTGAGCTGTTCCCACTCATCGAGCAGGCTGGAGTCGACCTGGCGCACCAGTTCGCCGAGCCACTCGACGATGTCGGTGAGTTCTTCGGTCCGCGCGGCCGCGGGCACCCCCGACCGCAGCGCCTTGAACGCATCGGAGAGGTAGCGCAGCACCGCGCCCTCCGAACGCACCAGGCCGTAGACGCTGACAAACTCCCGGAAGGTCATCGCCCGTTCCCACATCTCGCGGACCACCGACTTCGGTGACAGCTGCCCGTCGGCGGCCCACGGGTTGCTCTGCAGGTACACCGCGTAGATGTGCCGCAACAACTCATCGAGCGGTTTGGGATAGGTGACGTCGTCGAGCAGCGCGATCCGCTCGTCGTACTCGATGCCTTCGGCCTTCATCTGCGCGACCGCCTCGCCGCGGGCCTTCTTCAGCTGTGCGGCCAGGATCTGGCGGGGGTCCTCCAGCGTCGCCTCGATCACCGAAACGGCATCCAGGGCAAAGGTTTCCGACGCCGGGTCCAGGGTCTCGATGGCGGCCAGAGCGAAGGTCGACAGCGGCTGGTTGAGGGCGAAGTCGTCCGGCAGGTTCACCGTCAGCCGGTACCGGCGGCCGTCGGGTTCGGGTTCCGCGAGGCGCTCGAGCACCCCGGCCTGCAGCAGCGAGCGTGCGATGCCGATCGCCTCAAGGATGTGCCGGAGTTGGCGCTTGCGCGGCTCGTGATTATCGGTGAGCAGCCGGCGCATCGCGATGAACGGGTCGCCGGGGCGGTCGACGACGTCGAGGATCATCGCCGTCGAGACCCGCATGTTGGACGTCAACGGCTCTGGCTGCGCCTCGACGAGCCGGGTCATGGTGGTCTCGCTCCACGGCACCATGCCTTCGGGGACCTTGCGGCGCACCAGCTTCCGGCGCTTCTTGGGATCGTCGGCGACCTTGGCGAACTGCTTAAGGTTCTCCACCTCATGATCTGGTGCCTGCACGATCACCGTGCCGGCGGTGTCGTAGCCGGCGCGGCCGGCGCGGCCGGCGATCTGATGGAACTCCCGGGCGTTGAGCAGCCGGCTGCGGGTGCCGTCGTACTTCGACAACGCCGAGAAGACGACGGTGCGGATGGGCACGTTGATGCCCACGCCGAGAGTGTCGGTGCCGCAGATGACCTTCAGCAGCCCGGCCTGGGCGAGCTGCTCGACCAAGCGCCGGTACTTGGGCAGCATCCCGGCGTGGTGCACCCCGATGCCGTGGCGCACCAGCCGCGACAGCGTCGAGCCGAACGCTGTGGAGAACCGGAACCCGCCGATCAGGTCGGCGATCGCCGACTTCTCGTCCTTGCTGCACACGTTGACACTCATCAGCGCCTGCGCGCGTTCCAGCGCCGACTTCTGGGTGAAGTGCACGACGTAGACCGGAAACTGCCGGGTGTCGAGCAGTTCGGCGATCGTCTCGTGCATCGGTGTCGTCGCGTACGAGAAATACAGCGGCACAGGGCGTTCCGCGTTCGCCACGAGTGCGGTCGCCCGGCCGGTCCGCCGGGTGAGGTCCTCGCGCAGGAAGGTCACGTCGCCCAGAGTGGCCGACATCAATAGGAACTGGGCTCCTGGCAGTTCCAGCAGCGGCACCTGCCAGGCCCAGCCGCGGTCGGGGTCGCCGTAGAAGTGGAACTCGTCCATGACCACCAGGCTCGGCTCGTTGCCAAATCGGCCGCCGGGTCCCCCCTCCCGCAGCGCGATGTTGGCCAGTACCTCGGCGGTGCAGGCGATGATCGGCGCCGCGGCGTTGACCGCAGCGTCGCCGGTGAGCATGCCGACATTGCCCGCCCCGAATATCGTGCACAGCGAGAAGAACTTCTCACTGACCAACGCCTTGATCGGCGCGGTGTAGTAGCTGCGCGCACCCGAAGCCAGCGCGGCGTACTGCGCGCCGGTGGCCACCAGCGACTTCCCGGAACCGGTCGGGGTGGCCAGGATGACGTTGGCGCCGCCGAGAAGTTCGATCAGCGCCTCCTCCTGCGCCGGGTACAGGGGAGTGCCGCACGCCTGGGCCCAGGCGACGAAGGAGGCGAACAACTCGTCGGCGTCGGCACCTTTCGCGCGCAGCGCGGACAGGTCAGCGGGATCGTCGAGCAGGGCGGGGGAGTCGGTGGTCACTTGCTGCCGAACGTAGCACCCGGTAGCGACGAGCAGTTCTCCAGCGCGATCTGCATTCCGCCGATGCCCTAGGGTTCGAGCCAACGGTCGGCGCATTATTGCCGTCGACCCCGACGGGAGGACTTTCGACGTGAGGCTGTCTCCACTCCGCACGATCGCCGCGGCGATGATCGCGATGGCTCTTCCGTTGTCGGCGACCGCATGCGGAGGTGACGGCTCGACGGCCGGCGACAAGATCGTCATCGGCACCAAATTCGACCAGCCGGGCCTGGGAGTGAAGAACCCGGACGGCTCGATGAGCGGCTTCGACGTGGACGTCGCCCGCTACGTCGCCAAGGAACTCGGGTATCCCGAGGACAAGGTCGAATGGAAGGAATCGCCGTCGGCCCAGCGTGAAACCCTGATCAGCAACGACCAGGTGAAGTTCATCGTGGCGACGTATTCGATCACCGACGCGCGTAAGCAGAAGGTCGACTTCGCCGGGCCTTACCTGCTCACCGGGCAGAGCCTGCTGGTCAAGTCCGATAACACCGACATCGCCGGGCCGGAATCGTTGCAGGACAACAAGAAGCTGTGCTCGGTCTCGGGATCCACTCCGGCACAGCGCATCAAGGACAAATACCCCGGTGTCCAGCTTCAGCAGTACGACACCTACTCGGCATGCGTGGAAGCGCTGCGCAACGGGGCCATCGACGCGGTCACCACCGACGAGGTCATTCTCGCCGGGTACGGGTGGCGTCCAGATTGCGGTGTAAATCGGCGGGCGCAGGTTCTTGCTTCGGTGGGTGATGCTACGCGGTGGCGCTGACAGTTTCGGTGCTGTGGGTGGCGGGCTCGGAGGTGTGCTGGGGTCGCAGTTGTCGGGGCGGGT
>CAIRCP010000161.1 GCA_903877095.1 uncultured Actinomycetes bacterium | reverse complement strand
GTCCAGGCAAGCAACACGCCGATCCGGCGCGGCGCACACAGTTTTCCCGCCAACCATCATCGTAGAGTACATGTACTTGACGTTAAACAACCAGCTAGACACGCATATCAATCCGAACCGCCTGGCGTAGCTACAGATAAGCAAGTCAAGCACTGGTGCACGTCAGCCGCGGACCGGGCGGCCGGCACCTCGATGAGATCGCGCTGCTGCGCCGCGACCAGACCGGCTGCTGCTATGCCATGCCGGTCTGGCAGAGCGCCCGGGGAACGGCCCAGGACGGCGCCGAGGCATTCCGCCGGCTCATCGCCGGGCGGCTGGACCGATGACGTCGATTCCGTCGGCCGCGATGCTCCTCGCGGCGGCCAGTCTCACCGCCCCGTGTGCGGCGCGACGACGGCTGCCCAGGACTGCCGTCCGGACCGCCAGAAACCAGTGGGTGACCAGAGGCGCCGTCATCCTGTGCGCGGCCGTCTTCACCGCCATGGCGCCGCCAGCCCTGGTGCTTGTCGCGGTGGTCGCCGTCGGCGGCCTCGTCGTCCGGGGGCGGCGCCGCCGCAGGGCCGCCCGCCGACGCAGCGAAGGCCAGCTTGTGGCGGCCGCACTGGAGATCCTGATCGGCGAACTACGGGTCGGCGCCCACCCGATGCGGGCCTTCACGGTCGCCGCCGCGGAGTCCGCCGGCCCGGTTGGCGAGTCGCTTCGCGCGGTCGCCGCCCGCGCGCGGCTCGGGGCGGACGTTGTTGCGGGTCTCCGATCGGCGGCCGCGCAATCCGCCGTGCCGGCCTACTGGCTGCGGCTCGCCGTGTTCTGGGAACTGGCGGTCCGGCATGGGCTTCCGATGTCGGTCCTGATGCGGGCGGCTCACCGCGATATCGTCGATCGGCAAAGGTTTTCGGATCGGATCCAGGCCGCATTGGCTGGTGCTCGGGCCACCGCCGTCATTCTCGCCGGGCTTCCCGGGCTCGGGGTGCTGCTTGGTCAGCTGATCGGAGCGGATCCGCTGCGATTCCTCATGGAAATACGCGCAGAACTCAACGACGGACCGATCAAACCATCCGCCGACGTACCGACACCCGACGATCTCGACGAAGCTAAACAACTGCTCCGCAACCATCTGCGTCTTTAGCTGGCACTGCCCAGTCCCCGGCAAATAGGATGTGAACATGTCGGAGCCCATCGTTGCAGTTCACAACAGCCACGGCGACGATCTGCTCACCATCTTGGGCATCACCGGTCTGCTCACATGAGCCACGACGACACCGGCGGTCTCCTGGAAGCCATGGTCAGCGACTGCCGGCCAGCACCGACCCAGCCCGACACGCCGCCCATCCCAGGTTCACCGTTCGATGCGCTGGCCGCTCTCCACGCTGCAATCACCGGCGCCGACGCAACCGACGACGCCGAACTCGCCGGACTGCACCAGCAGCGCCAGGACCAGTACTGCACAGCAGTCAACGACGCGATTGCGATCGGCAACAGTGAGTAACGGCAACATCACCTTCGACAGCGGCAACTACGGCGCCGGCCAAGGGGCTGACAACGCCCCCAACCCGACCCCGCCCGACACGCCGCCCACCCCCGGCTCACCGATCGATGCGGCCCTGGCCGTCTATCACGCCGCCGCCAACGGCGACGACCCCGCCCATGACACCGAACTCGGCGGCCTCCACAGTGACCGCGAAACACAATACGGGGACAACCTCGCGAAATTTCCGGCCAGCGAAGACAAAAACTCCGCTGAAATGGCGCAGGCCTTCCCGCAGATCATTTCCGGGATCGCCGGCGCGGTCACCGGCGCGTTCGGCGGCCTGGTCGCCCCACTCACCCAAATCCCGCAAGCCGTCATGCAGGCCGGCCAAGGTGCTCTGCAAACCGGAATGGGAGCACTACAACAACACGACACTAGCGGCGACCTCACATCCGCCCGCGACGAAGCCATGCTCGACGACCCCAGCCTGTTCGGAGACGACCTCAGCGCCCTCTACGGCGGCACAGGCGGCGGCGGAGGAGCAGGAGGCACCGAGGAGGGCGGTGGCGGCGGCACCACTGGTGGTGGCACCACCACCGACCCCACCAGCGCACTCGCACCACCGCCGATGCCGATCGGAACCTTCCCGGCGGCCGCAGCACCGCCGGCCCCATCCACGCCGGCCGCACCCACCGGGCCGACCACACCGATGGGCATGGGCGGCATGCCGTACATGCCGATGGGCGGCACCGGCGCCAACACCGCCGGCACCGGCGCCCCCGGCGAGAAGCAACCCACGAAAAAGGTTGTGCCACCAGTCATCAAGAACTCCAAAGCAGTCACCGGACGCCTTTCCGGACCCCGCCTGCAAACATCCACCGTGCGCCACACCGGCGTCGGCTCACTGTCCAGCAGAACCGCCAAACGCCAACCGCAGGAAACGCCAGCCAACGACGAAGGAAAATCATGACTCAAATCCATCCACCGCAAAGCCTCACCCAACTGCCGCAGTCGATGGACCCGCTACCCGCGATCCCCACTCGACGTCAACCCAGCATCCTCTCCGCCCTGGCGCTCATCGTCGCACTCATCGCGCTCATCGTCGCCGTCGTCACCATGGTCAAACCAGGACCATCGCAGACGGTTCCAGCAGCACCGAGCGCACCGGCCGCGCCGACCTACACCGACGCTCAAATCGCCGCCGCCAAAACCCAAACCTGTACAGCAGCCCAACGCTCAATCGCCGGCGTCCGCGTCGCAACAAACCGACCTGGACCAATCGGACCCGAGGATATTCAAGGGCAAATCAATGCAGCGACCGCGAGAATTGCGTTGCTAAATGCCGCAACCAATTTACCGGCTCAGGTAACTGAGCCAACACCGGCAGAGCTGAAAAAATCAGCTATGGATCTCGCAGCTGCGGCTCGTGACGCGGTTTCGGCCGCACTCACGGAGGGCACCTCGTCCGCAGCGCCTGATGGCACATATGACAAAGCAGGCGACGCATTCAACGTCGCATCCAAGGAAGTGGAGCAGCTGTGTCGGCAGTAGGTGGTTCCGGAACGATGGGCACGGGTGGAAAATACAGTGCCGCCATTCTTGGCGGCCTGTGGCCGGCAACCGATCCGAGCTGGGGTGCGGCGAATTCCGCTAAGCGGCAAGGGCATTGTGACTACCATCGGGGGGAGGCGGCCTCGAAGCGGACAATCCGGACGGGCACGCTGGTTCGGATGGAAGGCAAGTCTGCTGAAGTTTTGAAACAGTCGCTTGCTATAGCTGAGGTGAAACACAATGAGGTCGCTGATGGCCACAGCGTGAAGAGTTCTGGCTACGCGACGCTGCAGACGGCGGTAGAAGCGGCCCGGTCGAAGATGTACTCAATTGATGCCGATGCTCATGAAGAGATCCGGAAAATTGAGAATACGAAAACGCACTTAGCATTAAAGCTTGGAAGAATAAACGACATAGTCGCACAAGCCCGCGCCGATGCGATCTACGTAGCCGCCGACGTCACTGAAACAATCCTCGCCGAAGCCAGCAGAACCCTAACCGAAACCGGCCAAGACACGTCCGTCAACGACCTCATTAAAGGCCTCGACTCAAAATTTAAACTGGACATGCCACCATCGACGGCGGAGATGCCTGAAGAAGGCGGCCCGTTTAACAATCATGGCGCTGGGCGCACGGGCACTGTCGAGGACAGTCCTGGCGGATTGTCCGGTTTCAACAACAATGGTGCAGGCGAGACTGCTGGTTTGTCGGATTCGACGCCAAGACAAACAGGTCTCGGTCTCGGGCCGAGGGACTGTCCGGTATTCGGTGTAAGCGGCGTTTGGTTGGATTTTCTCGAGTTAGCGTTCTTCGGCGGCTGGCATGCGATCGGCGAAGCTGATCGCCAGGGCGTTGAGCGCTGGTTTCCAGCGTACGGCCCACTTGGTTT
>CAIRCP010000160.1 GCA_903877095.1 uncultured Actinomycetes bacterium | reverse complement strand
GCGGCGATCGGCCCGGCGGTGGCGGTGGCGGTGCTGGCGGCCGCGCCCGAACTCGTCCGCCGCGCCGGCCCGGCGCGCGATATCGCGGCCATCGCCGTCCACGGCGTTCCCGCGGGGGTGGCACTGACGCTGGCCGGTCCAGCGCTGAGCGGCGAGGCACTTCTCACCTTTGCCGTGATGGCCGGCGGTGCCACCATGCTGGCCGCACTGCTGCCTGGCGCCCGGCGGGGACCGGCCCTGGTCGCCGGTGCGGGCTTCGCGTTTCCCGGCACCGCGGCGGCCGTGGCGACCGCTCTTCCGGCCGTCATCACTCCCCTGGCCTGGCTCAACCACGCGTGGACGGCGGACCTGAGCCGCACTGCCCGCGACGCCGTCGAAGGGCCCGGGACGGCGTCGTTCGTGCCCGGATCCTGGCCCACGATCGCCACCTTGATCACCATCGCCGGGATCGGGCTGGCGCTCGCCGTCAAAAACCGGAAGTGGCTCGGGATCACAACGGCCGCAATGGGTTTCGCTGCCGCGCTGGCTCCCCTGACCGGCGGTGCATCGATCCTCGTCGCACTGGTCTCCACCACCACGGCCGCAGTGGCGGCGTTGCTGCTGAGCGCACTGGTGGACCGCGCCGAACTGCGGAACAGCCAGGCGTTGCTGCCCGGTGCGGCGATCGCCGCGCTGCCCGCGACGGGCTGGGCGGCGGTGTCGCCGGGCGCCTCGGTGGCGACCCTGGCCGTCGGCGCCTTGGCGTGCGCCGCAGCGATGCTGATGGCCCAGCCCGGGCGGGCCGCGCGGTACGGCTTCACCGCCCTGGCCGCGACGCTCGCGGTGGCACTGGCCGGGGTGGCCACCGACGCCGCCGGGGCCGGTGCGGCGGCCGGTGGATTCGCCGCGGCCATCGCCGCCGGCGGGATGCTGCTGGCCGGAGTGCATCTGCTGAACCGAACACCGGCGATGGGCGTAACGATCGAGGCCGTCGGCGCACTGACGGCGATCTCCGCCCTGGGCGTCGCCAGCCTGTCGACGCCGTGGCTGGCCGGGGCGCTGACCGCGCTGGTGCCGGTGGCGGTGATCGCCGCCCTGCGACCCGACCGGCGAACCATGTACGCCGTCGCCGCCGGCGCTCTGGCACTCGCTGCTGTGTGGGCATGGCTGGTGGCGGGGCACGTCAGCGTCGTCGAGGCCTACACCGCCCCCGCCGCGGTGATAGCACTCGGCGCGGGACTGCTCGGGTGGCGGTCCGGCCGGGGCCGGTCGTGGATCACGCTGGGGCCGGCCCTGGTGCTCGGAATCGGTCCGACGCTGCTGCTGGGACTGGCCGACGACGACGCGACCCGGCTGATCATCGCAGCCGCACTGGCGTTCGCGACGGTGGTTGCCGGCGCGGCCGGACGGCTGCAGGCTCCGCTGGGCATCGGTACCGCCGCCCTGCTGATCCTGGCGATCTACCAGTGGGGTGACGACATCGTGCGCCTGCCCCGGTGGATCACCATCGGGGTGATCGGCGTGGCACTGATGTGGATCGGCGCGACCTTCGAACACCGCCGCCGAACCTGGCGGCGAGCGTCGGACGCGATCGGCCGGTTCGGTTAAGACGGGACCGGTTCGGTAAAGACGGGACCGATTCGGTTAAGACGGGACCGGTTCGGTTAAGACGGGAAACGACACCATCCCGGCCTGGCTTCGATCGACCATCAACGTCAGACGGGGCGGCTACGGTGAATTCACACCGGCGGCACCGCCGTATTGGACGCAAGCAAAGGGGCGGAGCGCCGCGATGATCAACTTCATTCCCAACGACCCACTGACCGTGGACATCCTGCCGATGCGGCGAGTCACCCCCAAGGCCGATCGGCCGGTCGGCCGGGCGGGCATCGCCCTGACCGGCGGTATCGCGCCGGCCCGTTATCCCGAGGGGACCCCGGAGTTCGTGGCCTGGCAGGCCCGGCAAGCAGCGATCCTGGCGATCGAGGCATGGGAGGCGGTGCTCGGCACGCCGTTGACCTCCTGGTCGCAGGAGGCCAGCGACCCGGCGTCGCTGTTGTTGCGCTACGACGCCGGGGAAGACCTCAACGCCTACTACGACCGGGAAACCTTGTCGTTCTTCCATGCGACAAAGGCAGCCACGACGATCTATTCGGGTGCGAGCACCGATGTCGTCGCCCATGAGGCCGGCCACGCGATCCTGGATGCGCTGCGCCCCGATCTGTGGGGAGTGAACCTGTTGGAAGTCGGTGGCTTCCACGAAGCGTTCGGCGACGTGACGGCCATCGTCACCGCACTGCACGACCGCAAGACCCGCGACGCGCTGCTGGCCCGTTCTCCCAAGCTGGACACCCCGAATTTCGTCGAAGCCACCGCCGAGGACCTGTCGGCCGCCATCCGCCGGTTCTACGGAGCGGGCTTCTCCGCGTCGCAGCCGCGGCGGGCGCTGAACACGTTCAAATGGCAACTGCCCGAGACCATGCCGAAGACCGGCGGACCGAACGTGATGATCGCCGAGGTGCACAGCATCGCCCGGATCATGAGCGGCTGTTTCTACGACGTGCTGCGGGCGATCTTCCTGCAGTCCGGCAAGCTGACCCAGACCGGCCTCTGGAACGCGACCAAGACCGCGGCGGCGCTGTTCTACGAGGCCGCCCGCAGTGCTCCCGCCGTGCCCCGCTTCTTCCGGGCAGTCGGCCGGTCGATGGTGCTGGCCGACCAGCAGTTGTACGGCGGGTCGCACCGGGACCTGATCCGGCAGGCGTTCGCCAACCACGGCCTGGCCCTGGGCGCCGAGGCGCTGCTGGCGGCGGAGCTGGCGTTGGCCGGGGCGTCACCGAAAGTCCGCCGCGGCGCGGTGACCGTCGATGAGTCGACGATCCAGGATCTGCGCGGGCGGTTCGCCGCAGGCAGCCGGAAACCGGCCACAGTCAACATGGTTGAGCTGGGTGGCACATCGATGGCCAGCGTCACGCTGCAGGGCGAGGTGGCGCTGGACCAGGTGGCTCCGTGCCTCGAAGGTGTGACGGCCGCGGTCGACACCGTCGCCCTGGTGGGTAGCTCGGGCGGGTCGGCGGCGCTGATGGCGGCGCCGCGCTCCGGCGCCCCGGCCGCGGAGGTGCTCGACTTCGTCGGCAGCCTGCTGCGCAACAACCAGATCTACTTCAACGATGCTGCGAGGGCGGTGAAGGGTGCGGTGGCGGCGAGTGAGTCGCGCCCCGGGTTGGGCACCACGCACGCGGTGAAGAAGCGCGGGGCCAAGAAGGAACTACAGCGGATCCGGTTCGCCTGCGGGCTGCCTGGTTTCCAGTAAGGCCGGCCAGGCTTTCAGAAGGCCGAAAACCGCTTTCGGGTGACCTCGCGCTCACCCTTCTCATTGGTGGTGATCTGGTGCGTCGCGCCCGCGGGCAACTCGGTGCACTCCTCGTCGGCCAGCTGACCATGCTCGCGAAGGCATCTCTCGAAGAAGTTTTCTTCGCGCTGTCGTTCTTCGGTCTTAGTGGGCTTGTGCGTCATGGGTCGCCTCCCTAGAGCGAACGCTACCGGCTGGGAGGGGTGCGCGCTATGGCAGTAAGACCTCGCGGAACCATGTCGGCCCGCGGGCCTCGGTTCAGGCGACGCCGTGGGTGGCTTCGCGCTCCAATTGCAGTGCGTCGCGTTCCATCTCGGCCGCATTCTCGTGGTTCTGCTTCTCCATGAGTTCCAGCGCCAGCCGGGCGTAGACCATTTGGCTGGTGGTGGTCAGCTGGCCGCGGCTGTGCGAGGTGAAGGTGTTGATCCAGCTGAACAGGGTGGCGACGCGGTTCTTGAAGCCGACGAGGTACAGCAGGTGCAGGAAAAGCCAAGCGAGCCAAGCGACATACCCGCCGAACTCCAGCTTGCCGACTTGGGCGACGGCGTTGTGCCGGGAGATAGTCGCCATCGACCCCTTGTCCCAGTACTTGAACGGTTCGCGGAAAGCGGGGTTGTCCCGGCCCTTGAGGTCGTTCTTGATGATCCTGGTGGCGTACTTGGCGCCCTGGATGGCGCCCTGCGCGACACCCGGCACTTTCGGCACTGCCATCATGTCGCCGACGACGAAGACGTCGGTGTGGCCCTTGACGGTGAGGTCGGGTTCGACGACCACTCGGCCGGCCCGGTCGACCTCGGTGCCCTCGCACTGGTCGGCGATCATCTTGCCCAGCGGACTGGCCGCCACCCCGGCCGACCACACCTTGCAGGCGCACTCGACGCGGCGTTCCTCGCCGGTCTCCTTGTTCTTGACGTTGATGCCCATGTAGTCGACGTCGGTGACCACCGAGTTGGGGTACACCTCCACGCCCATCTTCTCCAGCCTGCGCTGGGCTTTCATGCCGAGGTTCTCCCCCATCGGCGACAGCACGAACGGCGATCCGTCGAACAGCATCACCCGGCACTCGGCCGGGTCGATGGTGCGAAACGCCCCGGGCAGGGTGCGCTGGGCCAGTTCGACGATCTGGCCGGCCAACTCCACGCCGGTGGGTCCGCCGCCGACGACCACGAACGTCAGCCGCCGGGTGCGCTCGAACGGGTCGGTGGTGACCTCGGCCGCCTCGAACGCGCCTAGGATGCGCCCGCGCACCTCCAGGGCGTCGTCGATGGTCTTCATCCCGGGGGCGAAGGTGGCGAAGTGGTCGTTGCCGAAGTAGTTCTGCTCCGCGCCGGCCGCCACGATCAGGTAGTCGAACGGCAGCACCGTCTCCATCGTCATCAATTTGGAGGTGACGGTCTTGGCCTCCAGGTCGATGTTCTGGACCTCGCCGAGCAGCACCTGGCAGTTTTTGTTGTGCTTGAGGATCAGCCGGGTGGTGGGCGCGATGTCGCCGGCCGACAGGATGCCGGTGGCCAGCTGGTAGAGCAGCGGCTGGAACAGGTGGCTGGTGGTCTTGGCCACCAGTGTGACGTCGACGTCGGCTCGCTTGAGGGCCTTGGCGGCGGTCAGGCCCCCGAAGCCGGAGCCGATGATCACCACCCGGCGGCGCCGAGCGGCCGGTGTGGGACTGGCCATGACGTCTCCCTTAACTGGTCCTTCTGACTGTCGGGACCAGGCTATCGCCAGCCTGGCGTGGCGGATTCACTTATGTGGGAACATCACCCCCGTGAGCCAGCCCACTGTTGCGCAGTACACCCTGACCCGCCTGGCCGCGCTGGGCATCGATCAGGTCTTCGGGGTTCCCGGGGACTACGCCTTTTCCGTCGATGACGCGGTCGAAACCGTCGAAGGCCTGAGCTGGGTGGCATGCGCCAACGAACTCAACGCCGCCTACGCCGCAGACGGATACGCCCGGATCCGGGGTGCGGCGATCCTGTCGACCACCTACGGCGTCGGAGAGTTGTCGGCACTCAACGGTGTCATGGGGTCCAAAGCCCACCGCCTTCCGGTCTTCCACATCGTGGGCATGCCCAGCGAGCGCATCCAGCACTTGGGCCTCATTACCCACCACAATCTCGGCGACACCCGATACGACCGTTTCCAAGCGATCTCGGCGGCGGCCTGCTGCGTGTCGGCGGTGCTGACCCCGGACAACTGCATCGATGAACTCGAACGGGTGATCCGCGAGGCGTTGCGCCAGTCCATGCCGGCCTACATCGTGATTTCGCAGGCCAACGGCCTGATGCCGGCCATGGGCAGGCCGGTGCGGGGACGGCCGCTGGACAAGGTCAAACGCCAAGCCAGCGACCCGACCGAACTGGCCGCGGCCGTCGCCGCGATCGCGTCGAAGATCGCTGCGGCACAACGGCCGGTGGCCACCGTCACCAAAACCGCCAAGCACTACGGCGTCGCCGACAAGGCGGTGAAGCTGCTCACCAAGGCCAACATCCCGGTCGCGCTCACGCCCAACGACAAGGGTGCGGTCGACGAGTCCCTGCCGCAGTACATCGGTTTGTACTCCGGAGCGGTCTCGCACCCTCCGGCTGTCCGCGACATGGTCGAGGACGCCGACCTGATCCTCGACATCGGCGGTGTGCAGCTGTTCGAACTCAACACCGGCCTGTGGAGCGCCGTCCTGGACGGCAGCCGGGCGATCCGTATCCACGACAACTGGATACGCAGCGGCACCGACGTCTACCTCAACGTCGCCATCGACGACGTCCTCGACGCGCTGCTCAGGAAGGTCAAAAGCCGCCCACTGCCGGAGTTGCCGGAGTACGGCGAGTTGGAGCTGACCGGCTCCGCGGACGACCCCACCTGCTCGGCCAACTTCTACCCGCGCCTGCAGCGACGCCTGAAGCCCGGCGACACGGTGTTGATCGAAACCGGCACCGCGATGCTTCACCTCAACGGCATGCGGCTACCGGCCGGTGTGAGCGCCGAGTCACAGAGCATGTGGGGGTCGATCGGCTGGGCCACACCGGCGACCCTCGGTGTGGCACTGGCCAAGACGTCAGGCCGCACCTGGCTGGTCACCGGCGACGGGTCGCATCAGATGACGCTCAACGAGATCGCCGTCATGGGTCGCTACGGCATCGCCCCACGGATCTTCGTGCTCAACAACGGCCTCTACGGCATCGAGGACGTCATCAGCGAACGCGGGCATGACTACGACGACCTGGCCCCGGTCAACTACCGCCTGCTGCCGGAGGCGTTCGGCTGCCGGGACTGGCTGACCGCCAAAGTCTCCACGGTCGCCGAACTCGAGACGGTGCTCGTCGACATCGAGGCGCACGACGGTGCGGCCTACATCGAGGTGATGATCCCTGACGAAGAGAGCCAGCCTTTGCCCGAGGACGTCATCGACCGGGGTTACAAGCTGCAGACACCGGGTTCGATCTAAGAGCGATGTTGCGTACGATCCGGCCATGAAATTCAGATCGCTGGCCACCGCCGCGCTGACATTACTCATCGCGGGCATCACGCCGCCGACGGCACAGGCGCAGGGGTGCGGTGACCCCTACAACCCGGCCCCGGCGCCGAAGACGGGTTCAACCTGAAAATGGGCCCGCCGTGGGGCGCGCCCAACGAGAAGCAGCGCACCTTGCCGGCGGGGATGCGCCTGGACCGGTTCGGGTACTCCGGCGGTAGCTTCCTGGCCATCGCGGGAACACCGTTCGGTATGGGGGCACTGCGGCCGGAGAATCTCAACACCCCGGACGGGACACCGGAAGCCAACTATCACGTGTACTGCGTGACAAAGCCTTTCGCGGCGGACGTCGGGCCGATCTTCGGCTGGTTCGGACAGCCGGGGCTCGCGACGCAATTCTGGCTTGAGTCGAAGTACATTCCGGCAGAGCAAAATCCGCCGGAGCGGCTCAGTGTGACATGGCTGATGGAGAACAACTATCTTGTCGAAAATGTGGCTCTCCTGACTTATCCGTGGGTGGTTTTTCGGCCGGGTAGTGCGGGGCGGTGGCCGCCGAGGGCGAGCATGGCCAGGGCGATGAGGGCGTCTGGGGATCGGAATCCGAAGGCGATTCGGGTGAGCAGGCGGATTTTGG
>CAIRCP010000159.1 GCA_903877095.1 uncultured Actinomycetes bacterium | reverse complement strand
CCGTGGGAACGACCCACCAACGAGAACACCAACGGCCTGATCCGCGAGTACCTGCCCAAAGGCATCGACATCACCGACCACCAGCCCTACCTCGACGCCATCGCCGACGAACTCAACGACCGACCCCGAGCGACCTCGGATTCCGCACCCCCCGAGAAGTCTTCACCAAACTCCTCACCGACTCCGTTGCTTCCACCGCTTGACACTGCCGTGCACTACCGGATTGTTCAGCAGACTCCTAGGCGGCCCTCGCCCATCGCGATCAACGCGGCTCCTTTGATGAACAGCACGGGGATCCGCGCGTCGTCGAGAAGTTGGGCCACTTCCAGGCCGCCGGCGAGAGTCGCCGCGTTGTAGGCGATTGTTCTTCGGTACACACCCTTGAGAATCGGCAAGTCTTCTGCATCAATCCCCGCCGCCTCGCGGTTGGCCCAGAGCTGGGAAAACACGCGAAAGGATGCGTCATCGGTGACCGTTTGAAGTTCGAGGCCGCTACCCTTCCACCGCCGCCACGCGGGTGCGGCTTGCTCTGCGGGGAGCAGCGCAGCCTTCAACAGATCCAATTGCGCCGGAGTTGGGAACGGTAACTGTTCAGGATCGACCTGTCGCCTGCTCTCATCAGCCAGGCGGTTCCACCTAGCCCCCAATGAGTTGTCCATCGTCGGAAGGCACTCTCAGCCGACCGGCCCGGTGGAATGCGACATTCGTTCTCCGACGGTCATATTCGCAGACAGTACCCACGACGTCGGCGGCCGGCCGCACGGCCCGGGCCGGGGCGGGGCGGGGCGGGGCGGGGCTGAACCAACTAACCGGTGTGTGACATCTGCGCGATTCCTAGCCACTGGCCCCTCCAGCGTCCTATGGTTCGGTCAACCGGGACGCCCTGCCCATGTGTGCCTGGCTTCCGGCGCCATTCCAGACCGCGGATGGAGAGGATCACCGGCGATGGGCTCGATCGAGTTCCCTTTGGCGTACGACTTCGTCGACCCGGTCGACACCTCGATCCCGCACCGCCTGGAGTTCCACCACGACTACCTGGGCGACACCGACCCTCACCTGGTCAACCCGGTGGGATGTGCGGGCGGTGGTGCGCGGCGTTCATCGGCTTCGTGGGACCGCCGTCCCGGTCAGCCGGGCCGGCGTGCGTTACAACGATGTGGTCGCGGCGATTGGCCGGGTGTGGCCATGGCGCGGCGGCTACCAGATCGACCTCGCGCAGATCCGCGAGCGGCTGCAGGCCGCGGGTCTGGGTGTTCCGGAGTGGGTGGACGCCGAGCGCGGCAACGGGTCGGCCGTCTGACCCGCTATGCCCCGTAGGCATCAACAGCCGCAGTCGACATTGACCCGGCGACACGTGCTCCTCGGCACAGCTCTGCTCGGTGTGACCGCCGGGTACGGCTCATGGGGGAGCCTCGCTGGAGCCAGCCCACCGCCGAACACCTCGACTGACACCTTTGCGGTCAACTATACCGATGCGGAATGGCGACAACGATTGACCCCGGCCCAATACAACGTCCTGCGCGCCGGGGGCACCGAGACATCATCGAACGCGTCGACGGCTCGCTGGCAATGTCGCGCACCGAGGTCCTGTGCCGCCAGTGTGGAAGTCACCTCGGCCATGTCTTCGACGATGGTCCCCCACCGACCGGGCTGCGTTACTGCATGAACGGTGCGGCACTCACCTTCCGCCCCGCCTAATGGCGGCGGCGGCGCGTGGTCTCCAGGGGCAGCCTAGAAAATACCCTTTGCCCATTTATGAACACGGCCTAAGAACAGGCCCCGTCGATCTAATGTTTGCTTTGAATTACCGAAAACTCCTGGAGGAAGCTATGGGCGCATCGAATTTCGTCGGTCGAGTTGGCGGATTGGCGGTGGCCCTCGGGGTTGGCGCGGCCATGTTCTCCGGAAGCGCGGTCGCCTGGGCGGACCGCGGGGGAGACACCGGCGCGTCCGGGGGGAGTGACTCCGGCTCGTCGTCGAATGCTCCGACCCGTGGCCATCGCGGCGCCGGCGTCGCGACTCCGGGCGGCGCGACCGCCGCCGTCGCGCGGGGACAGAGTGTTCAAGCAGAACCGCCCGTCGATCCGGTCCCCGATGCTGCGCGCAACAGCGCTCCTCCTGCTGCGGTGACCGCCTCGGTGGCCGCGCTCGCCGCGGCGGTGGAGGCACCGGAGGCCGTGGAGCCCGCACCCGAGCCGGACGCCGTCGTGGTCGAGGTCGCTCCGGAGCCCGTCGAAGGCCCGGCCCCGGCTGTGGACGAAACTGTCATCAAGATCGCGACCGACCCTGTCATCGACGACCCTGCGCCGGTATTCGAGGATCTGGTTCCATCGGTCGTCATCGCAGAACCCCAACCGGAGACCGCTCCCGCCGACGGCATTCAGGTCATCGCCTACGCCACCGGCAGCGACGGCTCCAACGGCGCCGGCAACGACCCGTCGGGGCCGGTCGACTCGGCCCTGTCCGACCTGGTCCTGGCTTCCTTCATCCGGCGCGAGACCACCGCGTCCGCCGCCGCCACCGACTCGCCGTCGGCCCTGGTCACCTCCTCGGCGACGGCCTCGAGTGGTCTGACGCTGGCCCCGGTGACTACGTATTACGACGGCGTTCTGCAGGGCAACCTCAACGTCACCAGTGGCAGCGGGTGCGGACTTGTGGGCAACGACTGCAAGCTGGTCTATTCCCTCGTCGGATCGCCCGATGGCGGCAAGGCCACCCTGAACAATGTTCCGGCGGAACTGCCAGGAGGCGGTACCGGCAGCTACACGTTCCTTCCGTACGCCACCTGGATCGATCCGGCCAATCCGACGAAATTCCCCACCCCGACCGGGACGCAGGACTTCACGGTCCGGGTCAGTGAGAGCACGAAGTTCGATCAGACCATCACCGGCATCCCGCTGGTCGGGCTGATCGCCGCTCCGATCATCAAGCTGATGCAGGAGACGCCGTTCATCGGCGACCTGCTGGCGCCCCTGATCGGCGCCTCGGTGAGCCAAACGATCTCGGTTAACGTCGGTCAACTGGTGCCCGCCACCAAGCAGGTGGCCTACACCTACAAGGTGACCTCGTTCGACGGCACGCTGATCAGCATGAATTATTTCCCCGCCTCGGAAGGGTCGTTACTTCCGGACCTCAATAACCAGCAGGCGACGATTTTCAACGGCCCAGGTTTCGGAGGTGCGGGTGCGACCGACCCGTACAGCATCATCCAGGCGGCCGGCTCAGTTCCCGGCCTTGCTCTGATGCGGGGCCAAGGGCCGCTTTTCTCGTACAACAATAAGCCACTTCCGCTCGGGTTCAATGTGATCACCTGGGATCCGCGGGGTGAATGGGCCTCTGGCGGCATCTTGCAGGGTGACAATCCGTTCTACGAGGGCCGGGACGTCTCCGCGCTGATCGACTGGGCCAACACCAACACCCCGCTGCTCAACGAGGGCGGCAAGCCGGATGTCGCGATGATGGGCGGCTCGTATGGTGGCGGCATCCAGATGACGACCGTCGACCCGCGGATCAGGTCGATCGTGCCCTCGATCGCCTGGAACTCCCTCAATGACGCCCTCTACCCGAATAAGGTATTCAAGACGGCGTGGGCGATCGATCTCGTCGGGGCGCTGCTTCTCTCTGGCGCGTCGTCGCTCGACCGGATCAACTCCCAAATTACCCAGGGCCTCATCGCCGGCGTGTTGTTCGGCTCCATCAGTGAGACCGCACAGGCGGTTCTGTCCAGCGTCGGGCCGACCTCGCTGCTGACCAAGCTGAACATCCCCACGATGTATGACCAAGGCATCATCGACGGGTTGTTCCCGCTGCAGCATGCTCTCGACAACGCCCAGACTCAACTTGAACAGAACCCGTTCTTCAGCGGCGACAACGCCGATCTGGTCAAGGTGATCTGGTTCTGCGGCGGCCACGGCGTTTGCACGACCCAAACCCTGGATCAGCAGGAAGTGCAAAACGGGGCGATGTTTGTGGAGAACCTGTTCTGGGTGAACAGGTACACCAAGGATTATATTAAGGGCCTTCTCATCCCCAATATCGTGTTGAACAAGGTGCTCGACGCGGTGGAACCGTTCCAGTGGTGGGATCAAACTGGAACGGGTCTGGCTTCGAAGTACATGCCGTGGACCGCGGAGTTCCAGGACACGCCGCCGATCGTTGTCAGCACGATCACCGGTGGCCGGATCAACTCGTTCACCAGTATGTCGGGTCCGCTGACCCAAAAAGACGCCGCCGGGGCGGTCTGCGAGTCCATCTCATTGGCCTGCCAATTCCCGCTGAATCAGGTCTTTGCCACCAAGGCCAAGAATGCTGTCAATGTTGAGATCCCCATCACCCCCGCTTCCGGGTACATCGTCGGTGCGCCGAAGGTGAGCTTCACTTACTCCGGAATCGGAAATGCCAAGGCGGTCTACGCCCAGATCGTCGACAACGCCACCGGCCAGGTGCTGGGGAACCTCAACACCCCCATCCCGATCACCCTCGACGGCAAGACGCACACGATCGACGCGTTCGCCATCGACAACATCGCCTACACCGCGCCCTCGTCTCCGTCGAGCCTGACCCTGCAGATCGTCGGCAACACCTCGATGTTCCAGAACAACGCCGTGATCTGGGGAGTGGATATCAACAAGCTGACGGTGACTCTGCCGAGAACGAGCACGGCCGTTCCGAACCCAGTACTGTCGGTGATTCCCAGCTGATGTTGGGCTGACCTACTGGCTTGGGTGATTGGTGAGCCCTCGCGTCCGGGCACTGCGGTGCGTAAGACTGGTGCCATGTGGATGGGGTTAGTCGGCAGCGCAGTCGCTAGCGCCGGGCTATATGCGGCGCGTCAGTATTTCCGCAACTGGGGGACCACCAAGGAGGAGTGCGAGACGCCGCTGCCCGGCGATGAACTCGTCGGCCAGCCCGCGGCGCAGACCACCGAGGGGATCTTCATCGATGCCCCGGCCGCCGACGTGTGGCCGTGGCTGGTGCAGATGGGCCACGACCGGGCCGGGATGTACAGCTACGAGAAGCTGGAGAACCTGGCCGGGATCAAGAATCGCAATGCCGACCGCATCCACCCGGAGTGGCAGAACCTGGCCCTCGGAGACGTGATCCGGCTGATCCCGCCCGGCTGGATGGGGCTGAAAGACGGGTTGGCCATGCCGGTCGTGCAGTTGGTCGACGGACAGACCATCGTGCTGCAGATGCAGCCGCCGCTGGACGGCGTGTGGTCGTTCCACGTCATTCCGCGTTGGGAGGATCGCTGCCGGCTGCTGGTGCGCACCCGGCTGTTTAGTCGGCGCTTCTGGTAGCGCCTGTGTATCGATCTGGTAGCAGGGGTGCGGGGATCTGGTAGCGGCCCGGAGGATCGCTTTCATCCGTGACCGTTGGGGTCGCGGCGATGGAGAAGGATCCGTCCGCAGAT
>CAIRCP010000158.1 GCA_903877095.1 uncultured Actinomycetes bacterium | reverse complement strand
TCGGCGATCTCGGTGTCAGACAAGCCCGACTCGATCCCGACCGCGATGTCCGCTCGATCCTCGAACGTCAACATCCTGCGCGCCAACCTGCAACTCCCTCCCGCTCAGTGGGTCTGTTGCTACGACGCTATGACACCGCCAACCCTACGCCGCGGCACCACCCGAATCTGCCAACCGCTACGCTGACGCCCGCTCATAGGTGAGGAATTCCGGCAAACACCGGTGCGGGCTTTCGATGAGTGCCATCAGAGCGGACTCTTGGGTGCGCGGACCTCGCGGTGCCGTATTTCGAACAGGAGGCGAACGCCGCCACTGACACACAGCCGTTCGGGTTTTATGCCGTCATCTTTTGGCTCGATTGGCCCGGCTGCTGGGGATCGTTACTGCGGAGACCGTGCGGAAGTGGTTGCGCCGGGCTCAGATTGATGAGGGCGCCCGGCGATACCCTCAGCGCCGACGATGACCACCCTCGCGGATTTCGTAGGTCAGGGCCAAACCGAGGGAGCCGGCGTGATGTGGTGGCTGTCGTCCGCGTGAAGGTTGTTGTCAGGCGCAGAGAAGACCACGACACTCGCACTCGCGGCCAAACAGGCTACGGCCACCACTTGTAGAACCGCGGAGGCGACGAGTCGCTTACCGCGCTTGGTGGTCTCCGGTCTCAGCCGCTCAATTTCGGCAATAACCAGGGAAGAAGTCTGCCACCGTGCATGTGGCTCCCACATGGCCCAGTAATCCTCGCTAAGGATGGCTTCCAAGCTTTTCACGCCTGTCACGTAAGCCTTCTTCGGCTTCACCGCTAGGACTGCGAACACTGCTGACGCGAGCAACGCCAAAATGGCTGCCAAAGTAGAGTATTTTGCGAAATCCTTGATGGTGGCGTCCTTGCCGATCACCACCGCGAAAAGACCTAGCACCAAGGTTGCAAGGCCCGTTGAAGCGGTCAACGCTGCAAGTGCTCGGGTATTCAGCGAATCGCGACGTGCGATCTCGCGAGTTAGTTCGGCCTCGATGAAAGCCGCGTAGTGCGTGCCTCTCTCAATCGGCGGCGAGGCCACTTTCTCCCCCCCACGTAGACTTCGTCTGGTCCGCGCGTACCTCATCGATCGAGTCCGGGATTCGTTTGTTCGGCAGGATGCCGTCGCCGCCGGTCTTGTCCTCGCTCTGGGTTTGCTCCTGCTTTTTAGTTGGGTCTTGCATCGCAACCTCCTGGGCTCAGATTCGCTTGTTGCACTATTGCAGTTGCGCGACTAGGGCGCTCATCGCGTTTCCGTCTCGCGGCGGCGTATCACATCGACCGAGTCCGGGATTTGCTTATCCGGCAGGATGCCGTCGCCGCCGGCCTTGTCGTCGCTCTGCGTCTGCTTTTCAGCACGGTCTTGCATCGCAACCCCCTGGGCTCAGATTCGCTTATTGCACTAAGCGTAGTCCGCGCGACTTGGGTGGGGGCCTGGCCGAGCCCACCGGGCGCGGTTTCATCTGCAATTTTCAAAGGCCTCGTCCTAATAGAGCCGTTGTTTAGCAGGTTGTCTGTGGCAGACACCCCCTAACCACCTGCGCCGCCGCCGGCTCAGCGTTGCCGGTGACGTCGACGAAGTCATCCTCAGCGCCCACGACCGCAGCCGTGTTACGCGAGCTAGTGCTGCTAGACCCCGACTGTGAGCGGTCGGTGTTTGGCATGCGCGCCCATCCCGACGGCGCATTTCTGCTGAAACTCGCGTGGCGCAGGTCGCCGTGAAGAACTACCTCGCCACGGGATGCTGTGTAGCATAGCGCTACACCGTGTTACACCGGCACCGGCGGGCGGTCAGCGGGACACTGCAGGTTCTCTCCCTTGCCTGTCGGCCCGCCGTAGGCCTTACGGCGCGGGGGAGGGGCCGAAAGTCCCTGTCTGACAACCCCGTGACGAATCGACGATGGGAGTCCCACGGTGTCGGAGAGAAAAGGGTTGACGAGATGGGTGCATACCGGACATTCCGCGCAGGACCGGGCACGAGCTCCGGCGGAGCCGATCCCGCGCCGCGCCGCAGTCCGTTCATGCTCGGCGTTCACATCGGTGCGGCGGCGGTGCTCCTGGGCATGGGGCCTGCTCTGCTGACCCCGTGCGCCGTAGCGGACGGCACCGCCACCAACCGCGGGCCCGGCACGAGCACCTCCTCTGCGTCGGGTCCCGCCGCCCACGGCGCGGCGGTCCGCGGTCGGGCCGTCAGTGGCGTTGCGGCGGTGGGCAATTCGGCGACGGCCACCGCGGAGGTCAATTCGGCGACGCCCAGCGCGGTGGTCACCGCCACACCACGCCCCGCCGCGGCGAAAGCGGCCGTCTCGAAGGCCGCGCCGATCCCCTCGGCATCGACGCTCCCGCCGCCGGCACTCGCCGATACCCCGGCCGCTGCCGCGGTCACCCCGCCCCTCGCGGTCGCGCCGGCCGTCATCGCCACCGCAGCGCCGGCGGCAGCGGTCGCGGTGCCTGCCGCGGCGGTCCTGGCAGCCCCGGCCCCCGCAGCGTCGGTGCCGGTGCCCGCGGCCGCGGTGGCCGCGGTGGTCCTCACTCCCGCCGCGCAGCCGGCCGACCCGGCCGCCCTGGCCAGTGCCACCGCGCTGCCGGCCACGGCCGCGGGCCCGCTCTCGGGTGCCGCTGCGGTCCTCGGCCTGTCCACCGGCCCGCTGGGCGATGTCATTCAGGCCGCAGCGCTGCAGGTGCTCGGCCGTCGCCAGAGCCAGCAGGCCGTGACGATGCCCAGCGGCGTCACCGGGACGGTCGCAGCCGCGGCCGCCACCCCGGCACCCGCCGCGGCCACCACCACCGTGGTCCTGCCGATCACCCTGGGTGCGGCCGGTTCGTTCACCACGATCCTGGGGACCACCGCCGCCGGGTCGGTGACCACCAACGGCCACACCTGGGTTGCCGACCCGACCACGCACCTCTACACCACGACCGCCGACCTGGCCGTGGAGTGGAAGGCCGACTACGCCACGATGAAGGCCGGCTCGGGCGCATCCCTCAACGACATCCAGCGCCTGGAGGGCAACGCCGAAGCGGTCTTCGAGAACACCGGGCTGAAGAACCTCACCGCCGACCAGCTGGTGACCGACCGCCAAGACGTCCAACGCCAGTTCGACGCGATGTACGCGGCGATGGTCGGGGCCGGTGTGGACCTCACCGGCCCGCTGACCCAGCCGCAGTACCTGGCCACCGCAAACATCCTGCAGGGCAACGCGACTCTGGAAGAACTCGGCATGCAGGGCCACGGGCTGAACAACTCCGGCATCACCCGATACGCCGGATACACCACCGACTTCCAGAACACCGTCGACGGCCAGACCCTCTACATCGGCGGCGGACTCAACAACGGGCGCGAGGCGATCACGGATTTGTTCGACGACAACGTCCTCTCGCACCTGCCGTTCCCCACCGCCATCATCAACGGGGTGCTCTATCAGCTCAACCAGAACGGCGCGCGGGAGAACACCGTCCCCGACGCCCTCGCCGCGCTGAACACCGGAATGTCGAGGACCTACCTCAGCAGCGACTTCCTGCAGCCCCCGCAACTCGCCGCCAAGACCACCGAGCAGGTCTTCACCAACGGACAGGCCCTCACCTTCACCCTGCCGGCCGGCACCTTCGTCGACCCGCAGGGTCAGACCGTGACCTACGCCGCCACGCTAGCCGGGGGAGCCGCGCTGCCGTCGTGGGTGTCGTTCAACACCGCGACCGGGCAGTTCACCGGAACCCCCCCGGCGGGCACCACCTCCACCCGCGTCTCCATCACCGCCACCAACACCTCCGGCCTGCACACCAGCGAGTCCTTCAACATCGTGTTCAAGGAACCGGCGCCGGTGCTCGCCAACAAGACCGCCGACCAAAAGGCCGTGGCCGCAACAGCGTTCAGCTTCACCCTGCCGGCCAACACCTTCGTCGACCCGCTCGGGGAGTCCATGACCTACACCGCCACCCTGCCCGGCGGCGCCGCCCTGCCGTCATGGCTGACCTTCAACGCCGCGACCGGACAGATCTCCGGTAAGGCCCCGGTCGGCACCAAATCGGTCAAGATCGTGCTGACCGCCACCAACTCCTCCGGGGTCAAGACCGCCGAATCGTTCGCGATCGTCTTCAGCGCCACCTGAGGCAAGAACCCTTGCCAGTGGCCCCGTGTTCCGGTCGCGCGACGTCCTTGCCGCCAGCACCTGCAGCGAGATCACACAGGAGAAGTCATCACCGGCCAGCAGAGCCAGTTCGATCAGCAGGACCCGGGCCAGTGCGTGGCTGATGTTCTGCCGCGCAGCCCATTCCAGCGCCCGGATGGTTCACGACACCACCCCGCCCCGCTACGGTTTGAAACAGCCATCTGCGTCCGGCGGCTGTTTCCCGTTGTTGTCGTTGCCTGCTCGCGATCCAGCGGTGATGTGTAAAGAGATTTACAGTTTTCGATGAAAATGTAAAAAAATGCCATGGCAGTGTCAAGCGGTGGAAGCAACGGAGTCGGTGAGGAGTTTGGTGAAGACTTCTCGGGGGGTGCGGAATCCGAGGATCGCTCGGGGTCGGTCGTTGAGTTCGTCGGCGATGGCGTCGAGGTAGGGCTGGTGGTCGGT
>CAIRCP010000157.1 GCA_903877095.1 uncultured Actinomycetes bacterium | reverse complement strand
TCGGCGATCTCGGTGTCAGACAAGCCCGACTCGATCCCGACCGCGATGTCCGCTCGATCCTCGAACGTCAACATCCTGCGCGCCAACCTGCAACTCCCTCCCGCTCAGTGGGTCTGTTGCTACGACGCTATGACACCGCCACTTTCGTTTCCCGATTATTGCCTCCGGCGATTCGCGCGGAGCGAAACCCGTCCTGACGAGTGCGTGACGAACCGCCACAGGGCGGCGCCGGGCTGGCCGAACGGCTCAGGTGGCCGCGTGGAACGCTTCGATGATGTCGGCCGGGATCCGGCCGCGGGTGGACACTTTGTGGCCGTTACGACGGGCCCATTCCCGGATGGCCGCGCTCTGCTCACGGTCGATCGAGGCTCGGCCACCGCGCCCACCAGTGGGTGCCCCGGGCCGCCCGCGGCGGCGCCCGCCGACGCGACGGCCCGCCTCGATCCACTGTTTGAGATCCTCGCGAAGTTTCTTCGCGTTCTTGGCCGACAAATCGATCTCGTAGCTCACACCGTCGATAGAGAATTCGACCGTTTCATCGGCGGGACCGTCGCCATCGAAATCGTCGACGAGGGTGACGGTGACTTTTTTGGCCATGCTTGGCGTAGTCCTTCTGTGCAGGAGAATCGTCAGCGCATTAGCGCCTGACGCCAATGTGCCATAACTCCGCACCGAATTACAAGAAAAAGAACCAGTTGTGACCTTCGCTCAGCCCTGACGGCGGACAATCGGAAACAAGACCGTCTCCCTAATTGACAACCCCGTAAGCGCCATCAGCAATCGGTCGATTCCCATTCCGGTACCGGTGGTGGGCGGCATCGCATACTCCATCGCAGCCAGGAAATCCTCGTCGAGGGCCATCGCCTCGTCGTCGCCAGCGGCCGCGGCGCGCGCCTGGGCCTCGAATCTCTCCCGCTGAATAATCGGGTCGACGAGTTCGGAGTAACCGGTGGCCAGTTCGAAGCCGCGGATGTAGAGATCCCATTTCTCGGTGACCCCGTCAATACTGCGGTGCTCCCGCGTCAAAGGGGTCGTCTCGACGGGAAAATCCCGCACGAAAGTCGGTGCCCACAAAGCATCCCCGACGGTGTGTTCCCACAGTTCCTCGATAAGTTTCCCGTGGCCGTATCCGCGGTCCCGCGGAATCTCCACGCCGAGGCGCTCAGCCACTGCAAGCAGATATTCCAGCGAAGTCGCTGGGGTTATCTCCTCGCCGAGTGCCTCCGACAGCGAGGGGTACATCTGCAACGACGGCCAGTGTCCGTCAAGGTCGTACACACTGCCGTCGGGCAGCGATACCTGCCGGGTGCCGAGCGCCTCGTCGGCGACCTCCTGGACGATCTCCCGGATCATCGTGGCGGAGTCGTCGTAGGTGCCCCAGGCCTGGTAGGTCTCCAGCATCGCGAATTCCGGGGAGTGCGTGGAATCGGCGCCCTCGTTTCGGAAATTGCGATTCAGCTCGAAAACCTTCTCCAGCCCGCCCACCACGCACCGTTTCAAGAACAACTCCGGCGCGATCCGCAGATACAGGTCGGTGTCGAGGGCGTTGGAGTGGGTGACGAACGGGCGGGCGGCCGCTCCCCCGGCGAGGGTCTGCAGCATCGGCGTCTCGACTTCGAGGAAATCGCGGCGTTCCAGCGCATTGCGGACCGCCCGGACGACGGCGATGCGCTGACGGGCCACCGAACGGGCCTGCGGGCGCACGATCAGGTCGACGTAGCGCTGCCGCACCCGGGTTTCCTCGCTCATCTCCTTGTGCGCCACCGGCAGGGGTCGCAACGCCTTGGCCGCCATCTGCCAGGAATCGGCCAGCACCGAGAGCTCACCGCGCCGGGAACTGATGACCTCGCCGTGGACGAAGACGATGTCACCGAGGTCGACGTCGGCCTTCCACGCCTCCAGCGCATCCGCACCGGCCCCGGCCAGGCTGATCATGGCCTGCAGTTGGGTGCCGTCGCCCTCCTGGAGGGTGGCGAAGCACAGCTTGCCGGAGTTGCGCGCGAACACCACCCGGCCTGTGACACCCACGATGTCACCGGTGGCGGAGTCGGCCGACAGGTCGGGATGCTTCGCCCGGATCTGCGCCAGCGAGTGCGTTCGCGGCACCGCCACCGGGTAGGCCTGACGACCGCCGTCGAGGAGGCGCTGGCGCTTGGCCTGCCGGATCCGGAACTGCTCGGGCACATCCTCGGAGTCGGGGTCAGATTGGCTCACTCCTCCACCGCCTCGTCCCTCGGCGGTATCGGTCGGTTCGCCGGGCGCCGCGTCCTGCGGGCCACCGGGTGCGTCAGCGTCGCTCACGGCGTGCCAGCTTAAAGGTCGGGGGCGGGTGTTTCAGCGGTCGGCCTTCGGGCGGCCGAATCTATCTCCCGGGCCGCGTCGCTCCTGCCCTCCGGTGCTGGCCGTCCTGGTTGCGTTCGTAGACCATCCGCAGGCCCTCCAACGTCAGGTACTTGTCGTAGTGCTCCACGGTGTGGCATTCGGGCAGCATCAACGGCGCGGTGTGCCCGGTGGCCACCACCGCGACGTCGTTGCCGGCGAATCCCTCCACGTCCGCGCGGATGCGGGACACCAGACCGTCGACCAGGCCGGCGAACCCGAACACCGCGCCGGACTGCATGCATTCGACGGTGTTCTTGCCGATCACCGAGCGGGGCCGGGTCAACTCGACGCGGCGCAGCGCCGCTGACCGGGCAGCCGCGGCGTCCGAGGACAATTGCACACCCGGCGCGATGGCCCCGCCCAGGAATTCGCCCTTGGCCGAAACCACGTCCACACAAATCGACGAGCCGAAATCCACCACGATCGCCGCAGACTTGAACCTGGCGTAGGCGGCGAGGCAGTTGACGATCCGATCGGCACCGACCTCTTTGGGATTGTCGACCAGCAGCGGAATCCCCGTCCGCACACCGGGTTCGATCAGAACGTGCGGGATCGAGGGCCAGTACTGGTCGAGCATCACCCGAATCTCGTGCAGCACCGACGGCACCGTCGAGAGTCCGGTCACACCGGTGAGACGTTCGGAGTCGTCACCGATGAGTCCCTCGATAGTCAGCGCCAGTTCGTCGCCGGTGACTTCCGGTTCGGTGCGAATCCGCCAGTTCTGCAGCACTTTCGCGTGATCGCCGGAACCGGAGATCAAACCGACGGCGGTGTGGGTGTTACGGACGTCGACGGCAAGCAGCACCGAACCTCCACCTCCTGCCCAACATCGCTGCAAACATCAATTCCGCCAAGCCATTTCGGGCGACTCACCAGAAACCGCCATCGGCGCTCCATCCGGCAGGTCGATCGCGATGTTGTCGAGAAGGCGGGTGCGACCCAGCCGGGCGGCGACCAGCAACCGGGCCGGTCCGACGGCGGGGGCGGGCTCGAGCCACGGCCCGCGCAACTCCAGATAGTCGACGGCGATGGCGGGAACCTCGTCGAGCACCGCGCGGGCGGCGTCGAGCACCGCACCGGGGCCGCCGCCCGCGGCGTACCTCCCGGCCAGTAGCGCCGACGACAGCGCGCTGGCCTGTTCGCGTTCCTCGGGACTTAGGTAGCGGTTACGCGACGACATCGCCAGGCCGTCGGCCTCCCGGACGGTCGGCACACCGACGATCTTCACATCGACGTTGAGGTCGTCGACCATCTGCCGGACCAGAACCAGCTGCTGGTAGTCCTTTTCACCGAAGAACGCCCGGTCCGGCCGGATGATCTGAAGCAGTTTGAGCACGACCGTCAGCATGCCGGCGAAATGCGTTGGCCGCGAAGCGCCTTCGAGTTCCGCCCCCAGTGGGCCGGGATGGACGGTAGTGCGCGGACCGTCGGGGTACATCGCAGCGGGTGTCGGGGTGAAGACGATCTCGACGCCCTCGTCCCCGAGCATCTGAAGGTCCGCGTCCAATGTGCGGGGATAGGCGGCGAGGTCTTCCCGTGGGCCGAACTGCAAGGGATTGACGAAGATAGACACCACCACCACCGCTCCGGGAACCCGTTTGGCCGCCCGAACCAGAGCAAGGTGCCCTTCGTGCAGCGCGCCCATGGTCGGCACCAGCATGACGCGCCGGCCGGTATGGCGCAGCGCCCGACTGACGTCGGACACTGCGTGCGGTGTGGGGTAGACGTTCAGCTGCCCGGCGCTGAACGGGGGGCCCTTGTCGCTCACCGTTGCGGCCCTTCGAATTTCAACCAGTCGGACAGCACGGCAAGAACCTCCTCCGGGGCATGCGCTCTCTGCGCGGTTCGCAGCGAGTCGGCGCAATATGCCTGCGCCAAAAGCGGATCCACATCCGACAGGGCATCCAGATGCGCTCTCACCGCAAGTGAATCGCCGCGGGCCACCGGCCCGGTCAGAGCCGCCTGCCCACGCTGCAGCGTGTTCTCCACGGCGGCTCGGACCAGCGGGCCGAGGATTCTCTCCGCCAGGCCGCCGGGAGCGTCGCCGACCGTCTCCTGTCCGAGAAGCTCCTGCCCCTGCAAGGCCGCACGCAGCGCGGTCAGGGCATCTGCGACGAGGGTCACGACGTGGTTGCTGCCGTGGGCGAGCGCAGCGTGATAGAGCGTTCGGGCGTCCTCGCGGACGCCGAACGGCTCGCCCCCGATCTCCAGGACCAGGGCCTGCGCGATGGCGTAACCGACCTCGTCAGCGGCGGTGATCCCGAAGCAGGTTTCGGCGAGCCGCACGATGTCCTCGTCGGCGCCGGTGAACGTCATGGCCGGATGGATGGCCAGCGGGACGCAGCCCTGCTGCGCCAGCGGGGCCAGCACGCCCACCCCGTTGGCTCCCGATGTGTGCGCGACGATCGTGCCGCGACGCACCGCCCCGGTGGCGACCAGACCGCGAACCAGTCCAGCCAACTCGGCGTCGGGCACGGTCAGCAGCAGCAACTCCGCGCTGTCGGCGACGTCGGGAACGGGGAGAACCGGTGTGTCGGGCAGGCGCCGTTCTGCGAGCCGGCGCGAAACCGCCGAGATGGCGCTGCAGGCCACCACCACATGTTCAGCGCGCTCCAAGGCGACTCCCAGCGCGGACCCGACCCGGCCAGCCGAGATGATGCCCACTTTGAGTCGCGCAGGGCGCAAGCCGTTGGGGGTCCCCATCCGAAGACGACCTCGCTGATGTCAGTGCGTTCCGGGCCTGAGCGAAGGTACCGGACGGTCGCGTCGAGTCTAGCGTGGGGAAGTCCCGTCAGTCCTCGCGCCGACGGCGACCGCCGCCGCTGGCGGGCGGGTTGACCTGGAATCGCGCCATCAGGTCGGCAAACGACTGCCCGCCGGCATGCTGGCCCTGAGGTTCCTCGTCGACGGGTTCGGCGACGGGTTCGGCCGGGCCGGCCCCCTCGGGAGGACGGTGCCGGCCGGGCGTCGCCGGCTCCCGGTCCGCGGGCACCCAGTGCCGGCCGCGCGGCGGCTCGGGTGCCTGCTCAGCGGCAAAGTATGGGTCGACCGGCACGGGTTGGCCGTCCGACGAATGCCGGCCCAAGCGCACCTCCGGTGGGCGCCACGGTGCTTCCGGCGGCGCAGGCGACTGAACGACAACATAGGTCGCGGCCGAGTCGACGACGGCCTCAAGGACGACGGTCTCGGGCGACTCCGTGACCACGGGTTCAGGGACGACGGTCTCGGTGAGGACGGACTCGGTGACGACGGGTTCGGGCTCGGGGACCGGCTCGGTCACGCCCGGCTGGGCGTAGACGGCTCCCTCAAGCGGGCGCCGGTGACTGCCCCGGTAATCCTGCGGGTGGTACACATGCTCCGCGGGCGGCGCCGCCGCCGCAATGTCGGCTGGTTCCACCAGCGGCTCCTCGCGTACGTCGATGATCCGGCTGTCAACGTCGCTTCGGCTCTCCTGGGCTGCGCCGGCCCAGACCTCTTCGGTGGCGACGACACGCCTGCTCTCCACCCGGCCCGGTGCCGCCGGCATCGGAATCACGATGCGCTCGCTCTCCAATGCCGGCCGTGGAGCCAGATCGGTGCCGAGCATAACTTCCAGCTGCGAGCGCAGCGCGACGAGTTCGGCGCGCAGGCCGGCCATCTCGTCGGCCGCCTCGGCTCGGATTTCCCGGGACAGCGTCCGGCGCAGGTGCGATTCGACCGACAACTCGTACTCGCGGCGGGCCGAGATTTCCCGGTCGAGCTGGAGGTCGTAGACGAATTTCATGTCGCGGGCGCGGG
This sequence comes from uncultured Actinomycetes bacterium, assembly GCA_903877095.1. Classification (GTDB taxonomy): domain Bacteria; phylum Actinomycetota; class Actinomycetes; order Mycobacteriales; family Mycobacteriaceae; genus Mycobacterium. The sequence continues at coordinate 472 of CAIRCP010000157.1, read as the reverse complement.
CCCGGTCGAGGTCGCTCTGGCGCCGGTAAATCACGGTGACGAAGGCAGCCAAGACGGCGGCCCACAACGCCAGGACCACGGCGAGCCGCAACAACTCGACCCGGTTGGTAAAGACCAGCGTGGAACTCGCGCCGATTGCCAGCACCAGCAGTGAAGTGAGGAGGAGCCAGCCACTTCCGCGGTCGCCGCGCCGGCTTCGCGCGCCGCGGGACACTTCCGTCATGGGCTGCACTGTACCGCGTCGAAAGTGGTGCTCCGGGATCACAAGCTGCGGTGATTCTGTTAGCGACGGGTCCTTGCGGGATCGTTCCGCGGCGAAGGCGGCGACCCGCGGCTAGGGCGTGTCTCCCGAATTGAAAGGTGTTGAACAGCGACGATTTCGCGGTGACACGTATGGGTGTGATTTCTGATGAGTTCTGGGCGGCTGTCGAATCGGTAATGCCCTCCGATGCGGGTAAGCGTGGTGGCAGGT
>CAIRCP010000156.1 GCA_903877095.1 uncultured Actinomycetes bacterium | reverse complement strand
TCGGCGATCTCGGTGTCAGACAAGCCCGACTCGATCCCGACCGCGATGTCCGCTCGATCCTCGAACGTCAACATCCTGCGCGCCAACCTGCAACTCCCTCCCGCTCAGTGGGTCTGTTGCTACGACGCTATGACACCGCCGCCCTAGGCCCGATAAATTCTCGGACGCGATGCGGCGTTTCGCGCCGTCTCACCGTCCCGGTGGCCGCAAGCTGACACACGATGGACGGGATCGACACTGCCGTGGGACGCAATGACGTCGAACAGCCGTATTTGTCCCGCCGCCAGAACTGGATCACCCAGCTGGCCCGGCACGCGCTGATGCAGCCCGGCGCCACGGCCCTGCGCTTCCTCGGCCGCAGCATCACCTGGGCCGAGTTGCATCGCCGGGTGTCCGGACTGGCGGGCGCCCTGCACCGGCGCGGCGTCGGCCCGGGTGACCGGGTGATGATTCTGATGCTCAACCGGCCGGAGTTCGTCGAGACCTGCCTGGCCGCCACCATGCTCGGCGCCATCGCGGTGCCGGTGAACTTCCGTCTCACCCCGCCCGAGTTGGCCTATCTGGTCGAGGACTGCGGCTCGGCGGTGCTCGTCACCGAGCCGATGCTGGCGCCGCTGGCCGCCGGGGTGCACGATCTCGCTCCGACGCTGGCGACGGTGATCGTTACCGACACGCACTCCGACGAATCGGTGCTGGGCTACGAGGAACTGGTCGTCGAGGCCGGTGAACCCGCACCGCCCGTCGACGTCCCGAATGACAGCCCCGCGCTGATCATGTACACCTCCGGCACCACCGGTCATCCCAAAGGTGCGGTGCTGACCCACACCAATCTGGCCGCCCAGACGATGAGCGCGATCTACACCACGGCGCCTGACATTGCCCACGACGTCGGCTTCATCGGTGTGCCGCTGTTCCACATCGCCGGAATCGGCAACGTGCTGCCCGCGCTCACCCTCGGCATTCCTACGGTGATCTTCCCGCTGGGTGCCTTCAACCCCGCCGAACTGCTCGACGTGCTGGCGGCCGAGAAGGTCAGCGGCCTCTTCCTGGTGCCGGCCCAGTGGCAGGCGGTATGCGCAGAGCAGCAGGCCCGGCCGCGGGAACTGCGGCTACGCAACCTGTCCTGGGGCGCCGCGCCGGCGTCGGACACCCTGCTGCGGCAAATGTCCGCAACGTTCCCGGGCTCCCGGATTCTGGCCGCCTTCGGCCAGACCGAGATGTCACCCGTCACTTGCATGCTGCTCGGGGAGGACGCCCTCCGGAAACTCGGCTCCGTGGGCAAGGTCATCCCGACAGTCGCCGCGCGGATCGTCGATGACGAGATGAACGACGTTCCGCTCGGTGAAGTCGGTGAAATCGTCTACCGCGCACCGACTCTCATGGCCGGCTACTGGAACAAGCCCCATGCCACCGCCGAGGCGTTCGCCGGCGGCTGGTTCCACTCCGGCGACTTGGTACGCAGTGACGACGAGGGCTACATCTGGGTGGTCGACCGCAAGAAGGACATGATCATTTCCGGTGGCGAGAACATCTACTGCGCCGAGGTCGAGAACGTTCTGGCCGGCCACCCGGCGATCATCGAGGTCGCGGTGATCGGGCGACCCGACGTCCGATGGGGAGAAGTGCCCGTCGCGGTGGCCGCGGTCAGTGTCTCTGACCTGAGGTTGGAGGATCTCAGCGAGTTCCTGGACGGGCAATTGGCCCGCTACAAGCACCCGAAGGCCCTCGAGATCATGGAGGCGCTGCCGCGCAACCCGGCTGGGAAAGTCATGAAAACCGAGTTGAGAGTCCGTTTCGGCGGAACGTACGCAGCGGATGGTGGTCAATCGTGACGTTGGAATGTGACGGCCCCGAACGATCGGGTACATTCCTGTGGTCCACCTCACTGAGACGTGTGAGGATGTCGGAGATTTGTTTCGGTCCTAAGGAGGGGTGCGTGCCGGTCTACCTACCTTCACGCCGCGGTGGCCGGCTGATGCCCGGCGTGAAGGCCGAGCGATGACGGCATCCACAAGTTTTCTGCGTAAACGCTTCAACGGCCCCATGCAGGCCATGGGCGGCTTCTTCAAGATGTGTGTGCTGACCGCCAAGGCGCTGACTCGGCCGTTCCAGTGGAAAGAGTTCGTCTCGTTCAGCTGGTTCCTGATGACGGTGTCGCTGCTGCCGACGTTCGCGATGTCCATCCCGCTGACTGTGCTGATCATCTTCATCTTCAACCTGCTGCTGACCGAGTTCGGCGCCGCCGACGTGTCCGGCGCCGGTGCGGCACTGGCCTCGGTGACCCAGCTCGGTCCGCTGGTGACGGTGCTGGTGGTTGCGGGCGCGGGCTCGACCGCCATCTGCGCGGACCTCGGAGCCCGCACCATCCGCGAGGAGATCGACGCGCTCGAGGTGCTGGGCATCGACCCGATCCACCGGCTGGTGGTGCCCCGGGTCGCCGCGGCGACGTTCGTATCGGTGCTGCTCAACGGAGCGGTGATCGTTATCGGCCTCGTCGGCAGCTTCATCTTCGGGGTATACCTGCAGAACATCTCCGCCGGCGCCTACCTGCAGACGTTGACACTGATCACCGGCCTGCCCGAGGTCATCATCGCGATAGTCAAAGCCGTCGCCTTCGGGCTGATCGCCGGGTTGGTCGGCTGCTACCGGGGGTTGACCGTCGGCGGCGGCGCCAAAGGCGTCGGCATCGCCGTGAACGAGACCCTGGTGCTCTGCGTGGTGGCCCTGTTCGCGGTCAACGTCATCTTCACCACCATCGGCGTGCGATTCGGAACGGGGCATTAGATGGCGACAGCGACAGCGGTACCGAAGACGGCGGTGCCGTCGCGGATCCCCGCCTTCGACGCCAGCAAGCTGGCCAAGGCGCCGGGCAAGTTCCTCGAAAGCAGCGGCAAGGTCGCCTGGTTCGCGGTCGAGGCTCTGAAGGAGATCCCGCACGCCATCACGCACTACCGCAAGGAAATCATCCGGCTGATCGCTGAGGTCGGCATGGGCGCCGGCGCGATGGCCGTCGTCGGCGGCACCGTCGCGATCGTCGGCTTCATCACGCTGTCCGCCGGTTCACTGATCGCCATCCAGGGCTTCGCCTCGCTGGGCAACATCGGCGTGGAGGCGTTCACCGGCTTCCTGGCCGCCATGGTCAACGTCCGCCTCACCGCGCCGATCGTGACCGGCCAGTCGATGGCGGCCACCGTCGGCGCCGGCGCGACCGCGGAACTCGGCGCCATGCGAATAGCCGAGGAGATCGACGCCCTGGAGGTGATGGGCATCAAGTCCATCTCTTACCTGGTCTCCACCCGGCTCGTCGCCGCCAGCATCGTGATCATCCCGCTGTATGCGATGTCCCTGATCATGGCGTTCCTCGCGGCGCAGTTGACCACCACGGTGCTCTACGGCCAGTCGTCGGGCACCTACTCCCACTACTTCCACACGTTCCTGCGACCCAACGACGTGTTCTGGTCGTTCATCGAGGTCATCATCATCTCCTTCGTCGTGATGATCAACCACTGCTACTTCGGCTACAACGCCAGCGGCGGCCCGGTGGGCGTCGGTGAGGCGGTGGGCAAGTCGATGCGCGCCTCACTGGTCCTCATCCAGTTCGTTGTCCTGTTCGCCTCGTTGGCGCTGTACGGCACCGACCCGAACTTCAATCTGACGGTGTAGCGATGACAGCGCCCCTGAACCCTCCCCGCACTCCGCCCGTCAAGCTGGCCGGTCTGATCATGCTGTTGGTGATCGCCGTCATTCTGACGTTCGTGATCCTGCAGTTCCGCGGCACGCTCAAGCCGAAGACCGAGGTGACGATGCTGTCGGCCCGGGCGGGCCTGGTGATGGACCCGAATGCCAAGGTCACCTATAACGGTGTCGCGGTCGGCCGGGTCTCCAAGATCGAGCCGACGCAGGTGGACGGCAAAGAGGCCGCCAAGTTCTCCCTCGAGTTGGATCCGAAGTTCCTTCACCTGATCCCGGCCAACGTGGACGGTGACATCCAGGCCACCACGATCTTCGGCAACAAGTACGTCTCGCTGTCCACCCCGAAGAACCCGGTCGGCCAGCGGCTCAGCAGCAGCACCACCATCGACGCCCGCAACGTCACCACCGAGTTCAACACGGTGTTCGAAACGGTCACCAACCTCGCCGAGAAGATCGACCCGGTGAAGCTCAACCTCACCCTGTCGGCGACGGCGGAGGCATTGACGGGTCTGGGCGGCAAGCTTGGCGAGACGCTGGTGAAGGCCAACGTCGCCATGGACAACCTGAATCCGCGGTTGCCGCGTCTGCAATACGGCCTGCAGCGCCTGTCGCAGGTGGCCGACATCTACACCGAGGCCGGCCCGGACTTCTGGGATTCGCTGGACAATGCGCTCGCCACGGTGCGCACGTTGAACGACCAGCAGGGTGACCTCGACGCAGCCCTGCTGGGCGCCATCGGGTTCGGCAATACCGGCGCCGACGTCTTCGAACGTGGCGCGCCGTACCTGGTGCGGTCGATGTCGGACCTGATCCCCACCTCGAAGCTGCTGAACACCTACAGCCCGGAACTGACCTGCATGCTCCGCAAGTACGCGGAACTGCTGCCCGCGGCACTGGACGGCTTCGGCGGTAACGGCTACTCGCTGGCCGACCACGCCGAGCTCATCGGCGCACCCAACCCGTACGTCTACCCGGACAACCTGCCGCGCGTGAACGCCCGCGGTGGCCCGGGTGGGGCGCCGGGCTGCTGGCAGAAGGTGACCCGGGACTTCTGGCCCACGCCGACCCTGGTCACCGACACCGGCGTGTCGCTCGCTCCGTACAACCACTTCGAGCTCGGTCAGCCGCTTCTTAACGAATACGTCTGGGGACGTCAGGTCGGGGAGAACACGATCAATCCATGAGCATCAAAGGTACGGCGATCAAACTCGCCCTCGTGTCGATCATCCTCGCGCTGTGCTCAGCGCTGCTGATCGTCGTCTTCGGGCAGCTCCGCTTCCAGCGGTTCCACACCTACGAAGCTGAGTTCAGCAACGGCAGCGGTCTGAAGGCCGGGCAGTTCGTCCGCGCCGGCGGCGTCGAGGTTGGCAAGGTCAAGTCGGTCAAGCTGCTCGAGGGCGGCCAGCGGGTGGTGGCCACCCTCAACGTGGACAAGTCGCTGCCGCTCTATCAGTCGACCGGCGCGCAAATCCGCTACGCGAACCTGATCGGTGAGCGCTTCGTCAACCTCGACCGCGGCACCGGCGACGGGATGGACAAGGTGCTGCCGGCGGGCGGCCTCATCCCGATGGCGCGCACGCAGCCGGCCCTGGATCTCGACGCACTCATCGGCGGTTTCAAGCCGCTGTTCAAAGCGCTCGATCCGGAGAAGGTCAACAACATCGCGACGTCGCTGGTGACGGTGTTCCAGGGCCAGGGCGGCACCGTCGCCAACATCCTGAGCCAGACCGCCGCATTGACGTCAACCATCGCCGATCGGGACCAGGCGATCGGCGAGGTCATCAACAACCTCAATACAGTGCTGGGCACGGTGAACAAGCACCAGCGGGAGTTCGACTCGACCGTCTCCAATCTGGAGATTCTGGTCACCGGCCTGAAGAACCGGGCCGACCCGTTGGCCGGCGCCATCGCCGATATCAGCAACGCGTCGGGGACGCTCTCCGGCCTGCTCGCCGAGGACCGGCCGCTGCTGCAGCAGACCATCGGCAAGCTGGAGACCATCCAGCAGCCACTGGCCGACGACCCGGCGAAACTGGATAAGTTGCTGTCGGAGTACCCGACCGCGGTCAACTTGATCGGTCGTGCCGGCGGCGTCTACGGCGACTTCTTCAACTTCTACCTCTGCGACCTCACCCTCACGCTGAACGGCTTGCAGCCCGGCGGCCCGGTTCGCAAGGTCCGGATCACCAAGCAGCCGACAGGGAGGTGCACGCCACAATGATGACTTTGCAAGGAAACAACCGGATCCGCGTCGGTCTGATCGGCCTGTTGATCGTGGTCATGGTCGTGGCCGTGGGACAGAGCTTCGCCAGCGTCCCGATGCTGTTCGCGAAGCCGATGTATTACGCGCACTTCGCCGACTCGGCGGGTTCCATGCCCGGCGATAAGGTCCGCATCAGCGGCTACGAAGTCGGGCAGATCAAGTCGCTCAAGATCGACGGCGACCGGGTCAAGGTCGGCTTCACACTGGGCGACTACCGCATCGGCGAGGACAGCCGGGTCTCCATCCGGACCGACACGATCCTCGGCAAGCGCGTCATGGAGATCGACCCGCGCGGCAGCAAGACGCTGGGTGTCGGGGCGACCCTTCCGCTGGAGCAGAGCACCACGCCGTACCAGTTGTACGACGCGTTCTCCGATCTGACCTCCAACACCGCGCAGTGGGACCTCACCGCCGTTCGGAACTCGCTGAACGTCCTGACCGAGACCCTCGATGCCAGCAAGCCGGAACTCAAGGCCGCCCTGCAAGGTGTCACACGGTTCTCCGACACCATCGGCAAGCGCGACAAGGAGTTCAAGGACCTGCTCGGCCAGGCCAACAAGGTCGCCAGCGTGCTCGGCAATCGCAGTGAGCAGATCAACCGTCTGCTGGTCAACGCCGGGGTGTTGCTGTCGGCGATCAATCAGCGCAGCGCCGAGGTCGACGTTCTTCTGCAGAACGTCTCGGCGGTGTCCCAGCAGTTCTCCGGGTTCATCAACGACAACCCGAACCTGAACAACGTGCTGACCCAGTTGCAGGTCATCAGCGACGAGTTGGCCAAGCACAAAGAGGACCTGGCCTACTCGATCACCACTGCGTCGAAGTTCATGGGATCGCTGACCGAGGCCATCGGCTCGGGTCCGTACTTCAAGACACTGCTGGTCAACATCCTTCCGTACCAGATCATTCAGCCCTGGGTCGACGCCGCCTTCAAGAAGCGCGGGATCGATCCGGAAGAGTTCTGGCGCAACGCCGGCCTGCCGGCGGCCAAATTCCCCGATCCCAACGGCCAGGCTCAGCCCAACGGCGCACCCGCCCCGGCCCCGCAGTTGCTGGAAGGCACCCCGGATCACCCGGGACCGGCCATCCCGCCCGGATCGCCGTGCTCCTACACGCCTGGCCTCGGCGGCGTCGGGACCCCCGACAACCCGCTGCCCTGCGCCGCGGCCACCCAGGGTCCCTACGGTCCCGTGCCCGGCGGCTTCGGACCGCCCGACATCGTGATGGCCCCGCCGAACCCGGCAGCCGCTGTGCCCAACCACGGAGTTCCGGCCGCCGCGGTACCCGGACAGCCGGGCCCGCTGGTGCCCGGTGCACCTGCTCCGGCCTTCGCTCCCGGCCCCCCGGGAGCCCGGACCGTTCCGGTCGGACCGGTGCCAGGGCCGGCCGAGTCAACCGTCGCACCCATCGACACGGGAGGGCAGTAACCGATGTCGGTTCGTAACGTGACGCTTAATAAGGTGTCCCGCGCCGGGGTGATCATCACCACCGTCGTCGCACTGCTGGCGGCGCTGGCGGTGTTCGTCGGCTACCGGATGTACCAGAAGGCGACCCAGACCAACGTCAGCGCGCTGTTCGACAACACCCTCGCGGTGTACCCGGGCGACCGAGTGCAGATCATGGGCGTCAAGGTCGGTGCCATCGACAGCATCGAGCCGGCCGGCGACCGGATGAAGGTCAACTTCCACTACGACAGCCAGTACAAGGTCCCGGCCGATGCGGTCGCGTCGGTCCTGAACCCCACGGTGGTGGCGTCCCGCGTCATCCAGTTGGATCCGCCCTACACCCAGGGCCCGGTGCTCGCCGACAACGCCGTCATTCCGCTGGAGCGCACCCGCGTACCCGTCGAGTGGGACGACATCCGCCAGCAGCTTGACAAGCTGGTCAAGGAACTCGGCCCGGAGGGCGGCAGCGGCAAGCCCGGCGACAAGGGTGCCCTGGGCAACGTCGTGGACTCGCTGGCCGACGCCATGAACGGCAAGGGCAAGGAAATCAACGCCACGTTCAAGGCGCTGTCCGACGCCGTCGCAACCCTCAACGAGGGCCGCGGCGATCTGTTCGCGACCACCAAGAGCCTGGCCGTGTTCGTCAACGCCCTGCACCAGAGCGATCAGCAGTTCGTCGCGTTGAACAACAACCTGGCCACCTTCACCGGTTCCCTGACGAACTCCGACCAAGAGGTCGCCAAGGCGGTCCAGGAGATCGACACCCTGCTCAAGACGGCGCGAAAGTTCGTAGACGACAACGGCTCGCTGCTGTCCAGGGACATCAACAACCTCGCCGCCGTCACCAACGAGCTGATGCAGCCGGACGCGCGGAACGGTTTGGAGACCGCGCTGCACGTTTACCCGACGCTGTCGGCCAACGTCAACCAGATCTACCATCCGACGCACGGCGCTATCGTCGCGATCCCGGCCGTCGCCAACTGGGCCAATCCGATGCAGTTCCTGTGCAGTGCCATCCAGGCCGGCAGCCGGTTGGGTTACCAGGACTCCGCGGAGCTCTGCGCCGAGTACCTGGCCCCGATCCTGGACGCGACGAAATTCAACTCGCCGCCGTTCGGAGTGAACCAGTTCAGCACCGCCGAGACGCTACCCAAGTACGTCGCCTACTCCGAGGAGCGGCTGCGTCCGCCGCCGGGGTACAAGGACACCACCGTTCCGGGTGTGTGGTCGCGAGACACCTTGTTCTCCCACGGCAACCACGAGCAGGGCTGGATCGTGGCGCCCGGCATGCAGGGTCTTCAGGTTCAGCCGTTCACCGCGAACATGCTGACTCCGGACTCGCTGGCATCGCTGATGGGCGGCCCGGAACCGTCCTCCTACCCGGCGGCCGGACCCCGCGGTGGCGCTCCGTCGAACTCGTACGACCAGCTCAACCCTCTGCCGCCGCCGTGGTATCCGCCGGCTCCGCCGGTCCCCGCGCCGGGGCCCGACGTGGTGCCCGGTCCGCTGCCGGTCTCGCAGCAGATCGGTCCGCCCGCACCTGGAACGGTCGCTCCGGCGGCTCCGGCGAACGCCCATATGCCGGGTCCGATGGCGCCTCCGATGCCCGCATCGCCCGCTCTACCTGCTGAAACGGGGGCTGGACAGTGAGTCCAATCGTCAACCGCGCCCGGCGTTTGGGACGGCGTGGCCTGGTTCTCGGCGCAACCGCGCTGGTGCTGACCTCCTGCGGGTGGAAGGGCATCGCGAACGTCCCGCTGGATCTCGGTCCCGGGAGCGAAAAAGGCGCCAAGACCATCTACGTCCAGACTCCGGACACGCTGGCTCTCAACGTCAACAGCCGCGTTCGGGTGGCCGACGTGTTCGTCGGCACGGTCCGCAAGATCGAACTCAAGGACTGGGTTCCCACTCTCACGCTGAGTGTCGACCCGTCGGTGAAGCTTCCGGCGAACGCCACGGCGAAGATCGGCCAGAGCTCGATCCTGGGCACCCAGCACGTCGAACTGGCCACGCCCGACAATCCGTCGTCGGAGCAGTTGCGTGACGGCGCGACCATCCCGATGGATCGCACCTCGGCATTCCCGACGGTGGAGCGCACCCTGGCCAGTGTCGCCGGGGTGCTGCGTGGTGGCGGCATCCCGAACCTGGAGATCATCCAGAACGAGGTCAACAATCTGCTGACCGGTAACGCCGAGCAGATCAGGGCATTCCTGACCAAGCTCGACGTCCTCACCGCCGGGCTGGCCAAGCAGCGCGATGACATCGCGCGGGCCATCGATTCGACCAACAACCTGTTCGCCTATGTGGCCACCCGCAACGACACGCTGGACCGGTTGCTGACCGACCTGCCACAGCTGGCGGGCTACCTGGCCGCCAACCGCGACAAGGTCGCCGACGCCGTGGTGGCGCTCGGCCGGTTCAACAAGGTCACCGGCGAAACGCTGGCCGCGGCTTCGCCCGACCTGCGTGCCAACCTCGAGATCCTGCAGCGTCCACTCGCGCAGCTCGGCAAGGGCTCGCCGTACCTGCTCGATGCGTTGCGCCTGATCGTCACTAACCCCTACCCGCTGGACAACATCCCCAAGGTGATCCGGGGCGACTACATCAACCTGTCGCTGAACCTCGACGCGACGCTGAGTGCGCTGGACAACGGCCTGCTCACCGGCACCGGGGTGCAAGGCATGCTGCGGGCGCTGGAACAGTCCTGGGGCCGCGATCCGAGCACGATGATTCCGGATGTGCGGTTCACCCCGCACCCGAACATGACCGACGGCGGCGGTCCGTTCGTCGAGCGTGGCGAGTGAGGACCTGACGACATGATGCTCACCCGTTTCATCAAGACCCAGCTGTTCGTCTTCTTGGCGCTCACCATCGCCGCCCTGTTGGCGTTGAGCGTGTTCTACCTGCGTCTGCCGGCGCTGGCCGGGATCGGCCAGTATCCGCTGAAGGTGGAGCTGCCGTCTGCCGGTGGTCTGTACAAGACGTCGAACGTCACCTACCGCGGCGTCAGCATCGGCAAGGTCACGGATGTGCAGCCGACGGAGACCGGGGCCGAGGCGATGCTCAGCATCAGCAACAAGTACAAGATCCCGACGGATGCCAGCGCCAACGTCCACTCGGTTACCGCGGTGGGTGAGCAGTACATCGACATGGTGTCGCCGAGCGGCAACACCGATGACTACTTCAAATCCGGTCAGACCATCACCAAGAGCACGATCCCGACCCCGATCGGTCCGGCTCTGGATGCGGCGAACGAAGCGCTGGCGGCGATCCCCGCCGGCAAGATCCCCAACCTTCTCGACGAGACCGCCCAGGCCGTCGGGGGTCTGGGGCCGACGTTGCAGAAGCTGGTGCAGAACACCTACACGTTCGTCGGGGCGCTGAACGAGAACATCGGCGATCTCAACTCGATCGTCGACAACACGCCCCCCATCCTGGACAGCCAGGTGCAGTCCTCGGCGGCGATCTATCAGTGGGCCCGGAACCTCAACACCTTGACCGCCCAGTTGAAGGATCAGGATCCTGCCTTGCGCAGCATCCTGGCCGAGGGCGCCCCGGCCACGCAGGAACTCAACACCCTGTTCGTCGACGTCAAGGACGCTCTGCCGCAGACACTGGCGAATCTCGAGATCATCATCGAGATGCTCAAGCGCTACAACAAGGGCGTCGAACAGGCGTTGGTGCTGTTGCCGCAGGGGGCCGCGGCCGGTGAGGCCGTCGCCGCGCCGTTCAAGGGTGAGGCTTCCCTGGACCTGGGCCTGTCGATCAACCAACCGGCTCCGTGCCTCACCGGCTTCCTGCCGGCGGCGCAGTGGCGGTCACCGGCCGACACCAGCATGAAGCCGGTCGAGGACGGCCTTTACTGCAAGATCCCGCAGGAGACCCCGGCGAACGTGGTGCGCGGCGCCCGCAACGTCCCCTGCGTCGACGTACCCGGCAAGCGCGCGGCCACCCCGCTGGAATGCCGCAGCAACGAGCCGTATGTGCCACTGGGCACCAACCCCTGGATCGGCGACCCGAACCAGATCCTGACCTGCCCGGCCCCCGGCGCGGCCTGCGATCAGCCGGTGAACCCCGGCACGGTCATGCCGGCCCCTTCGATCAACAACGGTCTGAACCCGCTGCCGGCCGACCTGCTGCCAGCGCCGAAGGCTCCCACCAGCGATCCGGTGTCAACTCCGGGACAGGGTGCGGTGCAGTGCGCGGATCCGGCGGCAGGTGTCGACATCAGAGGCGTACAACCGGGGTGGCCGCAGCCCGGCCAGTGCAACTACACTCCGGCGACGAAGATGTCGGCGACCTACAACGCTTCGAGCGGTGAGATCACCGGACCGGACGGTACGAAATACACCGTCAAGAACTCGACCACAACAGGAGACGACGGATGGAAGGAGATGCTGGCTCCGGTCAGCTGACCCCAACCCCGCCATTCACCACTGACGAGCCGGTTGATCCGGTAGCGCAGTCCCGGCTGTTTTCCGGTCGCTGGCCGGAAGGGGTGATTGCCGGTCTGGCGTTCGCCGCGCTGTTGCTCACGATCGCCGGTGTGCTGGGCTTCATCGGTCATCGACACAACGCCGCCGCCGAACGCGACGAGGCTGTCGCGGTGGCCCAGGCGAAGGACTGCATCACCGCCACCCAGGCGCCGGATGTCAAGGCGATGGCGGACAACCAGCGCAAGATCGTCGAATGCTCGACCGAAACCTTCGCCACCCAGGCGAACATGTACGGGGGGCTGCTGGCGGACGCTTACCAGACCGTGAACGCGCAGGTGAAGGTAGCCGACATGCGGGCCGCTGCCGAGAAGCACAATCCGGACGGCTCCATCGACGTTCTGGTGGCCACTCGGGTGGCGATGTCCAACACCCAGCAGCTCAACCAGGAGTTGAGTTACCGGCTACGGGTGCGGATGGTGCCCGACGGGGGAACCTTCAAAATCGACAGCATCGAACCGGTGAGCAAGTGACGGCAGGGCTCGCCGAAGCCACCGACACCACCGAGGACGACGAGTCGCAGGTCCGTGCGCCGATCGCCGGTTGGTGGCAGCGTGCCGAGGCCTTCGCCATCGATGTTCTGACGGGCCTGGCGGCGCTGGCCACTCTGCTGCTCATCATCTGGTCGGCGCCACGGGGCGGCCTGCTGTGGTGGGTTCTTGTTCTGGTGGCCGTCGCCGTTCTGATCGCCGTGGCGGTGAACCGGTATGTGCTGCCGCCGATGACCGGGTGGAGCCTGGGACGTGCGGTCACCGGCATCGCGGTGGTCGACCCGGACGGCGGGGTGGTCGGCCCGTGGCGTTTGTTGGTTCGCGACGTCGCCCACCTGGCCGATACCCTGCCGTTCTGCCTGGGCTGGCTGTGGCCGCTGCTGGACGACCGCGGGCGGACGTTCGCCGATCGGATCGTGGGCACGGAAGTCCATCAGATTCCCGGCGACCATCCGGACCGGCGGACGCTGGCGGCCCGGGTGATCGCCGCGGCGGCGGGGCTGGCGCTGCTGGCGGCCGGGCTTGGCTATGCGCTGGTCTATCGGCACCAGCAGGCGGTGCAGCAGGCGCGGGAGTCCATCGCCGCAGACGGGCCCACGCTGGTCACCGACATGCTCAGCTACACGGTCAAGACCGCCCCTGACGATTTCACCCGCGCCCAAGGACTGGTCACCGAGGGCTATCGGCCCGAATTGGTCCAACAGCAGGAGTCCGTCAAGAAGAACGGCCTCGTCGACAACACCTACTGGGTCAGCAACAGCGCGGTGTTGTCGTCGACGGCGGACCGGGCCGCGATGCTACTGCTGCTGCAGGGTCAGCGCGGCGCCGGCGCCACTCAGCGCTTCGTCACCGCCTCGGTGCGGGCCGAGTACGAGAAGCGCGGCGACAACTGGCTGGTGTCGAATCTGACGGTGTTGACCGCACCCAAGCCGGCCGCACCGGACCAACCGGCGGCCAAACCCGCGGAGCCGGCCAAACCCGCGGAGCCGGCCAAACCCGGGGCTCCACAGAAGCCCGCTCCGGCGAAACCCGCCCCGTCGCAGCAACCCGCTCCGGCCAAGCCCAGCGCAGGTGGCCGGTGAGCCCGCGACGCCGGATCGACGCCGGTGAGCAACCGGCACTGCGGCTCCCGCCCGCACGCCCGCATCACCGTTTGCTGTCCCTCGCGGCGCCATTGGCGGCCTTGGCTCTGGTCGTCGCGCTGACCATCGGCACGTTCGTGTTCGCCAAGAGCGTCTCCGCCCAGCGTGCGACTATCCGAAACGCCGCGGTGATCGACTTCGTGCGTTCGTTCATCACCCAGTACACCTCTCCGGATCCCTTCAACGCGAACGCCTACGCCGACCGCGTGCTGGAGCTGGGAACAGGAAACTTCGCAAAGCTGTACTCGGACAAGCTGAATCAGGTTGTGATCCAGGTTGCGCAGGCCGAGCCCGGCGTGGGCACGGTCCAGGAGATCGGAATCGAGCGGTGGAATCCCGACGACAGCGTCAACGTGATCGCAGTCGCGAACATGACCACCAAGATGCCCGACGGCAAGAAGGTCGAGAGTCCCAGTCGCTGGGAGGTCACGGCCGTCAAGGAAGGGGAGCAGTGGAAGGTCAGCGACCTGATTCAAGTGCTGTGAGCGACGAGACGGACGCCGAAATCGTCGAGTCCACCGTCACCGAGACGGACGTCGAGTCCACGGTCACCCAGACGGACGTCGAATCCGTTGAGGATGCGCCACCGGTGAAGAAGCGGACGGGCCGCAAGCGTCCGGTGAAGACGCAAGTGACGGCGCGAGAGTGGTTCTCCCGCAACAAGAAACAGCTAGCAGTCGCCTCCGTTGCCGCGTTCGTCGCAGCGGGTGCGTTTGCCGGCGCGACCGCCGGGCCGTACCTGATGGATCGGGCCACCGTCGCCACCAAGCTCACGATCGCCAGGACCGCCGCCGACGCGATCAACACCCTCTGGAGCTACACGCCGGAGGACATGGACAGGCTGCCCGACCGGTCGGCGCGGTACCTCGGCGGGGATTTCGAGGAGCAGTACCGCAAGTACGTCGACGCCATCGCCGCGACGAACAAACAGGCCAAGGTGACCAGCAACACCAAGGTGGTCGGCGCCGCCGTCGAGTCCCTGCGACCGGAATCCAACGAGGCCACCGCGATCGTCTACACCAACACCACCTCGACGTCCCCGCAGAGCAACAACATTCCGTCCCTGAAGTACCTGTCCTACCGGCTGGAACTCAAGAGGTACGGCCGGGATTGGCGGGTTACCAAGATGACGACGGTGACGTCGCTGGACCTGACCCCCAAGCTGGGGATGTAGTCAGTCGAAGGCGAGCCACGCCGGCAGCGCTCGTTCGTCGGCGTCACACAGCATCTGCATGGTGTCGCAGTTGCCGCGGGGCGACCCGGCGCCCGCCCACATACCGCCGCTGTCCCGGCGCAGCACGATCGCCGACGAGCCGCCGCCGTCGAGAAGCAGGGCGGTTTCGGCGCCGAGTCCGCGGAACACATCCTGGATCTGGTCGGGGGTGTAGCGGCCACCCTGGAAGACGTACATCTCGTCCTTGCCGGCGGTGTAGCCGATGGCGGTGCGGGCGGCGGCCTTCCCCGGGTGTTTAGTCGGCGCTTCTGGTAGCGCCTGTGTATCGATCTGGTAGCAGGGGTGCGGGGATCTGGTAGCGGCCCGGAGGATCGCTTTCATCCGTGACCGTTGGGGTCGCGGCGATGGAGAAGGATCCGTCCGCAGATGAC
>CAIRCP010000155.1 GCA_903877095.1 uncultured Actinomycetes bacterium | reverse complement strand
TCGGCGATCTCGGTGTCAGACAAGCCCGACTCGATCCCGACCGCGATGTCCGCTCGATCCTCGAACGTCAACATCCTGCGCGCCAACCTGCAACTCCCTCCCGCTCAGTGGGTCTGTTGCTACGACGCTATGACACCGCCGTGGTTTACCATCGACGAATGTCGCGCGCTGCCGCTATTCGCGGGTACTGAAGCGATTCTGTCAATCATCAAACGCCACTTTTGACACCTAACCGTCGCAGCCCCTAGAACTCACCGCAGTTCGGGGTGGTGGGCAACCCGTTGAACCGGTCGGCGAGCCACTGCAGCACGCGTTCGCCGTCCACCAGGAACGGCAGCGCATGGTTGACGGCGAGTTTGTTGAACAGCGGTGGCTGCTCGTTGGTCCAGAACTGGACGTCGGCACCCTGCGCGCACCAGTCCCGGGCCATCTGGGCGGCCGGCGCCCACGGCACCAGCGGGTCATAGCGGTTGCTGAGGACGAAGACCGGCGCCTCGGGTTTGTTGTTCCCGATGTGCTGCTCATGGAACAGCGCATGGAAAACGGGGTCGCCCATCACCACGGCGAGGTCGCCGACGAAGAAGTCCTGCAGGTGCTTGAACCGGAACCGCATCGCAGTCTCGCCGATGCACTGATTCTGGGTGTCGTCGAGCAACTTCTGGCCCATCGGGGTGAGGATCGAGCGCACCCGGTCGGCGTATTCGGGGTAGGCGGCGATCACCGAGTTCAGCGCGTAGCCGATCACCCCGACGATGACGCTGCCGTCGGTGAACGGGATCTGCTCTTCGAGATCGGCGGGCGGGGCGCCGGCGTAGGAGCCGACCAGATGCAGGTCCGGGGCGTAGGTGGAGGCCAGTTCGGCGGCGGCGGCCGATGCCCCGCCGCCCTGGGAGTAGCCGAATGTGGCCACCGGCCCGTGCGGGTCCAGCGACGTGCCCGGCAGCCGCATCGCGGCGCGCCCGGCGTCGAGCATGGCGTCGGCCTCGGCCACCCGGTTGACGTAGGTGTGCACGCCCGGGGTGCCCAGGCCCTGGTAGTCGGTCATCACCACGGCGAAGCCGCGGGCGACCATGGTCGAGACGAACAACTCCTCGTAGTTGAACATCACATCCAGAAACGGCGACCAGTGGATGCCCTGGTTGAACTGACGCGACGGCGCGCACTGGTCGCCCAGGCCCTGAGTGCCAGGCCCGTAGACGATCAGCGGCCGCGGCCCGGCCCCGGGCCAGTCGTTGAACGGCTCGAAGTAGGTGCCGGTCACCGCCATGGGATTACCGCGAGAGTCGTTGCTGCGGTACATGATCCGCGTTCCGGTAGCCATGATCGCGCCCAGCTGGCCCGACGGTTCGAGCACCAGCGGCGATGGTTCGGTGCGGATGAGATCACCCGGCTGGCCGGGGGGAAGCGGATCGGGCGGGGTGTAGAACGCGGCGTATTCGTTCTCGTTGAAATTGGGGTCGTCGGGGTGGTACGGGTCGTCGGCGTGGGCGACCGTCGTGCCGAAAAGAGTGGCCAGTAAGGCGCAAACCCAGAAGACTTTGTTCGCCGACAGCCGCACCGCAGGAGCGTAACAACCGTGGCGGTCGGTCACCGCGGTCCTGAGACGTCACGCCCGAAAATTGTCGGCCGCTTACTTTAAAATCGCACATATGTTCGATGAACAGATCTCCGCTGTGGCGCTGATCGACACCATGGGCGAGGCGGTGCGTGCGGAGTCGGCTGCCATCGCTCGACGCTTGGCCGCGGTCGGCGAGCTCTACGCGCGTCGCGCCGCCGAGTGGGCGGATCGGGAATTGTGGTGCACCGATCCGTTCGAGGCCGTGGCCGCGGAAATCTCTGCGGCACAGAACATCAGCCGGGCGCGGGCCGGTGCACAGATCCGTCACGCTCGGGAGCTGCGGGAACGGTTACCCCGTGTGGCGGCGGTGTTCGCTGGCGGCGACGTCGACTATCGGATGGTCGTGACGATCATCAACCGGACGTCGAACGTCACTGATGAACTCATCGCCGAGGTCGATGCAGCGCTGGCCCGGTTGGCCCCACAGTGGATGAAATTGTCAGTTCCCAAGCTGGCTGACCGCATTGATCAGTGGATCGCCAAGTTCGACCCCAATGGTGTCCGAATCCCGCCGGAGGTCGACGAGAGTCGTTATGTCGAGGTGGGCCCGACCGTTCCCGGAATGGGCGGCATCTGGGCCAACATCCACGCCACCGACGCCGCCGCGTTCGACCAGCGGCTCGACGCCCTCGCCGCAACGGTATGCAAAGACGATCCGCGAACCTTGATGCAGCGGCGCAGCGACGCGGTGGGTGCGATGGCGGGCCGGGCCGAGAAGTTGTTGTGCGCGTGCGGTTCCCAGGATTGCCCGGCACTCGGCGCCGGCGGCGCAGCTCCGGTGGTGATCCATGTGCTCGCCGAACAGGAAACGATCGAGGGCACCTCAGACAGTCCCGGCTACCTGGCGAAGTTCGGCATTCAGCCGGCGGAAAGCGTGCGGGAACAAGCCGGCCACGCCAAGATCACGCCATTGGCATTGCCCGACAACGAGATCCAACCCGGCTATCGCCCGTCAATGGCACTGGCCGAGTTCATCCGACGTCGTGATTTGTGCTGCCGATGGCCCGGATGCGACGCCCCGGTGTCCGACATCGACCACACCGTGCCGTACCCCCTCGGCCCGACGCATCCGTCGAATCTGAAGGGCTACTGTCGTGTTCATCATTTGGTGAAAACGTTCTACACCGGGCCCGGCGGCTGGGCTGAACGTCAATCCCCGGACGGGACCACGATATTCACCGCGCCAACCGGCCACCAGTACATGACCGAGCCTGCCGGGGCAGCCATGTTCCCTGCGCTCGCCACGCCGACCGGCATCCTCGCACTCCCTGCGCAGGCACCGCCGCACACCAACCGCGGACTGGCGATGCCCACCCGGAAGCGAACCCGAGACGAAGACCGCCGAGCCCGGGTCGACCGGGAACGGCGATTACGCTGCGCGATCAACGACGAACGTACCCGAGCATGGGCCGGTCGCCTCGCCGATATCGAGGCGACCGATCCACCGCCCTTCTAGTAGCGGTAGTGCTCCGGCTTGTACGGACCTTCGACGTCGACGCCGATGTACTCGGCCTGGTCCTTGGTGAGCTTGGTCAGCGTCCCGCCGAGCGCTTCGACGTGGATCTTGGCGACCTTCTCGTCGAGATGCTTGGGCAACCGGTAGACCTCGTTGTCGTACTCGTCGTTCTTGGTCCACACCTCGATCTGGGCGATCACCTGGTTGGAGAAGCTGTTGCTCATCACGAACGACGGATGCCCGGTGGCGTTGCCGAGGTTCAGCAGCCGACCCTCGCTCAGCACGATGATGGAGTGGCCGTCCGGGAAGACCCACTCGTCGACCTGCGGCTTGATGTTGATCCGGCGGATCTGCGGATCACGCTCCAGGCGGGCCATGTCGATTTCGTTGTCGAAGTGGCCGATGTTGCCCAGGATCGCCTTGTCCTTCATCGCCCGCATGTGATCGAGGGTGATGATGTCCTTATTGCCGGTCGAGGTGATGACGATGTCGGCCCAGCCGATGGCCTGCTCGACGGTCTTGACCTCGAAGCCGTCCATCATGGCCTGCAGTGCGTTGATCGGGTCGATCTCGGTGACCGCGACGCGGGCGCCCTGCGCCTTGAGCGCCTCGGCGCAGCCCTTGCCGACGTCGCCGTAGCCGCACACCAGTGCGGCCTTGCCGCCGATGAGGACGTCGGTGCCGCGGTTGATGCCGTCGATCAGCGAGTGCCGGGTGCCGTACTTGTTGTCGAACTTGCTCTTGGTGACCGAGTCGTTCACGTTGATGGCCGGGAAGGTCAGCTCACCGGCGGCGGCGAACTGGTACAGCCGCAGCACGCCGGTGGTGGTCTCCTCGGTGACGCCGCGCACCGAATCCGCGATGCGGGTCCACTTGGTCGGGTCGGCCTTCAGGCTCGCGCGCAGCAGGTTCAGGAAGACCTTGTATTCGTCGGAGTGGTCCTCCTCCTCCGGCGGAACCACGCCGGCCTTCTCGAACTGCGCGCCGCGCAGCACCAGCATGGTGGCGTCTCCGCCGTCGTCGAGGATCATGTTGACCGGTCCGGATCCCTGGGTCGAGCTCCGCTGCGCTTCGTCTCCCTCCGGCCAGGTGAGCATCTGCTCGGCCGCCCACCAGTACTCCTCGAGCGTCTCGCCCTTCCAGGCGAAGATCGGCACGCCCTTGGGCTCCTCCGGGGTCCCGTACGGGCCGACGACCGTCGCGGCGGCGGCATGGTCCTGGGTGGAGAAGATGTTGCACGACGCCCATCGAACTTCGGCACCGAGGCTCGTCAAGGTCTCGATGAGCACAGCGGTCTGCACGGTCATGTGCAGCGAACCGGAGATCCGCGCGCCCTTGAGCGGCTGGACGTCGGCGTACTCGCGGCGAAGCGCCATCAAGCCGGGCATTTCGTGCTCGGCGAGGCGAATCTCTTTGCGGCCGAACTCGGCCAGGGACAGGTCAGCAACCTTGAAATCGATCCCGTTACGGGTGTCGGCGGTCATGGAAAGGGCAGAAGACATGGCGGATACGTTATCTGGAAGGTGCCCCAAACTCCGCATCGGGGTTTTCCGCCGCCGCGTAGCGCTCGGCGAACGGAGTCATCAACCGGGCCAGGTCGGCCGCCACGTCGTGGTCGGCTTCCGGTGGCATCGACACGTAGCTCATCGCGAGCCGCACGATCGCGCGGGCCAGCACGCCGGCGTCCTCGGCACCGTCCTCGGCACCGTCGCCTACCCAGCTGTGCATGACCGCGGCGGTGAGCCGCTGCGAGCAGTGCGTGATGATCGGCCCACTGTCGGTGGTGATGATCTGCAGCAGGTCCGGCTCGGCCGCCCCGCGCAGCAGGGAGATCACCAGCGGGTCGGCAGCCGACGCGGTGAAGAAGGACCGGAACCCGTCCAGGAACGCCGCGTGCAGGTCGCCGACGTGCGCGTCGATCGCGCGGGAAACGTCGTCGACCAGCCGGTCCGCCAGCCGCAGCGCGTAGGCCTGGGCCAGACCCTTGCGGGAGCCGAACTCGTTGTAGATAGTCTGCCGGCTCACCCCCGCGGTGCGCGCGATGTCGGTCAGGGTGATCGCCGACCAGTCCCTGGACAGCAGCTCGCAGCGCATTGCGTCGAGCACGGAATCCCGCACTGGTGAGCCGTCCTCAGCGCCTGCGGAGCCGAGTCTTCACCCAGGAGTAGGCGTACCCGTACGTCGTGACCCCGAGTCCGATCACCACCGCCGCGCTCTGCCGGAGATGGTCGAGGCGATGCCCGGGGGACGTGACGGCCTTCGCCAGTTCCCGCGCGACAGCCAGCGGAAGAACGGTGGTCGCGTAGCTGCGCTCAGTGCTGAGCGCGTCCGAGCGGCCGACCATCGTGCTGAGCTGATACTTGGAGTAACCCTCCCAGAAGCACCGGCGGACGAAGTATCTGAAACCGACGCGGTCATCGGAGACCCAGTGGCGCACCTTGATCTCGGGGGCCAGCAGCAGACGGACGTCCGGCGATGTCTGGTTCAGCCGAATGCACATCTCCGTCTCGTCGCAGCGCATGAGGTTGCCGCCCACCTGGCCGATCTCAGAGTTGAATCCGCCGACCGCGTCGAGCGCCGTTCGGCGGAACGACATGTTGCACCCCAGCAGGTTTCGCACTTGCGTGGGGTTCTCCGGAAGGCCCTTGTGGCTGCAGCCGACCACCCAATCGAATTCCGGGGGGAACCACCCGGGCCGTTCGGTCGGCCAGACCGGCCGGGCATTTCCGCCGACGCCGGTCACCGCCGGGTCGCGGTAGTACTCCCGAAGCCGTTCCATCCAACCCGGCTGAATCTGCGCATCGTCGTCGACGAACGCGACGACGTCCCCCACGGACGCCTCGATACCCGAGTTACGCGCGCCGCACAGTCCCTTCTCGGCCGAGTTCGGCACGACGGTGGCCCGCGACCCGTACTGAGCCTTGACCCGATCCAGAACCGCGTCGTTGTAGTCGATGGAGACCACCAGTTGATCGCCGGGGCGGAGTTGCTCAAGAACGGCCTCGATCGAACTGTCGAGCAATTCCCGGCGATCATCGGTATAGGCACAGATGACGGCCGAGACCGTCACGCCCGAAGGGTTGGTCGTCACGTGCACAGCGTAGCCGCAGATCACCAGGGTTTGCTGGCCCGCGAGAGGGCCGGCACGGGGACCTTAGCGCCGGGCTGTCGTCGCGTCCTGCACCGCCGCCTCGCGCTGGCCGAGCACCGAATGCCGGTACCCGTAGACGGCGTAGACCGCGACACCGATCGCCATCCAGACCGCGAACCGGATCCAGGTCAGCCCGGTCAGGTTGATCATCAGCCACAGGCAGGCCGCGATGGACAGGATCGGCAGCGCCGGGACGAACGGCGCCTTGAAGCCACGCTGGAGGTCCGGGCGGGTGCGGCGCAGGACGATGACGCCGGCCGACACCAGGACGAAGGCGAACAACGTCCCGACGTTGACCATCTCCTCGAGCTTGGACATCGGGAAAGCCGTTGCGGCGACGGCGATCAGCAGCGCGACGATCACGGTGATGCGCACCGGGCGGTCGCCGGCATCGGTCTGGGCCAGGCTGCGCGGCAGCAGACCGTCGCGCGCCATCGCGAACATGACCCGGGACAGCCCGAGGACGAGCACCATGACCACGGTGGTCAGGCCGGCCAGCGCCCCGATCGAGATGACCTTGGCGGCCCAGTCAATCCCGTTGAGGGAGAACGCCGTTGCCAGGTTGGCATGAACTCCGGCAGAGTCACGCAACTCGTTGTAACGGACCATCCCGGACAGCACGATCGACACCGCGACGTAGAGGACGGTGACGATGGCCAGCGACGCCAGGATGCCGCGGGCCACGTCGCGCTGCGGGTTCTTGGTCTCCTCGGCGGTGGTGGCCACGACGTCGAAGCCGATGAACGCGAAGAAGACGATGGACGCACCGGCCAGCACCCCGTACCAGCCGTAATGGCTGCCGGCGCCACCGGTGAGCAGTGAGAAGACCGACTGGTTCAGCCCCGTTCCGGTTGCGCCCTCACCGGTCTCGGTGGGCGGGATGAACGGCCGGTAGTTCTCGGCCTTGACGTAGAAGGCGCCGACGACGACCACGAGCAGGACGACGGCCACCTTGACCGCGGTGATGGCCGCGGAGACGTTCGAGGAGAGTTTGGTGCCCACGGCCAGCAGCGTGGAGACCACGGCGACGATCAGCAGTGCGCCCCAGTCGATGTCCATCGGGCCCAGATGCGCCACGCCGCCGGAGAACCCGAACACCGTGCCCAGATAGCTCGACCAGCCTTTGGCCACCACCGCGGCGCCTACGGCGAACTCCAGGATGAGGTCCCAGCCGATGATCCAGGCGACGAATTCGCCAAAGGTGGCGTAGGAGAACGTGTATGCGCTACCGGCGACCGGCAGGGTGGAGGCGAACTCGGCGTAGCACAGCGCCGCCAGCCCGCAGGTGACGGCCGCGATGAGGAACGAGATCGACAGCGCCGGACCGGTGATGTTGCCGAATGTGCTCGCGGTGACGGTGAAGATGCCCGCCCCGATCACCACCGAGACACCGAACACGGTGAGATCCCACCAGGTGAGGTTTTTCCGCAGCCGGGTGGACGGCTCGTCGGTGTCCAGGATCGACTGCTCCACCGACTTCGTGCGCCTGGCATTCATGCGCGCAGACGCTACCTCGCGTGCGACCGATTGAGGTGGGTTTGCTGGAGAAGTGTCGCTCAGACGCCGACGGTGGCGCGGAACAGCCGGCTCGGGACGGACGCCTGAACCCGGATCGGCCCGTCGTCGGCGGCCACCCACGCCGCCATCCCCCGGTCGATGCGCACCTCGTCGGACTCCGACCGCACCACCACCGATCCCTCGATGCAGACCAGGATCTGCGGACCGTCGTGCCGAGACGGCGCGTCGACCTGGTGTCCGAGGTCGGCGCCGTCGAGCGTCAGCACCGAGGCGGCGAATTCGGGGGCCGGGGTCTGGTAGACCGTCTCGACGCCGTCGCGATGGGCACCCACCCGGGCGTCCTGCACCGGTGCGAAGTCCAGCACCCGCAGCAGTTCCGGGACGTCGACGTGCTTGGGGGTCAGCCCGCCGCGAAGAACGTTGTCGGAGTTGGCCATCACCTCCATCCCGATGCCGTGTAGGTAGCTGTGCAGGTTGCCGGCGGGCAGGAAGATCCCTTCGCCGGGCGCCAGGGCGACCCGGTTGAGCAGCAACGCGGCCAGCACGCCGGCATCCCCGGGGTAACGCTCGCCCAGCTCCAGGATGGTCCGCGCTTCATCGGCGAATTCCTTTGCACCGGAACGGATGTAGCCGACCGCTCCCTCCAGCACCGCCGGGATGAGGGCGTCGATGTCGGGCTGCGGCGCGGTGATCCAGGTGGTGAACAGCGCGCGCAAGCCGTCCGCGTCGGACTCGCCGGTGAGCAGGGCGATGTAAGGATCCAGTTCGGGCACCGCCAGAGCGCGCATCAGCACCACCGACTGCGACGCAGGCCGGAATCCCGCCAGGGCCTGGAAGTCGCTGAGCGCCACCAGAATTTCCGGCTTGTGACTGCGGTCGCGGTAGTTGCGCACCGGGGAGTTCAGCGGAACCCCGGCGCGGTCCTCGCGCCCATAGCCCTCCACCGCCTGCTCGTTGGTCGGGTGTGCCTGCAGCGACAACGGCTCGCCGGCGGCGAGCACCTTCACCAGGAACGGCAGCGTATCGCCGAATCGCGCCCGCACCGCCGGACCGAGTTCGGCCTCCGGGTCGGCGGCGATGGCGTCGAGCAGCGACACCGCACCATCCGGACCTTCGAGCCGGGCCGGATCGCCGGGGTGGGCACCGAGCCACAACTCGGCCTCCGGATGCGCCGTCGGCGCCGGCCGGCCGGTGAACTCGGCGATCGCCGTCCGCGATCCCCAGGCGTAGGTCCGGATCGCTCCACGTAACAACTGCACGGTCTTGCTATCCCCCTGCCAACCCGAGATAGACGGCGGCCATCTCGATCCTTACGGCCAGCATGGCCAACTGCTGTTCGGCGCTGCCGGCCCGCACCGCCCCGGCCTCCCCGATGTCCTCCGCGCCGACCAGGTCGACGTCGTCGAATCCTTCGAGGCGCGCGCCCAGCATCGGCCGCTCGCCCGACAGGGCCAGCGCCAGCACCCGGGACCGGGCGGGCAGCGGGCCGTCGATGTCCTCGTCGTGGAACAGGGCGTCCACCGGGTCGGCGAATCGCCCTGCCGATTCCCGGAGTCGCTTGGCTCCTGCCCGCCGTAGCGCCATTAGCGCGTCGGCCAGGCCCGCCGCTGCGACCGTCTGCCCGCCGACCCGCAGCAGCACCGCGGCGCCGTGCCGGGCCAGGGCCAGTGTCGCCGGATTGTCGCCGGCCAGCACCGCCCGCCGACCCGTCATCCGCTCGGCGAGGGCTTTGGCCGGATTGGTGAAGACCTCGCGGTCTGGGCTGTTGCGCAGTGCTTCGGCGTCGAGTTCGTCGGCCAACTCGTTCAGGCCGTCACGCAGTGTCCGCAGTCCGGGGTCCACCACCGAGAGCGTCGCCAGACCGGCGGCGAGATAGCGGCACAGGCCGAACTCGTCTGGGGTCCAGAGCCGGGGTGCCAGCACCGCGGCCCGCCCGGCGACGCCGTCCCGCAAGGGCCCTTCGAACGGTGCGGCGACGACGACCCGCGCGCCGCGCCGCGCCGCGGTGGCCGCCGCCGAGACCAGCACCGGGTCAGCCGGGTCGTCGCCGGCAGCGATCAGTACATCGAGGGGACCGATCCACGGCGGCGCCTGGGCGGCGGTGATCAGCGGCTCGCCGGCGGTCGCGCCGAGGGCCGCGGCGAGCATGGCGCCGGCCGTCTCGGCGGGACCGCGCCGGGCCAGCCAGATGACGGTGCGCGGACGCTGGTCGGCGGCGAGGGAGTCCAGGGCCCCTTCCTCGACGGCGGCCGCGGTCGCGCGGACCCCGGCGCCGGCCATGGCCGCAGAGCGCAGCAGTCCGTCCCGATCGGCTTCCAGCAGAGCGCTGGTGTCGTCGAGGTCGACGGTGGCGTGCACCGCACTCATCCGCCGCCTCCGTTGCGCGCGGCGATCTGCTCACCGGCCCGCGCCACGATCGCGTCGACCTCGGAGGCGGTGGGCGCCTCGACGTTGAGCCGCAGCAGCGGCTCGGTGTTCGAGGTCCGCAGGTTGAACCATGCGCCGTCGCCCAGGTCCACTGTCACGCCGTCGAGCCGGTCGGTCGAGACCGTTTGGGCGGCAAAGGAATCCAGCACGGCATCCACGCACGCCGGCGCGTCGTCGACGCGGTAGTTGAGCTCGCCGGAGGCGGCGTAGCGCTGGTACTCGCTCATCAGCTCCGACAGCGACCGGGAGTCTCCGCCGAGGGCGGCCAGCACGTGCAGCGCGGCCAGCATGCCCGAGTCGGCGCCCCAGAAGTCGCGGAAGTAGTAGTGCGCGGAGTGCTCGCCGCCGAAGATCGCGCCGGTCTGCGCCATCAGCGCCTTGATGTAGGAGTGTCCGACCCGGGAGCGCACCGCGGTGCCGCCGCACTCGGCGATGACCTCGGGCACCGTCCGGGAGGTGATCAGGTTGTGGATCACCGACGAACCCGGTTCGCGGGCAAGCTCTCTGGCGGCGACCAGGGCGGTGACGGCCGACGGCGAGACCGGCTCGCCGCGTTCGTCGACGACGAAGCAGCGGTCGGCGTCGCCGTCGAAGGCCAGCCCGATGTCGGCACCGGTCTGGCGGACGAAGGCTTGGAGGTCGAGCAGGTTGGCCGGCTCCAGGGGGTTGGCCTCGTGGTTGGGGAAGGACCCGTCGAGCTCGAAGTACAAGGGCAGCACGGTGAGCCCGGGGATCGGGGCCAGCACCGCGGGGGACGTGTGCCCGGCCATCCCGTTACCGGCGTCGACCGCCACCCGCAGCGGGCGCAGCGCGGTCACGTCCACCAGCGACCGCAGGAATTGCCCGTAGTCGGCCAGGACGTCCTGATCGACGATGCTGCCGGGGGTGTGCGGTGTCTCGTCGGCGGGTGCGCCGTTGATGATCTCGTCGCGGATCACCGCCAGTCCGGTGTCCTCCCCGACCGGCTTGGCCTCGGCGCGGCACATTTTGATGCCGTTGTAGGCCGCCGGGTTGTGGCTCGCGGTGAACATCGCGCCCGGGCAGTTCAGCAACCCGGAGGCGAAGTACAACTCGTCGGTGGACGCCAGTCCGATGCGCACCACGTCGAGGCCCTGGGCCGTCACGCCCTCGGCGAAGGCGGCGGCCAGCACCGGGGAACTCGCCCGCATGTCGTACCCGATCACGACGCGCGAGGAACCCTCGGCGGCCTCGTGGCGCATGAGCCGGGCGAACGCCGAACCGACATCGCGGACGAAATCCTCGTCGAGTTCGGTGCCGACCAGACCACGCACGTCGTACGCCTTGATGACGCGGCGCACAGCGGCGGCGGGCCTGGGCATGACACTCCTCGGGGACGGACTTCGTTGGCCGTCAGCCTAGCCGCTCACAGCGATCCGGTAGGGCGCCCCTGGAACCTCGTTGTCTGGGCTACGACACCTAATCGACCGGATCCGGAAGCACCCGGAGATGACCGCGCCGACGACCGGTGCCGGACGGCCTATGGGCCGCCGGGGCGATCCTGGCCGAGTCGCCGGGACGCGGCGCCGACAAGTGCGGTCCCCCGTGCGGATCGGAGAACGCCGGCATCGGCACACCGCCGGACACCCCGTTCTCGCGGACGGCCTCGGCGAGGGCGACGAGATCGTCCTCGTCGGGATTGGTGGGCAGCGGCCCTGCATGACGCATCAGTTCCCAGCCGCGCGGCGCGGTGATCCGGTTGGCGTGCCCCAGGCACAGATCCCAGGAGTGCGGTTCACGGGACGTCGCCAACGGCCCCACGACGGCGGTGGAGTCGGAGTAGACATACGTCAGCGTTGCCACCGCGTAATGCCCGCACCCTGGCCGGCTGCAGCGACGGGGAACATTCACGCGGTGAGGCTATCGTGCGGTTAAACCGTGTGACACCGGACACGCGCAGCACGCCGCGCGCCGATGTTGAACCGTTACGATCTGCAGTTCATGGCCGATACCCGCAGTTCCCGGCGTAGCGGTGGGTCCGGCGGGGGTTCCCGGCGCGGACGCGAGATGCGCGGACCGCTGCTGCCGCCCACCGTGCCCGGATGGCGCAGCCGGGCCGAACGTTTCGACATGGCGGTGCTGGAGGCGTACGAACCGATCGAGCGGCGCTGGCACAAGCGACTGACCGAACTCGATGTTGCCGTCGACGAGATTCCGCGCATCACGCCGAAGGATCCCGACAGCGTGCAGTGGCCGCCAGAAGTGGTGGCCGATGGCCCGATCGCGCTGGCCCGTTTGATTCCGGCCGGGGTCGATGTCCGCGGCGACGTCACGCGGGCTCGAATTGTGTTGTTCCGCAAGCCGATCGAGCGGCGAGCGAAGGATTCCGATGACTTGACCGATCTGCTGCACGAAATTCTGGTGGCTCAGGTGGCCACTTATCTGGGCGTCGACCCCTCCGTCATCGACCCCAGCATGGACACCGAGGATTAGGTCCGAGCATCTACTTCCGAGGACTAGGTCCGAGCATCTACTTCCGAGGACTGATCAGATGACGCCGCGCTTGAGGCGACGGCGTTCCCGCTCGGACAGACCACCCCAGATGCCGAACCGCTCGTCATTGGCCAGTGCGTACTCCAGGCAGGCGTCCCGCACCTCGCAGCCCTGGCAGATGCGCTTGGCCTCACGAGTCGAACCGCCCTTCTCCGGGAAGAAGGCCTCCGGATCGGTCTGGGCGCACAACGCGTTCTCCTGCCACAGGTCGTCGTCGGGGGTCAGCCCGGAGTAGTCGACCGGATCCGGAACCAGGGCCAGATGAGCGCGCGCCGCGCCCGACAGCCCCGCCGAAGGGATTGCATCGCGCGGTGTGCCCAGCGCTCCGAGGAAATGCTCGTAGGTCATATCCGCCTCTCCAGCCGAGATCAAGATGTCGTATTCACCAAAGTGTTCGAACATTTGGTCGAATCACGGTCTGCGACACCGAAATCGGCTGGATGACCGGGAATGACACTGGTGTGATTAGACATTGCCCGGCTATCCAGGTCAAGCCGTATCGCGCGATTCACTACCACTTTCGTGACCTGATGCGGCGTGTCGTCGCCTTGGCGTGTCTTGCGAGATACATCACCGTGACCACCGGCGCCGTCGCCGCGGAACCTACCGCCTACTGTCGGTCGGTGTGAAAGTCACCGTTCTGGTCGGCGGAATCGGCGGCGCCCGGTTCCTGCTGGGTGTGCAGCGACTCCTCGGGCTGGGTCAGTTCGCCACCGGTCCCGACACCGGGCACGAGCTGACCGCGGTCGTCAACATCGGCGACGACGCCTGGATGTTCGGGGTGCGCATCTGCCCGGATCTGGACACCTGCATGTACACCCTCGGCGGGGGGATCGACCCCGAACGCGGCTGGGGTCACCGTGACGAAACCTGGCATGCCAAAGAGGAACTCGCCGCCTACGGTGTGCAACCGGATTGGTTCGGCCTCGGCGACCGGGATCTGGCGACCCACCTGGTTCGCAGTCAGATGCTGCGGGCCGGCTACCCGCTCACCCAAGTGACCGAGGCGTTATGCCATCGCTGGTCGCCAGGAGCGACGCTGCTCCCCGCCAGCGACGACCGCTGCGAAACCCATGTGGTCGTCACCGATCCCGACACCGGCGACCAGAAAGCCATCCACTTCCAGGAGTGGTGGGTGCGCTACCGCGCGCAGATCCCCACGCACAGTTTCGCTTTCATCGGCGCCGAGACCGCCACCGCCGGGCCGG
The DNA here is from genome assembly GCA_903877095.1 of uncultured Actinomycetes bacterium. GTDB lineage: Bacteria > Actinomycetota > Actinomycetes > Mycobacteriales > Mycobacteriaceae > Mycobacterium. The sequence continues at coordinate 12,141 of CAIRCP010000155.1, read as the reverse complement.
GTGTGCTCGACGCGATCGCCGGAGCCGACGTCGTGCTGCTGGCGCCGTCCAATCCGGTGGTGAGCATCGGAGCCACCCTGGCCGTCGGGGGCATCCGCGGCGCGCTGCGGTCCACCCGCGCGCCGGTGATCGGATATTCACCGATCGTCAGCGGAAAACCGTTGCGGGGCATGGCAGACGAGTGCCTTTCGGTGATCGGTGTCGAGACTGGTTCGCAGGCCGTGGGCCGGCATTACGGCGCCCGGTCGGCCACCGGCCTGCTCGACTACTGGCTGGTGCACGAGACGGATGAGGCAGATGTGCCGGGTGTGACGGTCGCCGCGATTCCGTTACTGATGACCGATCCCGACGCCACCGCCGAGATGGTGCGGGCCGGACTCGAGTTGGCCGGGTTGCGCCCATGACCGTCGAGCACGGCACGGCCGCGCCCGTCGAGATCCTGCCCGTCACCGGGCTCGGCGAATTCCGGCCGGGCGACGACCTCGCCGCCGCGATCGCCGGAGCCGCGGCGTGGCTGCGCGACGGCGACATCGTCGTCGTCACCAGCAAAGTGGTCTCCAAATGCGAGGGTCGGGTGGTCCCCTCCCCCGCCGACCCCGATGAGCGGGATGCTTTGCGCCGCAGCCTGATCGAGGCCGAGGCGGTGCGCGTTCTGGCCCGCAAGGGCCGAACGCTCATCACCGAGAACCGGTACGGACTGGTCCAGGCGGCGGCCGGGGTCGACGGATCAAACATCGGCACAACGGAATTGGCGCTGCTGCCCGAGGATCCCGACGCCAGCGCCGCCGGACTGCGCGCCGCACTGCACCGGCACCTGGGGGTGGACGTCGGCGTCGTCGTCACCGACACAATGGGCCGGGCCTGGCGCAACGGCCAGATCGACGCCGCGATCGGGTCCGCCGGAATCCCGGTGCTGCACAGCTATGCCGGGGCACGCGACAGCCACGGCAACGAACTGCTCGTCACCGAGGTCGCGGTGGCCGACGAGATCGCCGCGGCCGCCGATCTGGTCAAGGGCAAGCTCACCGCGGTGCCGGTGGCGGTCGTGCGGGGAATGACCATGCACGACGACGGCTCCACCGCCGCCAGACTGCTGCGCGGCGGCGACGACGACCTGTTCTGGCTGGGGACGGCCGAATCCATCGACCTCGGCCGCCGCCAAGCCCAACTGCTGCGCCGCTCGGTGCGCCGGTTCGCCGACCAGCCGGTCGAACCGGAACTCATCGAGGGCGCGGTGGCCGAGGCGCTGACCGCACCCGCGCCGCACCACACCCGGCCCGCCCGGTTCGTGTGGCTGTCCGACCCGGCCCTGCGCCATCGCCTGCTGGACACTCTGAAAGAGACCTGGCGGGCCGACCTCACCGCCGACGGCGCCGCCCCCGAGGCCGTCGAGCGCCGGGTGTCCAAAGGCCAGATCCTTTACGACGCACCGGAAGTCGTGATCCCGTTCATGGTGCCCGACGGCGTGCACAGCTACCCCGACGCACACCGCACCGCCGCCGAGCACACCATGTTCACCGTCGCCGTCGGGGCGGCGGTGCAGGGCCTGCTGGTGGCACTGGCCGTCCGTGGGGTGGGCAGTTGCTGGATCGGCTCGACGATCTTCGCCCCGGACGTGGTGCGCAGCGTCCTGGGTCTGCCGGCGGACTGGGAACCCCTGGGCGCGGTGGCCATCGGCTATCCCGACGAGCCGCCACAGCCACGCGAACCGGCACTGCCGGGCGACCTGCTGGTGCGACGGTGACCGAGCCGGTGCGCCGGTCGGCGCTGGAGATCCTGCGTGACTGGGAACCGCCTGCGCCCGAACAGGATTCGCTGCGGCACGCCGTCATGGCGTTCCTGGAAGCGCGCCCGGACAGCTGCCAGAGAGCCTGCGTCCCGGGCCATCTCACCGCCTCAGCGCTGGTGCTCGACCACACTTCCAATGCGGTACTGCTGACCCTGCATCCCCGGCTGGGCCGCTGGGTGCAGTTGGGCGGGCACTGCGAAGAGGTGGACACCACCATCGTCGCCGCGGCCCTGCGGGAAGCCACCGAGGAGTCCGGCATCGAAGGATTGCAGATCGACCCGGCGCTGGCCGCGATCAACGTTCACCCGCTGACCTGCTCACTGGGGGTGCCCACCCGCCACCTGGACCTGCAATTCATCGTCCGCGCGCCGGCCGGGGCGCAACACGTCATCAGCGATGAGTCACTGGACCTGCGGTGGTGGCCGATCGACGCGCCGCCGCCGGACGCCGACGCCGGGCTGACCCAGCTGATCGGCGTCGCCCGGCGGCGACGCCGTCAAATATCGCTCGAATAGCGGATGCCGCAGTCCGGGATGAGCACCCCCGGCCACACCCGCGCCCCGTGCAACAACTCGCACCGGGCCCCGATGTCGGCGCCGTCGCCGATCACGCCGTCGCGGATCAGGGCCCGCGGGCCGATCCTGGCGCCGAATCCGACGATCGAACGCTCCACCACCGCACCGGGTTCGATCAGCGCACCATCGAAGATCACCGCGCTGTCCAACCGGACGCCGGCGCCGATCTCGGCGCCGCGGCCCACGACGGTGCCGCCGTACAGCAGGGCGCCGGGGGCCACCGAAGCGCCGTCGTGCACCAGGCTCTCCCCCCGCACACCTCCCAGCACCGGCGACGGGGCGATCCCGCGCACCAGGTCGGCCGAGCCGCGGACGAAATCCTCCGGCGTGCCCATGTCGCGCCAGTAGGACATGTCGACGTACCCGCAGACCTTCGCGCCTTCGGCGAGCAACATGGGAAAGACCTCCCGCTCCACCGACACCTCCCGGCCGAGGGGAATCCGGTCGATGACGCTGCGCCGGAAGATGTAGGTGCCGGCGTTGATCTGGTCGGTCGGCGGATCCTCGGTCTTCTCCAGGAAGGCCAGCACGTTCCCGTCGGCGTCAGTGGGCACCGAGCCGAAGGCCCGCGGATCGCTCACCCGCACCAGGTGCAGGGTGACGTCGGCGTCGCGCTGCTGATGGCTGGCCAGCATGGCGGTCAGGTCTGCCCCGGACAGCACGTCGCCGTTGAACACCATCACGGTGTCGTTGCGCAGCGCGGAGGCCACGTTGGCGATGCCCCCGCCGGTTCCGAGCGGATCCTTCTCGACGACGTAGTCGATCTGCAGTCCGAGTTTGGAGCCGTCGCCGAACTCCGCCTCGAAGGTCTCCGCCTTGTAGGAGGTGCCCAGGACGACGTGCTCGATGCCCGCCGCCGCGATCCGCGACAGCAGATGGGTCAGGAAGGGCACCCCCGCGGTGGGCAGCATCGGCTTGGGCGCCGAGAGGGTGAGCGGGCGCAGCCGGGTGCCTTTACCGCCCACCAGAATGACGGCGTCGACCCGACTGGGGTCGACCGGCGTCTCGTGCTCCGTGTTGTCGCTCATTGCGTCCCTCCTGCCAGTTCCCGGCGCGATTTGCGCACCGCCGCGCGTGCCCGCACCCGCAGAGCGCCCTTCATCGTCCACCGCAACGGCGCCTGCCACCAACCGAGGTGACGGTCCGACAGGTAGATGTAGGTGCTGTCGTGGTGGGCACGCAGGTTGCGCGCCGGATCCCGGCCGGTCGAATGACCCTTGGCGTGCAGGATTTCCGCGGCCGGAATGTAGACGTTGAGCCAGCCGGCGCGGCCGAGCCGGTCGCCGAGGTCGACGTCCTCCATGTACATGAAGTAGCGCTCGTCGAACCCGCCGATAGCGTCAAAAGCCTTGCGGCGCACCAGAAGACACGAACCCGAAAGCCAGCCGACGGGCCGCTCGCTGGGTTCGAGGTACTGCTGACGGTAGGACTTCGTCCACGGGTTGCTCTTCCAGACGAAACCGACGACGGCGTGCATGCCGCCGCGGACCAGGCTCGGCAGGTGACGCGCCGAGGGGTAGACGCCACCGTCGGGGTCGCGGATCAACGGGCCCAGGCTGCCGGCCTGCGGCCACCGCTGCGCGGCCTCCAGCAGCGCATCGATGCTGCCCGGACCCCACACCACGTCGGGATTGGCGATCAGCACGAATTCGTCGTCGGCCGCCAAGGTGGCCACCGCCCGGTTGACGGCGGTGCCGTAGCCCAGGTTGGCGCCGGTCCGCAGCAGCCGGGTGCCGGGGTAGCGCTCCACGGCCTCCTCCGGCGCACCGTCGGTGGATCCGTTATCGGCGATCACCACCTGCAGCGGCCGGTCGGTCGCCACCGTCAGCGAGGACAGGAAGCGGTCCAGGTGCGAACCGGAGGAGTAACTCACGGTCACCACCGCCAGCACCGGTTCCGCATTCACGGGGATGAGGTTATCGTCTCCGGGCCTTGCGGCTATCGAGGAGGCGGCGACTGTTCGTCGGGTCGGGCGGGGTCCAGTGCCGCCTGCAGTGCCTCGCGCCAGCCCCGCAGCGGGGTCAGACCGGCCCGAACGGACTCGGCCGTGCCCAGCGCGGAGAACACCGGCCGGCGGGCCGGGCGGGGCACCGCGGCGGTGCCGACCGGGCGGACCCGCTCGGGGTCGGCGCCCAGCGCCTCGAACACCGCACGGGCCTGGTCGAACCTGCTGGCCCAGCCGGCATTGGCGACATGCAGCAGGGGTGCCCGGGTGCGCCCGTCGGCGATGTCGAGCAACGCCGCGACCAGGTCGTGCGCAGAGGTGGGCGAGCCGGTCTGGTCGGCGACCATGTCCACGGTGCGGTCGGTGGCGGCCAGCGTGCGCATCGCCGACACGAAGTCGGCTCCGCCGGGTCCGCCGGTGAAGACCCAGGACGTCCGCACCACCTGGGCCTCGGGAAGTTCGGCGTGCACGGCGAGTTCACCGTCGAGCTTGCTGCGGCCGTAGACGTTGAGCGGGCCGGTGGGATCGGAGATCTCGTAGGGCCGGCGCAGGTCACCGGCGAAGACGTAGTCGGTGGAGATGTGCACCAGCCGGGCGCCGGCGCGGGCGCAGGCGCGGGCCAGATTCCGCGGCCCCACCGCGTTGACCGCGTGCGCCGCCTCCGGCGCCGACTCGGCGGCGTCGACGTTGGTGAACGCCGCGCAGTTGACCACCACGTCGCCGCTGCCGACCTGCCGGTCGACGGCGGCGGAGTCGCTGATGTCGAGATCGCTGCGGGTCAGCGCCGACACCCGGTAGCCGCGCCGGGCAGCCTCGACGGCGAGCAGCCGGCCGACCTGCCCGCCGGCGCCGGTCACCACCATCCGCTGCGACACGGGGTCGAGTCTGGCACGCCGGTTTCGCTACCGGGGATGCGACCGGCTGCCCAGTAGCCTGGGCAGGTGCCAGATGAGACGGAAGTGACGGTAGTGACACGCGCACGACCGGTGGCGCGCACCATGCTGGCGCTGCTGGCGGTGACGATCCTGCTCGGCACCGGGGTGGCGTGGGGCTCGGTCCGGTCCTTCGACAGCGGCATCTTCCACTTCACCACCGCACTGCTGGGCGGCACCGACAACGGCGACGACGGCGCCACCGACATCCTGCTGGTCGGCGTGGACAGCCGGACCGACGCGCACGGCAACCCGCTGCCACCGGAGGAACTGGCCGAACTGCACGCCGGTGACGAGACCGCCACCAACACCGACACGATCATCCTGGTCCGCGTCCCCAACGACGGGCGTTCGGCCACCGCCATCTCGATCCCGCGGGATTCCTACGTCGCCGCACCCGGCCTGGACAAGACCAAGATCAACGGCGTCTACGGCCAGACCAAGCTGGAGAGGATGAAGGACCTGGTCGAGGGCCAGGGCATGGATGCGGCGCAGGCCGAACCCCAGGCCGTCGAGGCCGGCCGCAACGCGTTGATCAAGACCGTCGCCGACCTCACCGGGGTGACGGTGGACCACTACGCCGAGATCGGCCTGCTGGGCTTCTCGCTGATCACCGACGCACTGGGCGGGGTCGAGGTGTGCTTGAAGGATGCGGTGAACGAACCGCTGTCGGGGGCGGACTTCCCGGCCGGCTGGCAGCGCCTCGACGGCCCGCAGGCGCTGAGCTTCGTGCGCCAGCGCCACGACCTGCCGCGCGGCGACCTCGACCGGGTGGTGCGCCAGCAGGTGGTGATGGCTTCCCTTGCCCACCAAGTCATTTCGGGCAAGACGCTGCGCAGCCGCGGCACGCTGAACCGGCTGGAGGACGCGATCCAGCGTTCGGTGGTGATCTCCTCGGGCTGGGACATCATGGATGTGCTCAACCAGTTGCAGCGGCTCGCGGCGGGCAACGTGACGTTCGCGACCATCCCGGTGCTCGCCGAGGACGGCTGGAGCGACGACGGCACCCAGTCGGTGGTGACGGTCGATCCTCAGCAGGTGCGCGAGTGGGTGGCCGGACTGCTGCACCACCAGGACGAGGGCAAGATCGCCGAAGTCACCTACTCCCGCGAGCAGACCACCGTCGACGTGGTCAACGACAGCGACGTCAGCGGCCTGGCCGGGGCGGTGTCGGACCGGCTGACCGTGGCCGGGTTCACCGGCGGAACGGTCGGCAACAACGACGGCGGCAAGGTCACCGAGAGCCAGGTGCTGGCCGCCCGGGAGGACGACCCGGGCGCGCAGGCCGTCGCCCAGGAACTCGGCGGACTGCCGGTGGCGGCCGACGGCTCCGTCCCGGCCGGCGCCGTCCGCGTCATCCTGGCCGACGGCTACGACGGCCCGGGTTCCGGCCAGGACGGCACGCTGCCCAGCGCCACCGTCGACAAGGCCGCCGCCGACGCCGGCGAACCGGCGCCGCCGCCGTCACCGGTGATCACCGCGGGCTCCAACGACCCGAAGTGCGTCAATTGACGCCCGATCCGGCCGAGTGCGTCAAGTGACGCCCGATCCGGCCGAGTGCGTCAAGTGATGGCCACCCTGACCGACGCGCTGCTCGATCCGCTGCTGGCCGCCGACCCCAAGGGTCCGCGCATCACCTACTACGACGACGCCCGCGGAGAGCGGATCGAACTGTCCACCGCGACGCTGGCCAACTGGGCGGCCAAGACCGCCAATCTGCTGCGCGACGAGTTGGGCGCCGCCCCGGGCAGCCGGGTCGCGGTGCTGCTACCGGCGCACTGGCAGACCGCCGCAGTGCTGCTCGGGGTGTGGTGGATCGGCGCTGAGGTGGTGCTCGGTGGCGACGCGGACATCGCGCTGTGCACCGCCGACCGGCTCGCCGAGGCCGACGAGGCGGTGGCCGGCGGTAACGGAACCGGCGAAGTGGCGGTCCTATCACTCGATCCATTCGGCGCCCCCGTACCCGACCTGCCGATCGGGGTCACCGATTATGCGACCGCCGTGCGGGTGCACGGTGATGCGGTAGCCGGGGCGGCAGCACCCGGCCCGGCGCTGGACGGCCGGAGCGTCGCGGAGGTCCTGGCCGCGGCGCGGCGCGGCGCGACCGAGCGGGGACTGACGCCGGCCGACCGGGTGATGTCCGACCGGGCATGGTCGACCCCGCAGGAGCTGACCGACAACCTCATCGCGGTGCTCGCCGCCGGCGCGTCGCTGGTGCAACTCGCCCATCCCGACCCGAGCCTGCTGGAACGCCGCCGGATGACCGAAAAGGTCACCCGCACAAGCGAATAGGGCTCACAGCTCCGGGACGACGTGCCGGACCCAGACGTTAGCCTCCACCAGGACCGCATAGTCGTGCTCGACCGAGCAATACACCGGCGCCAGGGCGCCCGAGGCGATCACCGGCCCGGTGGTGTCGAAGGGCAGCCCCGTCCAGTCCCGCCACTGCGCCAGCGTGCCCGGAATCGTCTGGCTCAGCGGCGCCATCTTCTCGATCCGGCCGCCGGCGCGGATGTGCACGCGCAGCCAGGGATCGGCGGGCAGCCCGTCCGGGCGCACCCGGTAAGCGTAGTCCGGCATCGGGGTCAGCGGCTCGGCCGCCTTGCCCGTCGGCCGCACCGGCGCCACCATGTGCCGCAACCCGCGCTCGGCCGCGTAACGGCGCATCGCATCCAGCACCACCGCCGCACCGCCACGGCCACGATGCGCCGGCAGCAACGTGATCTCCAGTGCGCTCAACGTGTCCGGCGCCCGGCCGATCGCGTGGTCCACCGCGGCCCAGCGGAGCACGCCGTCCCAGCCCGCGTCGGGCAGTTCTTCCCGCCCCGGCACGCCCGCCGAGGCGAAGGGCAGCGCGCAGGCCCGGCCGACCACGATATCGGGACGTCCCGGCTCCACCACCGCGAAGGCAGTGTCCCGATAAGCCTCGAAACCCGGCGCCACCGATCCCAACGCCTTGAAATACAGCTCCGCCATCGGGTCATGCATGAAGGTGGGCCAGAGCCCGTGGATCGCCGGTGCCAGCACCTGATCCACCAGGTCGTCGCGCCCGCGCAGCGGGACCAACTCCACCGTGTCTTCTAAGGGCACTGACACGGTGGAGTCCCTTCATCGGAGGGCTTCGACGGTAGTGCCGGAAGTTCGGCACCATAAGGCCCGGTAGTGCCGGAAGTTCGGCACCATGAGGCCCGGTAACCGAAAGAACCGCCCCTGACGAAGGGGCGGTTCTTTCGGTTTGCCGGGCTCGGACCCGCGCCGGCTAGGCGGGCCCTCAGGCCCCGCCGGCACCGCCGGTGCCGCCGGTACCGGCGGTGCCGCCGGTGCCGTCAGTGCTGCCGAGGCCGCCATTGGTTCCGTAGGTGCCCGTGGTGCCCGCGGAACCGGCGCCACCTGTGCCACCGGTGCCGCCGTCGCCGCCCGTGCCACCATAGCCGCCGGTGCCTACGCTTCCCGAGCTGCTCAACGCCTGCCCGCCGGAACCGCCGACACCGCCACTGGCGCCGTCACCGCCGGTACCGCCCGATCCGTCCGGGCGGCCGCCGGCACCACCCTTACCGCCGTTCCCGCCGGTTCCGGCGCTGCCGCCGATCCCGCCGTTGCCGGCTTGCGATCCGCCGAGACCGCCGGTCCCGCCGTTGCCGCCGGCGGCGCCGGCACCGCCGGTCCCGCCGCCGGTTGCCGGGGTGGGAGTGCTAAGGCTGATGCCCACGCCGCCGGCGGTGCCCGCGTAGGTGGTGCCACCAGTGGCATACACGCTGTTCACGGTGTTGCTGCCCAGGCCGTTGGCGGTCGTCTCGGTGGTGAAGGTGGTGCCGCCGTTGGTGGAGATGCTCAACCCGCCGTTGGTGGCCGCGTACACGGTGCTGCCATCGACATAAACCCCGTACACGAGGTTGTTGCCCAACCCGCTAGCGGTGGTCTTGTTGGTAAAGCTAGCGCCACCGTTGGTGGAGATGCTCAACCCGGCGCCAGTCGCCGCATACACGGTGCTGCCGCTGGCATACACCCCGTAGACGGTGTTGCTGCCCAGCCCGGTGCTGGTGGTCTTGTTGGTAAAGCTGGCGCCACCGTCGGTAGAGATGCTCAACCCGCCGCTGGTCGCCGCATACACGGTGCTGCCGCTGGCATACACCCCGCGCACGACGTTGTTGCCCAGCCCGGTGCTGGTGGTCTTGTTGGTAAAGCTGGCGCCACTGTCGGTAGAGATGCTCAACCCGCCGTTCGTCGCCGCATACACGGTGCTGCCGTTGGCATAAACCCCGTTCACCTGGGTGTTGCCCAGCCCGTTGCTGGTGGACTTGGTGGTCCAGGTGCTTCCACCATTAGTGGAGAATTTCAGCCCTTGTGTCTGGGTGCTCACATAGATGGTGCCGCCGTCGACAACCACAGCAAGCAGGTTCGCGGTGTTAAGAGCGTTCCCCGTGGTCTGGTTGGACCAGCTGGTGCCGCCGTCGGTGGAGATGCCCAAGCCGCCGCCGTTGGTGGCGGCGTAGATCGTGCTCCCGCTGACGGTGACGCCCTTGACGTTGTTGTTGCCCGCGCCGGTCTTGTTGGCGAAATCAATCTGGGCGGTACCCGCAGTGCCGGTGGCGCCGGTTGCGCCGTTGCCGCCGGGGCCGCCGGCGCCGCCGTTGCCGACCGCGCCACCGTTGCCGCCCGTACCGCCGGTGCCGCCGACCGATCCGGACCTGATCGCGTTGTACCCGGTGCCGCCGGCACCGCCATTTCCGCCGTAGGTGGAAGCGCCGCCATTGCTGCCGGCCACACCTGATGTACCCGCACCGGCCCCGCCGGCCCCGCCGGCCCCGCCGGCCCCGCCGGCCCCGCCGGTGCCCGGATCGCCGCCGTTGCCGCCGGTCCCGCCGTTGGGGCTGATGGCATTGCCGCCGCCGCCCTTGCCGCCGTCACCGCCGCTGCCCGCACCGCCCGCAGGACCCCCGGCCCCGCCCGCGCCACCGACACCGGACGTCGAGGCGCCACCGACACCGCCTACGCCACCGGCACCGCCGACACCGCCATTGCCGCCATTGCTGGCAGTGCCGGACGGGGTGGCGCCGTTGGCGCCTTTCGCGCCGGTACCGGCGTAACCGCCGACACCGCCGGCACCACCGGCACCGCCGGTGCTCGACACCGACGTGCCACCTGCGCCGCCCGCTCCACCGGCGCCGCCGTCACCGCCGGCACTTCCGTCTGACGCCCAAAGGGTCGAGTCGTACCCGCTACCACCGTAGCCGCCGACACCGCCCTTGCCGCCGGCGCTGGCCGTGCCCGCCTTACCCGCCGTACCGCCGGTACCACCGGCCGCACCACCGGCACCACCAACCGCACCGTTGCCGCCCGCGCCCGCGTCCCCACCGGCAGTGCCGTCAGGGGCGGCCGCGGTGCCCGCCGCGCCGGGTGTACCTTCCGCGCCGCCGCCAGCCACCCCGGCGTTACCACCGGCACCGCCGTCGCCGGCGCTGCCTGCCGCCGCCGCGCCACCGGCGCCACCGGCGCCGCCGTTGCCGGCGTTGCCGCCGTTGCTGCCATCGGTCAACAAGGCGGCGTCGTAACCGGCACCGCCGGCACCGCCCTTACCGCCCACACCGCCGTTGCCGGCGCTGCTGCCGCCGCTACCGCCGGCGCCTCCGCTACCGCCGGCAGCGCCGTTGACGGTTTCAAATGCGCCCGCCCCGCCGGCCCCGCCGACACCGCCCGCGCCGCCGTTGCCGACCGCCCCGCCGTTGCCGCCGTTACCACCGGTACCACCGGTGCTACCGGCGGCCAGGGCGGTGAACCCGGTGCCGCCGGTGCCGCCGTTGCCGCCGCTGGTGGCCGCGGTGCCATTGGCCCCGGTGCTGCCCGTGGTTCCGTCGCCTGCGCCGCCGACGCCGCCGGTCCCGCCGGCTCCGCCGGTCCCGGCTGTGCCCGGGTCAGCGCCGTTGCCGCCGTTACCGCCGTTGGGGAAGGTGGCGTTGCCGTTGCCGCCGTTGCCGCCGTTGCCGCCGGACGCCGCGTTGCCCGCCGCACCACCTGCTCCGCCGGCCCCGCCGGTGCCCAACTCCGAACTGCCACCGTCGCCGCCGGTACCGCCGGCCCCGCCGCTGCCGCCCTTACCGCCGGCACCGCCGTCGGTGGCCGCCGATGCGCCGGCGCCGGCGCCCGCGGTGCCCGTCGCGCCCTTGCCGCCGCTGCCGGCCACACCACCGGCGCCACCAGCGCCGCCGGTGCCCGTTATCGACGTACCGCCCGCACCGCCCTGACCACCCGACCCGCCGTTACCACCGGCACTGCCGTCAGACAGAGCGCTGGCGTCGAACCCGGTGCCGCCGTTGCCGCCCTTACCGCCGGCCGCGCCGGTGGTGGTGGTGCCGGTGGTGCCGTCGGTGCCGGTGGTCACGGTGCCGGTCCCGCCGGCCCCGCCCGCACCGCCGGCCGCGCCGTTACCGCCGGACCCGCCGGCGCCGCCGGAGGTGCCGTCGTGGGAACCGCTGGTGCCGTTGGTTCCGGCCGCACCGGCCGCACCCTTGCCCGCGGTCCCGGCGTCACCGCCGGCCCCGCCGTTACCTCCGGTGGTTCCGGTGCCGCCCGCGCCGCCGGTCCCGCCGGCACCCGCGTTGCCGCCGCGGCTGCCATCGGTGAGCGCACTGGCGTCGAAGCCGGAGCCGCCGGCACCGCCCTTACCGCCGGCCGCGCCGGTGGTGGTGGTGCCGGTGGTGCCGGCGCCGCCGGAGATGACGCCGGTGCCCGCGGCACCGCCGGTGCCGCCGGCCGCGCCGCTACCGCCGGCGCCGCCCTTACCACCGGCGGAGCCGTCGCGTAAGCCGACGGTGGAGGAGCCGTTCACCCCGGTGTAGCCGGCCGCACCCTTGCCCGCAGTGCCCGCGTTGCCGCCGGCCCCGCCCGCACCGGAGGCGACCG
>CAIRCP010000154.1 GCA_903877095.1 uncultured Actinomycetes bacterium | reverse complement strand
CGGACGGCACATTTGCCCGGCGCGGGCGGACGGCACATTTGCCCGGCGCGGGCGGACGGCACATTTGCCCGGCGCGGGCGGACGGCACATTTGCCCGGCGCGGGCGGACGTTAGATTTGCCCGGCCCGGGCGGACGGTAGATTTGCCGGCATGCGAATGAGTCCTGTCGTCGCCGCGGTGGGCGCCGCGGTTGCGGTGACGGTGTCGGGTTGCGGCGGCTCGTCGTCGTCCTCGAAGCCCGTCGACCTGACCGGTACCACCTGGCAACTGCTCAGCATCGAATCGATGTCGACGGAAGAACAGCCGAGCCTCACCATCGCCGACCCGTCGAAGTACACGGTGACCTTCGGCGACGACGGGAAAGCCGGCTTCCGGATCGACTGCAACCGGGGCAACTCCACCTGGAAGGTCGAGGCAGCCGGCCCTGATTCCGGCAGTCTCAGCTTCGGCCCGATCGGGGTGACCAAGATGATGTGCCCGCAGCCCTCGGACGACAGCAAGGTGGCTCCGGCGCTCGGGCGGGTGCGCACGTACCTGGTCCAGGACGGCAAGCTGCACCTCTCGCTGGAGGCCGACAGCGGCATCATGCACTTCCAGCCCAACCCGTCGTCGGGCTAGAACGCCGGCCAGGGCAAGGGCCGGCGGCCGTTGGGCGACGGCATGACCGGGTCGTCGATCAGACGCCGGATCCGCCGCCGCAGCGCGGCCAGCTCCGCGCCGGTGATGTGTTTGCGCAGCCGGGTGCCCAGCTTGCCGGCCAGCTTGGCGTCGAGGGCGGCCAGTTCGGCCTGCTCGTCCGCGCCGATGGGCTCTCCGGCCCACCCCCACAACACGGTGCGGAGTTTGTCCTGGACGTGCAGGCTGATCCCGTGGTCGACGCCGTAGACGGCGCCGCCGGAACCGGCCAGGATGTGGCCGCCCTTGCGGTCGGCGTTGTTGGTGACGACGTCGAACACCGCCATCCGGCGCAGCTGCGGATGGTCGGCGTGGACCAGCGTCACCTCGCCGCCGGAGTAGTCGTAGGCGGTCACGATCGACAGATAACCGGGCGGAATCGACGCGCTCGGGCACAGCTCGACCAGGCCGGCAGGGCTGGGATCGTCAGGTTGCGCCGGTTGTTCCACCCACCGCTGCACCATGCCGATGCCGGCTGGCCCCTGACGAATGACGGTGTGCGGCACAATGTTCCAGCCCAGCGCCTCGGAGATCAGGTACGCACCGACCTCCCGGTCGGCCAGGGTGCCGTCGGGGAAATCCCACAGCGGCTGCTCCCCCGCCACCGGTTTGTACACGCAGTCGACCACCGTCTCGCCGAGCCGCGCCTCGCACAGAAAGGTCGCGTTGCTCGCCGACCGGATACGACCCACCGGGACCAGTTCGCCGCGAAGAAGAGCGTCGTCCCGCTCCCCCGGGCTCGTCATAAGAGGCCCGGTCACGGGTCGAGATCGTCCCCGGTGACCGCACCGTCGCCGGCCAGAGCGCCGCGGCGGTAACCGTTGGTGCGCACACACAGATGGCCCGCGGGGTCCAGCGGTTCGTCGCACAGCGGGCACGGGGGCCGCCCCGCCGAGATGATGCGGTGGGACCGGGCGGCGAACTCCCGGGCGGACTCCGGGGAAAGAAACACCCGGACCGCGTCGGGACCTTCCTCGGCGTCGTCGAGGATCACCGAAGCGTCGAACTCGGTGTCGCTGACCGCCAGCAGTTCCACCACCACGCTCTGCGCCTCGGCATCCCAGCCCAGGCCCATGGTGCCGACCCGGAACTCGGCGTCGAGCGGGGTGATCAGCGGTCCGAGGTCGGTGACCTCAGCCTCCGGGGGCACCGCTGTGCCGAACCGGCGTTGCACCTCGGCCAGCAGCGCCCCGATCCGGTCGGCCAGCACAGCCACCTGCTGCTTCTCCAGAAGCACCGACACGATCCGCTTGTCGTGCACGGCCTGGAGGTAGAACGTCCGGTTTCCGGGCTCGCCCACGGTCCCGGCGACGAATCGGTCGGGTGTGCGGAAGACGTGAATCGAACGGGCCATGGTCAGCTCCAAAATACCGGCAGGACGCCAAAGACATGGGCTACTGCGGATGGCGCCATTCAGTCGGTCGACCCGCCGACGACGGCGTCGGCGCCGGAGGTGGGCTCGGCGCCGGCCGGGGCAGCGTGCAACACCGACGCCAGCCGGGCACCGGTGTGGTTGACGTGCAGTACGTAGGGCCGCGCGTCGGTGTATCTGATCACGCTCATGGAGGCGGGGTCGGCGACGATGCGCTGGAAGCTGTCGAGGTGGCTGCCCAGGGCGTCGGCGACGATCGCCTTGATCACGTCGCCGTGGGTGCAGGCCACCCACAGCACGTTTCCGCCGTGCTCGGCCGCCAGCCGGCGGTCGTGCTCGCGGACCGCGGCCACCGCTCGGGCCTGCACCGCCGCCAGCCCCTCCCCGCCGGGGAAGACCGCGGCGCTGGGCTGCTGCTGGACCACCGACCACAGCGGCTCGGTGACCAGTTCGCTGAGTTTGCGGCCGGTCCACTGGCCGTAGTCGACCTCGCAGAGGCGGTCGTCGACGACCGGTTCCAGACCGAGCGCGGCAGCCAGCGGATCCAGCGTGAGCCGGCAGCGCAGCAGCGGCGAGCGCACCAGCGCCCTGATCGGCAGACCGGCGACCCGGTCGACGAGTTCGGCCGCCTGGGCCAGCCCCTTCTCGTCGAGGTCCACCCCAACGGAGCGGCCGGCCAGGGTGTGCGCGGTGTTGGACACCGAGCGGCCGTGGCGCAGCAGGATGACGGTCACGGGCGCACGCTCATGTCGTTGATCAGCTCGCCGCGACCACACCGGTGGCCAGCAGCTCCATCACCGTCAACGACAGCACGACCCGATAACCGACGAACCAGTACATGGCGTGGTTGGTGAGGAACCGCAGCAGCCACGCCACGGCGGCGTACCCGACCACGAAGGCGATCACCACCGACACCGCCAGTTGCAGGCCGTTGGCGCTCATTCCCTCGCTCTCCGGGTGGAATGCGTCGGGCAGCGAGAACAAGCCGGAGGCGAAGACCGCCGGAATCGCGAGCAGGAAGCCGAACCGGGCGGCCAGCGGCCGGTCCAGTCCCCGGAACAGACCCGCACTGATGGTGGCTCCGGACCGGGAGACCCCGGGCACCAGCGCCAGACACTGCGCCAGACCGACGAAAAGCCCGTCCTGCCAGGTCAACTGTTCGACGTGACGGTTCTGCTTGCTGAAGTACTCGGCGGCGGCGATGACGAACGAGAACACCAGCATCGCGGTGGCGATCACCCAGAGATTGCGGACCTCCGAGCGGATGGCGTGTTTGAACAGGTAGCCCAGCACCGCGATCGGAACTGAGCCGATGATGACGTACCAGCCCAGCCGGTAGTCCGGGTTGTTGCGGTGCGCGCGAACCAGCAGGCCGTCGAACCATGCCTTGAGGATGCGGATGATGTCGCGGCCGAAATAGACCAGGACGGCCGCCTCGGTGCCGAGTTGGGACACCGCGGTGAACGACGCGCCCGCATCGCCGGAGAAGAACACCCGGGAAACGATGGCCAGGTGGGCAGACGATGAGATCGGCAGGAACTCGGTGAGTCCCTGCACGACCGACAAGACGACGACCTGCAACCACGACATGGGCATGACATCCACGGCGCTGACCGTACCGCGTGAGCGTTCAGCTCTTGCGTCACGGCCGTTCAGCTCTTGGACACAGCCGTTCAGCGGCGCTGTCAGCGCTGCGGCGCGGCAGTCGCGACCGCGTCGCGCACGGCAGCGGACAGGCTGCGGGCGTCGTCGACGTCCAAATCGCCCAGACCGCGGTTGGCGCGGGCCATGACGTCCTCGGGCATCGGCACCGGACCTGCCAGCCGCGGCCGGTACACCTCGACCACCAGTTGGCCGCGGTGCACGTGGAAGGAGAAGCACCGGCCGTCACCGAGGCGGCCGAAGCCACTGGCGAACAGGCCGGTGGTGAGGTCTTCGATGACGAACTCGGCCCCGGGGGAATGAGGGGCGGGCGCCAACGTCATAGCGCCCACCGTAATGCGACTTACGGCATCGCGAGGCGGGATCCGGCGGACCGGCCGCCGCGGTGGCCCTAGAATCCGACTCAACCGCCCGACCACGACGTGCGGAACCGACTTCTCCCCGAAGGCTATCCGTTGCCACAGCACGCAAATCGCGTCACGTTGCGCAGCCTGGCGGCGGTCTTGTTGGCGGTGGCAGCTTTTGCTACCGGCTGCTCGAAGAGCCCGATCACCCCGACGCCGAAGACCATCGAACCGGCCGCGGCCGCGCTGTCCCCGCCGGCCGAGACGCCGCCGGCCGGCGAGGTGCTGCCGTTGGGCGGCAACCCGCAGGCCGCCGTCATCGACGCCGCCAGCGGATCGCTGGTGGTCTTCACCCCCGGCAGCACGACCGGCGCCGAGGCGAACCTCACCGTGTTCGGCCGGTCGGAGAAGCCCCGCAAGTTGCGACTGCCCGGCCCGGCGACGGCCGTCACGGTCGACGGCCGGGGGTCGGCCTACGCCGCCACCCGGGGCGGGTTCTTCACCGTCGACCTGGCCGCGGGAACGGCGACGCGGACCACCGTCGAGGGCCGGCAGGACACCGACTTCACCGCGATCGCCCGTCGCGCCGATGGCCTGCTGGTGCTGGGCAGCGCCGACGGCACGGCGCTGACCCTGACCGCGAACAACGCCGTGGGCGGCGCGGCGAGCGCCTTCGCCCGGGTGGATGCCATTGTGGCCCAAGGGGATACCGTCGTGGTGCTGGACCGGGCCCAGACCTCGGTGACCGAACTGAAGGCTGACGGCGGCGCGGCGCTCGCGTTGCGCGCCGGACTGGGCGCCACCACCATCGCCTCCGATCCGATGGGCCGGGTGCTGGTCGCCGACACCCGCGGCGGTCAGTTGCTGGTGTTCGGCGTCGCCCCGCTGATGGAGCGCCAGGCCTACCCGGTGGGCGGTTCGCCGTACGGCATCACCGGGTCGAAGACCCTGGTGTGGGTTTCGCTGACGGCGTCGAACACCGTCATTGGCTACGATCTGGCTACTGGCATCCCGATGGAGAAGGTCCGCTATCCGACCGTGCAGCAACCCAACGCGCTGGCTTTCGACGACGCCACCGGCACCCTGTACGTGGTGTCGGGGTCAGGCGCGGGGGTACAGGTGATCCGCAACGCCGGCGGTACGCGATGACTGCCGCCCGGGGCCGGATGCCGGCGGCCTGGGAGGCGGAACTCACCGATGACTACGAGTGGATTCCGCTGCGCCTGCCGCCGGAGGTGACCCGGATCACGGCGTCCACCCGGCTGTCGATCGAAGCGGAATACCGCGGCTGGGAGCTGACCCGGGTCCGGCTCTACACCGACGGCAGCCGGCGAGTGCTCCTGCGGCGCAGGAAGACTGCCGTCGGAGGGCAGCAGCTCGGCCGGCTCACCGATCAGCCGGGCCTGTGATCTACGACGCGGTGCGCCGCCTGCTGTTCCAGGCGCCGCCGGAGCGGATTCACCACCTGGTGTTCGGTGCGCTGCGCGGAGCCACCGCCACGGAGTCGACCCGGGCGCCGCTGCGCAAGGCCCTGGGCCCGCGCGATCCCATCCTGGCCAGCACCGTGTTCGGGGTGCGCTTCCCCGGGCCGCTGGGCCTGGCCGCCGGCTTCGACAAGGACGGTCTGGGCCTGAACGCCTGGGGCGCAATGGGTTTCGGCTACGCCGAGGTCGGGACGGTGACCGCGCAGCCGCAGCCCGGCAATCCCGAGCCGCGACTGTTCCGGCTGAGGGAGGACCGGGCGCTGCTCAACCGCATGGGGTTCAACAACTCCGGCGCCGGGCAGTTGGCGCTGCGGCTGGCCCGGCACCGCCCGGACGTGCCGATCGGGGTGAACATCGGCAAGTCCAAGGTCACCCCGCCGGAACAGGCGCCCGAGGACTATGCGGCCAGCGCCCGCCTGCTCGGTCCGCTGGCGTCCTACCTGGTGGTCAACGTCAGCTCGCCGAACACCCCGGGGCTGCGGGATCTGCAGGCCGTCGAGTCGCTGCGGCCCATCCTGGCCGCGGTGCTGGCCGAAACGTCGACCCCGGTGCTGGTCAAGATCGCCCCCGACCTCTCCGATGAGGATGTCGACGCGGTCGCCGACCTGGCTGTCGAGATGGGCCTGGCCGGCATCGTCGCCACCAACACCACGGTGTCACGGGCCGGTCTGCAGACGCCGCAGGTGGCGGACCTCGGGCCCGGCGGGGTCTCCGGACCGCCGGTGGCCCAGCGGGCACTGGAGGTGCTGCGCCGGTTGTATGCGCGGGCCGGTGACCGGCTGGTGCTGATCGGCGTGGGCGGTATCGAAACCGCCGACGACGCCTGGGAACGCATCACCGCGGGCGCCTCGCTGCTGCAGGGCTACACCGGCTTCGTGTACGGAGGTGGCCTGTGGGCCAAGCACATTCACGACGGCATCGCCGAGCGGCTGCACGCCGGCGGCTTTACGAGCCTGTCGGCGGCGGTCGGCGCCGAGCACCGGTCCGGAGGTCATGAGTGAAGCTCACCCGAACGCGCCCGGAGCCGTCGGTCCGGGGTTCGGTGGTCCTGATCACCGGCGGAGCACGGGGTATCGGCGCGGCGACGGCGGCGCTGTTCGCCGACCGCGGGGCCCGGGTGTGGATCGGTGACGTCGACTCCGACGCCTGCCTGCGCACCGCCGCCGACCTCGGGGTGCGCGGCGGACGGCTGGACGTGACGTCGATGCCGTCGTGGCGGGAGTTGTTGGCGCGCATCGCCGTTGAGGACGAACCGCTGGACATCCTGGTCAACAACGCCGGCGTCATGCCGCTGGGCCCACTGGACGCCGAAACCGAAAAGATCCGCGACCTGACCCTCGACGTCAACGTCCGCGGGGTGCTCAACGGCATGGCGGCCGTGCTCGGCCCGATGGCCCGGCGCGGAGGTGGGCAGGTCATCAACGTGGCCTCGATGGCAGGCATGATCCCGATCCCCGGCATGGTGACCTACAACGCCAGCAAGTTCGCGGCACTGGGCGCCTCCCTGGCCGCGCGGCAGGAGTACGCCGGCACCGGTGTCGCGGTAACGGCCGTGCTGCCGTCGGCGGTGCGCACCGAACTGTCCTCGGGTGCCCGGCTGGGCGGCGGCATGCCGACCGTCGACCCGGCGGACGTCGCCGCCGCGATTCTCGAGGTGACCGGCTCCCGGGTGGCCCGCCGGTCGGTGCCCCGGTGGGTGGCCCCGGCCTGGGAAACGCGCACCTTCGTGCCGGAGCGGCTGCAGAACGCCGCCCGCCGGCTGGTCGACGACCGGCGCGCCCTGACATCGGTCGACGCCGCCGCCCGCCGCACCTACCTCGACCGGATCAACCGGCAGGCCGGGCTGTGACCGGCGCCCGTGAGCCGCGGATCGTCGTGATCGGCGCCGGCGTCGCGGGCATCACCACCGCATACGTCCTGCGGCAGAACGGATTCACCGATATCACCGTCCTGGAGAAGGGCTCCGACGTCGGCGGGGTCTGGCACTGGAACCGCTACCCCGGGACTGACCTGCGACGTGCCCTCGCAGATCTACCAATTCGGATTCGCCCCGAAACCGGACTGGAGCCGGATCTGGGCCAGCGGCAGCGAGATTGCGCAGTACCACCGCGACGTCGTCGACCGGTTCGGCCTGGCGCCGCTGATCCGGCTCAACACCGAGGTCACCGAAGCCAGCTGGGACGACCGCCGTGCCGAGTGGACTGTGACGACCGCCGCCGGCGACGCGTTCAGCGCCGATTTTCTGATCTGCGCCACCGGCGTGCTGCACCATCCGTTCGTCCCCGACATTCCCGGACTCGGCGAGTTCGGCGGCACCGTGGTGCACACCGCCCGCTGGGACGACGACGTCGACACCGCCGGGGCGCGAATCGCCGTCATCGGCACCGGGTCGACCGGGGTGCAGGTGGTCTCGGCACTCCAGCCCGGTGCGGCGACGCTGGACCACTACGCGCGCAGCGCCCAGTGGATGCTGTGGGCGCCGATGTCGCTACCGCAACTGCCCGGAATGGCACCCGTGCTGAAAAGGTTTCCCGCGGTGCATAACTCGGTGTTCGACATGTTCCAGTGGGCGTCGGCCATTCTCGCCGACATCACCACCCGGCCGTCGTGGCGCCGCCGGGCTGTGCAGGCCTACGCCCGGCTGTCGCTGCGGGCGCAGGTGCGCGACTCGGCATTGCGCGACAAGCTCACCCCGGACTATCAGCCGCTGTGCAAACGGCAGGTGGTGTCGGGCACCTACTACCGGGCGATCCAGGCCCCCAACGCCGACCTGGTCACCGAGGCCGTCACCGAGGTGACGCCCACCGGGATCCGCACCGCCGACGGCACCCACCGCGAGACCGACATCATCGTGCTGGCCACCGGATTTCAGGCCCACAACTACATGCGCCCGATGACGGTGCTCGGCCGCGACGGGATCTCCATCGACGACGCGTGGGCCAAGAGCCCGCGCGCCTACCGGATGACCGCGATCCCCGGCTTCCCCAACCTGTTCACCGTGCTGGGGCCGAACTCCCCCACCGGGTCGATCTCGCTGCAGTTCACCTCGGAGCTGACCGCGGGCTGGATCGCCCAGTGGCTCAAGCGTTTTCGTGACGGTTCACTGAACACCGTCGAGGTCACCGAGGAGGCGACCACGGCGTTCAACGACGATGTCCAGGCCGCGATGGGACCCACCGTGTGGAACACCGGGTGCAACTCCTGGTACTTCACCGAGGACAACACCATCGACCTGTGGCCCTGGGACCGCGCGATGTTGGTCGCCATGCTGAAAAGCCCGGAGGAGAAGCACTTCCGTCTGAGCTATGAGGGACGGCCGTGGACGACGGCGAAGTCACAACACTGTGCCTTAAGGTGAGCCGGCTACGAGAGTGCTGATCAGCCAGCTGCGACCAGAGTCAGCCAACCCGGCGCATCTGTGGAAGGTGGTTTAGCATTCCCCGCGGTCCGTCAACGAGATTCCGCGGACTGGGTTGGGGACGTTGACGGGTCGTTATCGGGAGAAACTCGAGAGGAAACCCACCATGCCCGCTTCCCCCACGTCTGGTCAGCAGCCCACGTCGTCCACGGAGGCGGGTTCGGCTCGTCGGCGTCGCCCGATGTCGGTGGAGCGGGCCGTTGTGTGGCCTGAGGTGTCGGGTTATGGCCGGTATGTGGGGCGGGTGGGTGCTCTGGCGGTGACGTTGGGTGTGGGTGCGGCGTTGGTGGCGATGCCGGTGGCGTTTGCTGATACGCGAGGTTCGGGGGGGTCTTCGGGGTCGTCGGATGCCGGGTCGGCGGACAGCGGGTCTTCCGGTGGGGTGACTACCGCGGGGCCGGGTGTGCAGCCCGGCCCGGCACGACATCCCGGGTCGGGTTCGACGATCTCTGGTGGATTGGCGTCGGAGGTGCCCGACCCGGCTTCGGGTGCGCCGTCCGCGGGTGCGCCGCATCGGGGTCGTCCCCACCCCGCGGCGCCGGCGGCACCGGCGGGCAGGAACCGCTTCGGGAGCGGATCGGTGATGTCCCCGGCCGACTCACCTGCGTTGGGCGGGTCGGTGTCGACGGTGGGGGCCGCCGACGGTCCGGCTGTGGCCGCCCCGCCGCCCCTTGGTGGGCGCTCCGCACCGGCGGTGTCGGAGGTTTCGGCGCCCGTGCCGGTGTCCTCGGCGCCGGCGGTGTCGGGGTTGTCGGCGCCTGCGGCGGCGACGCCCGGTTCGGCCCAGGCGGTTCGCGCGGTGGTCGGTTCCCCCGCGGTGGCTGCGGCCGCGGCGTCGGCTCCGGTGATGACGGCGGCCGCGGCGCCGGATGCGGTGTCGGGGATCAGCGCGAACCTGTTGTCCTGGCTGGCTTCTGGTGTTGGTGGGACCACGCCGGCGGCGGCTCCGCTGGCGTGGACGGCGGCGGCGTTCACCCGCCGGGAGTTCAGCGGCACGACGGTGGCCCCGGCGGCGGCGGGCACGACCACGTCGGGGCCGGGTCTGCCGGGTGGGTTGTTGACCCCGCCGAAGGCGTCGGCGGCCGGCGGGTTCCGGCTGTTCGGTGATGGCACCGCCGATAGCCCGAACGCGGGCCTGCTGGGCGGCAACGGCTTCAGCTACACCTCGTATGCGGGTGCGTGCACCACCGGTGCGTGCACCGGCGGCCGGGCCGGTCTGCTGTTCGGGGGCGGCGGCGGCGGGTACGCCGGCGGTGCGGGTGGCGCGGCGGGCCTGTTCGGCAACGGCGGTGCCGGCGGTGCCGGCCTGAGCGGGGTTAACGGTGTGAGGTGCCTGAAGTTTCGCGGACAGTGGGCCCAAACTAAAATTTGGGTTTACTGAACGGAGTTGTTGTGGTTCGGAAGAATACGAAGTTTACGCCCGAATTTCGGGAGATGGCGGTCAAGGAAGTCATCGACCATT
>CAIRCP010000153.1 GCA_903877095.1 uncultured Actinomycetes bacterium | reverse complement strand
CGCCTGCGTGATCATCAAGCCGCCGCCGACAAGCTCCGCCGAGCAAACCAGCCGCCAACACGCAATCCGCTACAGTAGACGCCGGTCACAAGGTGAGCACTTTCACCGAGCAAGACTGAGCACTTTCGATGAGCGTCATCAAGGCGTTCGTTTACCTCGCACTGTTAGGTCTGCGCCGCGCCGAGCTGGCCGGCCTCCGCTGGGAGGCCGTCGATCTCGACTCCGAGACGCCGACGCTCACCGTCCGCGAGACCCGGGTGTCCACCGCCGCGGGGGTGGTTGCACAGGACACCACCAAGACCCTTGCGAGCCAAAGGATCCTGCCTCTGCCGGCCGATGCGGTGCCGATTCTGAAGCGGGTACGAGGCGACCATCGCGACCTCAAACGGAGGCTGGGCGATCAGTGGCAGGGGCCGGCCGACGGCGACGGCTATGTGCTCATCGGCGATCTCGGCGGGGCGCTCTCACCGCGCACCCTCGACGTGTGGTGGACACGGGCCCTGGCTGAGGCCGGGTTACCGCACCGGAGGCTTCATGCCTCCCGGCACACCGCGGCCAGTGTCCTGGCTCTCCGAGGTGCCCCGGTTCCTCTCATCGCAGCCTGGCTCGGACACGGCGACGGTGGCGTTCTGGCCATGCGGACATATGTTCATACTCCAGGCGCCGCGCTGAACTCGACGGCGGCGCTTTTGAACCGCCGAGACGGATGAAAACCGGCCCCGAATCTGGATCGGTTCGGGGCCGGTTTCGTGGTGGTTAGCGGCTGGGTCAGCCGCCGGGTTTCGGCGTCAGCGGCCGCGGCACGATTTGCCGCGAGCAGCTGTAGTCAAACGTAGTGGTGCCGACCTCGACGCCGCCGGGCGTTCCCAGGCCGTTGTTGAGCGACCATATGATGCCGTCCGGGGTCAGCAGGAACGTGTGGCAGGTGGCGTCGCCGCCGTCTTCCTCCCCCCACCCCCAAGACCGCCCTTCCTGGATTGCTGAAACCGCCTTTTCGCCGTCCGTACTGGGATGAAATTTCAGCCGTTTCCGGGCGTGCTCCACGGCGTCCGGCGTAGCCGGATTGATGTCGAGCCGCGGTGTGACCGCGATACGCGGCGGGGCGGCCTGAGCCTCAGCCCGCTGAGCCGATCGTCCGGACGTGAATCCGAGCCCGTAGCCGGCCACGCCTGCGAGCACGATCGCGACGAAAACGCCGGCGATGACCGCCGTCCGCCGGGCGCTCATCGGTCCCGCCAAACTGGCTGCAGGCCGGTGGCCCAATCTTGGGCGGGAAGTTGCGCCGCCACGGGCGGTGGCAGGATCGCCACACCGGCGAGAATCAGCCGATATTGGCGGTTCACCGCGCACCCCAATTCGCATCGGAATCCGGCGCGGATTCGGCCGCGATTTCCGGCGCGGATTCGGCGGGAGTTTCCGCCTCCGGTTCGGTGGTCACGCCCAGGGCGTCGGAAAGCGCCGCCGTTGCCCGCAGCGCGGCGACCGCCGCACGGGTCTCTTTTGGTGATTCCGCACGCGCGACTGCGCGCGCGCCGCGCTCCCATGCAGAGGCCAAGAGTGCGCCGACTGCGGTGTCGATTTTGCCGCGGCTGCCGCCGTCGTCGATGAGGCTCACAACCGCCTCAGCGTCGGCCGCCGCAGCCGGGTCGAGATGGCCGGCGGCGATGGACTTTTCGAGCACCCGGGCGACGCGCTCCGGGTGGAGTTTCGTGGTCATTTCTGGCCCTTTCAGGGGTTGAAAATCGGTTGGGGGACAGCAAGGGTCAGGTCATGGGGTCAGGCGCCTCCCGGGGCTGTATCGGGTTCTGGATCCGGTGCTGTCGCGGACCGTGTGGCGGATGCTGTAGGGCCTGCTGTATCGCGGTTTGTGGGATTCGGGCCACCCGTAGAGGGCGTGTAATCGCGGCTGGTGACGGCCCCATAGGCGACACACCCCCCACCCCAGACCGGGGGGTGGGGCGGCATCCCGCCTGTATTGCGGGTCTGTAGCGCGCCCGTACTGGCCCGTGCGCGTTGAAGTGTCCCAACCGAATCACGCACCGCCGCAACAGGATTCTGCTGCATGTCCGTACCGAACTTGAGGCATGTCCCGACCGAATGACCGACATGTCCCGACCGAATAACCGACGTGTCCGGACCGAATATCGGGCATGTCCCGACCGAACCCGAAGCATGTCCGGACCGAACCACGTGGAGGGCTTCTGAGGTTCCACCGCAGTTCAGCGGGCCAGAGGGGATCATTTCGGCTGCCATGAGCCGTCAACCAGGTGGAGATCGCGACCGCGCAACATCGCCCAGGTCTCGGCCAGCCGCTCGGACAGGGTGGCCGGCCGGACCCGCATCTTGCGGGCACTGGTGGTGACGGCGGCGCCGCCCATGATCGCGATCCCCGCCACGAAGTATGCCTGCTGGTCGATGGCTTCGGCGGCCTCCCGCCAAACCTGCAGCGCGTCCACAATCTGTGCCGGTGTCGGCGGCTCGTCGGCCTGAACCAGGTCCACCAGCGGCATCACCGACGAGCCCACCAGCTGTACAAATTTGTCCACCGCTGGGCGCGAAAGGTCCCGCGCGGCTGCCAAATTCGTGGACGTCGGCGCGAGCTTGAGCGGGTAGGGGTAGGCCATGATTTTTCTCATTTCGGTCGGTGTCAGACGGGTAGGTGTTCGGCACGGAGCTTCCGCGCGCCGGGAGAGTAGTGCGGCGAAACGAGGTCGAAAATCGCTGTCGCCGGGTCTGGCGTGCCGTCCGGACGGTCCAGGTAAACCGCGGGTAGAGAGTCGCTCGCCGGGTCAGAAACGGCGGTCCACTGCTGCCAGGAACCATCACCGCCGGGTTCGCCGGGCATCGGGAATTGCCACCCGATCCGTCTCAGTCGAGGGGCCTTGGCTACCGCCGCGTTGAACGCGTCAGCAGCCTTCCCCGGCGGGTTGAAAAACCCCTGGATCAGCTCCACGCGGCCGGTCTCGGAATCCGCCACCAACCCCCGGCCTTTCAGCTTTTTGGTCAGCTGCGAACCCAGCTCTCGGACGGTGTCGCGGTTGTCGCCATTGAACAGACTCAGGCGGTTGATCTCGCTCGGTTCACCGAGGTGGACGAGCGTCCGCGTGTTGGCCTTCCAGTCCCCAGAGAAGGCGGCTGCGTAGGCGAACTGCCCTGCTGTAACAACGAAAATTCTGCTCTCACGGGCCTGAGACGCGAGGTAACTCAGGTGTGCCACGGTGGCCGTTGCGGCGTCTCGAACAGCCTTCGGTTGCGAGGTTTGGGAGCGGTCGAAAATCCAGGCCGGGGCCTCGTCAAACACGAGCACCATGGGTGTCGGTCGGTACGCGATCCCGCGCTGCTGGAGGGCAGCAGCGAGAGCTTGCCGGCGGTCCAACTCCTCGCGTGCGAAGAGCACCGCACGATGCAAGCCGGCGTCGCAACCGGCGCTGTAATTGACCACCCCGGGCAAACGCTGCAACGCGATCCCCCTCAGGTCTTTGCCATTTTTGGCGTCGATAAGGATCACCGAAGCGCCCTGTAGAACCGCCGCTCGGATTATCGAGGTCAGCAGGTAGGTTTTACCGGTTCCGCTGCTGCCGAACACGCCAAGATGACTGACCTCATCCTGGTTGATGAGGACCGGTTGACCGTTCGCTCGAACTCCCAAGGGCAGGACGAAATCCGGTGCCGCCGCGTGCCGTTCGGCCTGGGTCCGGGGCTGGACAAACAGCCTCGGCGACATGGGGTTAACCGCCGGGAAATCGGCCGCAATCGCCCTTGTGTTGAGCCGGATCAGTGGGTGAACGCCGAGGGCCGACACTGCAAGGTTGGGCGCGTTGAAAGCCTGCCTGAGGGCGGGCTGAGCCTTGACCACGTCAGCTAGAAGCATCTTCGGCGGGAGTCGCAGTTCAGCGGTTCCGCCGCGGTCGTCCTCCCCCCATGCGTGAACCTTCGGGTACCGCTTGTCCCCGGTTTCCCGGTGTGTCTGACTCAGGCCGGCGAGCGTGAAAACCCGCCTCTGACCGTCGCGGTCGTTGAAAAATGCGGCGGCTGCGTCGCCGTGGTCGCGCCATGCGAGGCCGGGGCCGACGACGTCCCGGCGGACCAGGTGACATCTGTGCGGATCGACGTCGTCGACGGCGTTAAAAACCCCGGCCTTGCCGTCAGTGAGCCGCTTGAGCAGGAAGCTTTTCCACGCCTCGCGGTCGGCCCCTGCGGGGTGCAGCCGGACGTCGACCGTGACGGCATCCGCGATGATCTGCACCGTGCACTCCTGGACGTTGATGCCCGTCAGCGCGGCTGTGACGGCCCGGATGAGGCGGTCGGCGTCGGCCTGACGGCCTACCGGCGGCGGCGGCGGAATCTCCGCTGGGAGAGGCGTCGCAGACGCGATCTCAGGGGCCAAGGCGGCGTAAGCCTCGACCTGGCGGGCCAGGGCGTCGGCCGCCGGATCACCCGCCGGGTCGGGCGCAGCCGGTGCCGCAGGGGCCTCGGGTTCGGCGGGGCAGGCGGCGGTGGTGATCCGGCCTCCGGCGGCACCGAAAATCCACGAATAATCGGCCATCTGTCAGCTCCATCCGTCATCGTCTACAGCGGGGGCAACGGCGGGGCGTTTCGCCGCGGCGGGGGCCGACGCCGCCGCGTCACGGTTGGAAATCAGCATTGTGTGCTGGTTGGTGGTGTGGTCGCGGTGCCAATCGGCGTGCCGCCGGCACGCCGTGAGCCGCAAAAAAACGGCCATCGGTTTGCCCAGATCACCGACTGAGACCTGCACAGATGCCGGCCGGACAACCAGGGTCGCGTCGCCGTCGGGGTGGGCGATCACGCGCACGAGATCGGCACACGGGGTGAATCCGTGCTCCGAGGTCGAGCCAGCGTTGACCGATTTGCAGGCCTCGAACCAGGCTTTGACCGCCGGGCGGTGACCGCCGTCGGCCGTGAAGAGGTTCGCCGCGGCGCTCCCCGGGACAAGCTCGACGCCACCCAGTCGAGCGTGCCGGACAGCCGCCTTCGCGGTCATCGCCTGCTCCGGCACCCGGACCTGCGGGACCTGGGTCTGCCTCCCCGACGGCGCCGCCGCTGTCGGAATGATGTCGCTATGCGGGGCGGCCGCGGCGGAAGGGACTGAGGCGGCGGCGGCGGCCGCGCGGGCCGCCTTCAGTTGCGACAGGTAGGCGGCTTCGGCGGCGGCAAATCCGGCCGCCGCGACGGCCAGCGTCGGCCGCCGCCGGACCAGCCACCAGGCCAGTAGGGCGGCGGGGATGACCAGCCAGACGATCACGGCGGTGGCGGCCAGCGCGGCCAGCCCCACCACGGCCACCCATCCCGCGACCAGCCTCCGCTGGGCAATTCGGGTGCGCCGCAGGCCCGCAGCGGGGCCCTCCGGGTCACGGCCCTCAGGCAGTGGCGGCACGTACGTTTCGGCGGCGATGGCCAGCCACGCCGCGAGAGCCAGCACTGCCAGGGAGACCGCGATCGGGGCGACACCGGCCGTGTCGGGGCCGGCACCGAGGCTGAAATGGTCGGCGAAACGGTCCCAGGCGGTGCGGTGGGCGGATCGATCCGCCGCTGCACCCCAGGTCGACTCGAGGTGCTTGGAGGCGCAGACGGCCCGATCGGGACCGGCGGGCAGCGAGTCACACGCTGCGAGGTTGTCACGCATGGAATCCCGGGGGATGGCGGGGGCCGGGTGTAGCCGGCTGCCGGGTGTAGCCGGCTGCAGCCGGCCAGGGTCACCGTGGCGGCCGCGACGGCGGTGATGCGGGTGCTGATGCTCATGTAAATCAGCATGCACAACGGACATGTCCAAACCGAATGTGCGAGCCATTCACTCAGTGAATTGTTATCGAATCGTTACCGTCATTTTCGGTCGAATTCCACTGTCGCGCAACCGATTTCAGTATCTAAAACAGAGAATAGCACTGGGACAGTAGGTTTCACGCGGACTGACTCGGAACCTGTTGTGGCTCAACCGGCGGCAGCTACGGAGGAGCTGGCCGAATCGGATCCGGAGTTGCAAGCCCGGATCCGGTTCCAGGCGGGCCACTACGCCCAGTTCTGGGCGACGGCGGCGGCGATGTTCACGGCGGAGGCGATCGGCCTCGGGGTGAACATGTGGCCAGAGGTCGGCCGGATCTGACCGTGCCCGCCCCCGACGGCGCTGATTTCCGCATCCGCAAGACCGGCGACCACTTCTGGGTCTGGCAGTTCGAGGCCGGGCGCTGGACCCGGGTCGGCGACGCGCACGGCTCGCGGGCGGCAGCGAGGGCGTGGATCGCCGACGTGGTGGCCGGCCGGATCTGACCCGACCTTATTCTCTGTTTCCGCGAATTTACCGCTCAGTCGGGATCGGGAGCCCCCGCCCGGTACGCCCAACGAGGCACCTGCATCCGCCGCCACATCTCGTTGGCGAAGTGATCGGTTTGCTCGACCAATAGCGAGACATTGAGGGGCGCTTTCGCCGTCAGCCAGTCCCACAGAGGGCCAGCCTCCGGAGCCCCAAGAGGGCTCACGGTCGCACCAGCAGCATCGAGGGGATCGTCTACGGGCGGCATCAGTAGGGCTGCAGGGGAGACGTCGAGAGCTGAGGCGACGGCGACGAGGTCGTCTACATCAACACGGCGGTCACCGTTTTCGATCGCACTCAGAGTGACCACACTCATCGGGCGGCCCACCTTCGCCATCCGCTCACTCAGTCCAGCGAGTCGCAACCCGTGTTGGCCGCGGAACCGAGCGACGTTCGTGGCGACGACCTGGCCGGTCGGGCCGAGTTCGATTGGACGGGCAGCCATGTGCCTTGACGTTACCGATCTTCCTGACGATTTTCCAAAAAAATCCGCATGTTGCGCCTTTGGTTCCGTATCTTCCGGAAACTATGTGTACTATCGGGAGCATGATGCAGAACTTGACCGAGACAGCCGCACTGCCGTCACCGCTGCTCAGCTACGACGAGGCGGGGGGCTACCTGCGCAAATCACGGAGTTTCATCCGCGAGGCCGTCTACGCGGGCGAGCTTCCGATTCGCCGGATCGGGCGCACCCCGTACGTCACACGTGAGGACCTCGATCGGTTTATCGAGGCAAATCGAGAGGTAGGCGAGGCCGCACGGCGACCAGGACGAGGACGGGGCCGGAGACCGGCCACTGTCGCAGCGAGCGGATAGACCCCAAGGAAGCGAAAAGGCCCGGACTCGACCCCGGGCCTTTTCCCAAAATTTGCCGCCCCACCACCACAGCGAGTCAGCACGTCCCACCCGCTTACGAACGAGAGAAACTGGTCATGAGCTTACCAAGTGCCTCGCAAACGCACGACCCAAACGCCCTGGCGCGCCAGGCGATTTCGACCTTTCTTGCAGACCTCGCCGCCTCGCCGCCGTGGGACGTGACGCGATCCGCGGCCCTCGTGCGCCCCGCCGACGTGGCTCTGATCGCACCGGCCGAGGGCGCGATTTACGGGCTGATGACCCGGATCGCCGCCGCGGAATGGCGTCCCGAACCCGCGTTGATTTTGCCCGGGGCGGTCCGCGAGGGCCTCCTGCGGGGCCCTCACGCGGCCGCGATTGAGGCCGTGGCGCTGCGCCTCACGGGGGCACGCGGGGAACCGCTTCGACTCGCCACGAGCCGCGAGGACGTCGCCGCCGTGGTCCTGCGGTCTAAGGCCGATACCTGCCGCTATGCACTTACCGAAGCGGCCACGGCGGGGCACGAAACTCTTGCGGCCGAGCTGGTCACCGCGTGCGAAGGGCTACTCGCCGCGGCCCGCGATTTTGAGCGCGTCCGTGGCGGGGACG
Organism: uncultured Actinomycetes bacterium; assembly: GCA_903877095.1. Lineage (GTDB taxonomy): Bacteria > Actinomycetota > Actinomycetes > Mycobacteriales > Mycobacteriaceae > Mycobacterium. The sequence goes on along the minus strand of CAIRCP010000153.1, from coordinate 8,218 downwards.
CGGTGCCGCTGTCGATCGCGGGCGGCGGTGCCGCGTGAGCACCGCATGGGCCGACGACGACCTGCCACCGCCCGACGACGATGATGCGCCGCCTGATGTAGTTGTACCGATCAAGAGGAGGCGGACTCGCGCGGCGTCGCCGCCCGTCAGTGAGTTCAGCGAGTTCACTGATTCCGCGGCCAGCGAACGTTTGGTGGCAGAAGCGCTTTCCGGACGGTGGCTATTCACAACCGCCCTCGGGTGGCTTCGGTGGACTGGATCGGTATGGGATCCAACGCCCGACGCGGCTCTGATCGAGGTCGTTCGAGGGTGGGTCAATGGTGAGGTCGTCAGGGTCGCCCGCGACTCAGTGGCGGCGCGGACCCGCGCCGCCACTGACCTCCAATCCGCCGGCCGGATCAAGCGCCTGGCTGAGCTCGCCCGCGGACAGGTGCTCGCTGACGCCGCTGAGTTCGACCAGGACGCGGACATGCTGGTGTGCACCAATGGCGTTATAGATCTCCGGACCGGCGAAATCGTGCCGCATGATCCCGGGCGCCTGGTCACCCGGCAGACCGGTCATCGCTACCGTCCGGGCTTCACCCACCCCGACTGGACCGCCGCGCAGGGTGCGCTGCCGGCTGAGGCCCTTGACTGGACTCAGCTCCGATTCGGGCAGGCCGCGACCGGTCATCAGCCCGACGACGACAAGATGATCACCCTCAAGGGCGGCGGCGAGAACGGCAAATCGACACTTCTCGTTGGCGTGAAGCGCGCACTGGGCGCCTATGCAGTGCTGGTCCCTGACCAGCTTCTCACCGCGTCGAGCGAGTCTCATCCGGCGGACCTCATGACCCTGCGCGGCGCCCGTCTCGCCCTGATCGAGGAGACGCCCGATCAGGGCCGACTCAATGTCGCTCGGCTGAAAAAAATTCTTGGCACGCCAGAGATTTCGGCGCGCCTGATGCGCCAAAATTTCACGACCTTCCGCGCGACACATGCGCTAGTTCTCAGCACGAACTACAAGCTCATTGTCGCGGAGTCCGACCACGGCACGTGGCGAAGATTAGCCCTCCTGACCTGCCCGTTCAGGTTCGTCAAGCCCGGCGTGGGCCTTCAGGGGCCCCACGACCGGCACGGCGATCCAGGTCTCAAACCGAGGATCGAATCCGGGACCCCCCAGGCCGAGGCAGCGCTCGCCTGGCTCGTCGACGGCGCAATCCGCTGGTATCAGGGCGGGCGAGTGATGCCGCCGCTACCCGCGTGCGTCGAGCGCGACACCCAGGAGTGGCGGGAGGGCTCCGATTCGATCCTTGCCTATGCCATAGAGCGGCTTGAGCCGGACCCTAAATCGCGAATCTGGACCACCGACCTGCTGGCCGACTTCAACCGAGTCCTGCTGGGGCTTGGTCAGCGCGAGTGGTCCGACCGGACCCTGGCTGAGCGCTTCGGTGGGCATAGCTGGGCGGGCGACCACCGCATCGAGAAGAGCCGAGGGCGCCACCCGGACACAGTGATCAGCCGCCCCAACCCGCTCGGTCCGGGCGGGATCCCGGATGTTCATCACGCCTGGGTGGGCGTGCGGTTCAAAACGCTGTGACCTGGGGTGTGCTGGGTGTGCTGGGTACTCCGGTTGAGATGTCTACGCGCAGAAAACAGGGTTAACCGGAGAACCCAGCACACCCAGCACACCCCCGACTCAAAACCGCGCCTTCACCCGGTTTTCATCGCTTGAACAGGGATAATTGGACTATGGACGATGTTGTGGATGTGCCCGACGCGATTGGCCTGATCGGCGTCGCGCTGATCAGGCCGCGTGAACTACACGCGGCGGTCGAGCAACTGCGGGCTGCCGCCGCCGCGGTCGACTCGGCGGGGTGCGGCGAGGCGTTCGTCGCTGCTCGGTCCACCCTCAGCGGGGTCGCTGACGCAATGCAGGATGTGCTGTGCAGCTACCTGCGGGTTGATGGGGTGGCCGTACCTGCAGGTTGGGAGCGGCAATGAGCGCCGACCACCGCCACGTCGTTGTCGACGCTGCGGCGCTGAGCAACGCGTCGGAGCGCCTCGCTGAGATCGGTGACCGGATTGGCGTGCCGGCCAGATCGGTGGCCGACGCCGTCGCCGCGGCCGCGGCGCAACCACTGCCGGAGGGCGCCGAGATTTCGCCTGCTCTGGCGGCGGTGCAGACCCTCGCCGCTGAGATGGTCAAGGACACTGGCGGGGTCAAGTCCGGGCTGACCGAGGCGGTCGCGGACCTGCGCCGCTGGGGCGGCGGACTAGGCGGGATCCAATCCGAGGGTGCCGCCGAGGTTTCACAGGGTTCGCGGTGAAGCCGGCACTGCTAACCGCCGTCGCGGTAGCGATTGCCGCATCGGCGTGCAGCACGACCACGACCACGGCTGGGACGCCGACGCCGACGACTGCGGAGTCAGGGCCACCGATCGCGGAGCAACGGTGGGCCGCTCTCCCCGAGCGGCCGGTGCCGGACTCGTCGCTGCGGGTGGACCAGCAAGGCCGCCAGTACGGAGCAGCCCCATATCCGGGCGTGCAGATCGTGCAAAGCCTCGGTGGAGCGGACATCGAACGTTGCACGGCGGGGCCGCTGGTCGAGGACCGGACCGGCACCCGCGGCTTCCTGACGGCGGGTCACTGCGACGTCAAACCTGGCGCTCCGGTGAGTACGTTCCGATCCCCGGCCGCGACGGCCGCAGACCTGGCTCCCGCCGGCACCTACGCGGGGTCGATCCAGGACCCCGACCTGGATGCCACGTTCCTCGGCCTTGCCCCTGGCGTGGAGCCCGACCCGGCAGCGACGATGATCGCCAACCGTTGGCCGGTGGCTCGGTTGATGTCGATGGACGAGGCTCGCCAGCTCGCGCCGGGTACAACCATCTGCATCGACGCCGCCCACGCCGGAGTCCGATGCGGGGAACTGCTCGCCGCCCTCGGGAGCAGTATTCGCGCTGAGATTCCAGGCGGCGAACGTGGCGACAGCGGTGGTGCGATGTTCCTGGTCAGTGAGGATGGAGCGGCGAGCATCGTTGGCATCGTCCAAATGGTCGGTAACGGCGTCGTAGAGGCGACTTTCGCGGAGCCCGCCATGCAGCGCCTCGGCCTCAGTCTGATTCCCCAGCGGTAGAAAGAGGGCACAAAATGGCACCGACTGTTGAGCCCGACCCGGATCTGCGCTTCGCGGAGTCCGACGCCGGTGAGCGATTCCGAACCGACGCGTCCAAGCTCCTGGACGAGGCGGAAGGCATCCGCCGAGAGATCACCGCTCTGGCGACGACTCAGCGTGGTGTCGGGCTCGACCGCGTGCTCGACAAGCTCAGTGCGCGTCAGCAGCAGGCGGACGCCGCGGGGATGCGCGCCCTTGCCGCCGCGCAGCTCCATAAAGACCTGGCCGCGGCGGCGAAAACCTACCGCGCGTCAACGGTCACCATCCATGCGATCGAGCTCGCCGACGCCGCCCGGCGGGAGGCCCGCCGACAGATGCAGGCCGCGGCGGACGGCCCGGCGTGGCCGGCCGCCTACAACGCATCCGGCGCCGCTGAGGATGCCTACAAGTTGTTGGTCCAACAGCGACACCGGGCGATCGAGCAGTACGGACGAGACGAGGCCGGGGCGCTGGAGCGGTTCCGGGCTGCACTACGTCGGATCGGCGGCGGCATGCACCTGGCTGGCAGCCACGACACGCTGCCCGCCGGCCCCGCCCCTACGCCCGCCCCGAAATCGGCCCCGGCCCCGGCACCGACGCCAGCACCTGCCGGCCCGGCCGCCGCGTCCACTGCCCCCGGCGCGGTCAAGCGGTTGTCTGGCGCGGCCACGGCCCCGGCCACCACCGCGCCCGCCCCGCCCGCCCCGGCCGGCGGGGTCACAGCCCCCGGCCTGGGAGCATCTACAACCGCCCAGGCGCAGGCCGCGATCGCTGCGTTGATCGCGGGTGAGCAGCAGCGGGCGGCGGCGGCCGTGCCGCTACCCGTCGCGCAACTGCCTCAGCAGGCCCCGACCCTGACGCAGGCCCCGCAGGCCACAGGCGTGGGCACTAGTTCGCCGGCCCGGCGCCGCCGCGACACCGATGACGGCGTGATCGACAGCCCGACCCTCAGCGCGATGCTCGGCGGTGTGCCGGCGGCCGCACTGGGTGCTGCCGTGGCAGCCCCCGCGATTCACCCCGGCCTGGCGGCGGTGACGGGCGCCGCGCCGGCCCCCGCCCTGAACCCAGTCGGAGGCGGCGGCGGCGGTATCGGTGGCGCTGGTGGGGTGCCGCCGTCCGGCGGTCCGACCGGCACCAGCGTCAGCGGCCTCGAGACCGCCGCTAACGTGACCGGCCGCCCGCCCGGCGGCATCGCCACCGCCCTGTCCGGCGGGCTGGTCGGCGTCGCATCGGCGTCTGGCACCCCTGCGGCGGCGGCGGCCGGCGCCGGCATGGGCGGGTTGCCGGGCATGATGCCGATGGGCGGTGGCGTCGGTGGCGCGGGTGGCGGCGTCGCTGGCGGGAAGCGTTCGACAGATTCCGGCGTGACCCAGTGGACGGCTGACCAAGCCGAGATCCAGGGCGCGCGGACCCGAGCCGAGGCCGTTCCGGGCGGCACGATCGCCCAGCGGCGCGACGGCGCCTGACCCACATCCGCCCAGTTCGATCGGGTGTCGGTATATTTTCTGGCATATTCCAACGGCCCGGCGTCGCATCGGCGTCTGGCACCCCTGCGGCGGCGGCGGCCGGCGCCGGCATGGGGCCCGGCCGGTGGCGCGGACCTGGTCGCGGCGGGCGCGGGCACGCCGAGTGACCCATTCATCGCGGCGGGGCGCGGGAGAGGCGACGGGAAACGCCAGGTCAGCGCGACGGGCGCATAATCGCGACCTGCGCGAATGGCCGACCGCCGATCTGAAAAGCGGAAGGTCGCCGGTGCATAACTTCGTCTGGGTACACAAGCCAGCCGGGCGAAATGTCAGGCGGGGCTTCGTTGTTCGTGCGCAGCTGAGCGTCCGGAATCAGGCGACGGCCTCTCGGATCACCCGCTCGATCTCGGTGGCTTCCACGAGTACCCGCCGACCGAACCGCACGACTCGCAGCTTGCCATCCTTGTGCATTCGCCAGAGCAGGGTCGGTGAGATGCGAAGCAGCTCAGCGGCTTCCTCGCGCGTGTAGAGCTTCGGCACGGCCGTAGGGGTGGCTGTATTGTGCGTTTCGTTCATATGTCGAATGATTGTCAAGATCATCTCCGCGACCTAGCGAAACGTCAGGACACGCCGAGCCGCCACAGGCCGAACTTGCCACCGGTTTGCCACAATCGCCTCCCCGCTCACGCTCGCGCAGATACGTTCGCGCACGTGAAGCAACCTCGGGAAAAGTGCCCGAAAGTTCATAACCGCAGTTGGATGCGCCTTGAAAGCGAGAGACGGCTAACACCGTCCGGGGGTTCAAATCCCTCCGCCACCGCCATCCACTCTGAACCCAGGACCGCGCCTCGAGCGAAACGCGATCGTGGCGCAGAGGCGCTGTGAGGTGGGAATTAACCAAAAAGTTTCGCCTAGTGATGATTTCATCCCCGTCTAAGGTAATAATCAGCTTCGCGCGGAGAGTCCGCGGACAGTCTTAGGGGAGTTTGAATGGCATCTTCAGCGAGCTACATCGGACGGGTCGGCGCTTTGGCGGTGGCTCTGGGCATCGGGTCAGCGATGTTCGCCCTGCCCGGGGCGAACGCGGACCGCGGCCCCGGCGGCGGGTCCAGTTCGTCCGACAATGGTTCGGACCACTCCTCGAAGCCGGCTCACCGCGGTGCGGGCAGCGCGGCCGACTCGGACGCCTCGGGTTCCGCAACCAACAAGCAACGGAATGAGCAGCCCGACGCAGACACCGACGTGCCCGCGGCGGCAGCCGCAGTTAAGCCGGCCGCATCAGCGCCGGCGGCCCCGAACGTCGTCACGGCCCCCGCCGCGAGCGTTGTGGTGCCGGCGGCCCCCGCTGCAACCGGGGCCGTCACCGTCCCCGCACCGACGGCGAAGGTTAAGGCCAAGGCCAGCGCGGGCCCGGTCCTGTTCGGCGACGGGACGGCCGACCATCCGGATGCCGGCCTGCTCGGCGGCAACGGATTCTCGTGGGACGCGACATCCTGCAACGCCGGTGCGACGTGCGCGGGTGGCCAGGCCGGGCTGTTGTTCGGCAACGGCGGCAACGGCTGGAATGGCGGCAAGGGCGGATCGGCCTTCCTGATCGGCAACGGCGGCACCGGCGGCGCGGGGATCTCCGCAGTCAATGCCGGGGCCGGCGGTGTCGGCGGCTACGCCGGCGTGGTCTGGGGTAACGGCGGTTCTGGTGGCGCCGGTGCATCCGCGGCCACCGGCACCGCCGGTGCCGGTGGGATCGGCGGCAACGCGGGCTTCCTGGCGCTGATCGGCACCGCCGGCAAGGGCGGCGCCGGCGGCACGGCAACCGGTGTCGGCGGTATCGGTGGCCGTGGCGGAGATGGCGGCTTCGGCGCCGGACTGGCGCTGCTGCGCTCCGCCGGCGACGCCGGCGCGGGCGGTGCGGCCACCGGCGTGGGTGGCATCGGCGGTGACGGCGGCATTGGCGGGACCGCGGGTTGGGCCTCGCTGCTCATTCCTGGTGGCCGCGGCGGTGACGGCGGTGCCGGCGGCGCGGGTGTGGCCAAGGGCGGTGCGGGCGGCGAGGGTGGCTTCGCTGGCGCGACGAACGGATTCGGCGGCAACGGCGGTGCTGGCGGTTCCGTCAGCGGGACCACCGGGGATGGCGGTGCCGGCGGCGGCGGTGGTGCCGCCGGCGGATTCTCCTTCGGCGGCGGCGGCGGTGCCGGCGGCGCTGGTGGAAATGGCGGGACGGCGAGCGGCCTCGGCGGTGCCGGTGGCGACGGCGCATCGGTGGCGTTGCTGGCGCCGATCAGCAACGGCGGCGCCGGCGGCGCCGGCGGCACGGGCGGATCCGGCGGCGGCACGGGCGGATCCGGTGGCGCTGCGGCGTGGCTCTTCGGCAACGGCGGTGACGGCGGCAACGGTGGCGCCGCGCTGGTCACCGGTACCGGCGGTAAGGGTGGCGACGGCGGTCGGGGCGCACTCTTCGGCAAGAAGGGAACCACGGGGGCCAACGGGGCCAACCCGTAGGACCGTGATACGAAGCAGGCCCTGTGGGTTTTCCCACGGGGCCTGCTTTCGTCTGTCGTCTGTCGTCGGACGCGCTCACTCGCCGTCGAAGTTCGGCGGGCGCTTCTCGAACATCGCGGTGATGGCTTCCTTGAGGTCTTTCGACGGCAGGAATGCGGCGTTCCAGGCGGCCACGTAACGCAGGCTGGCCGCCACGTCGTCGGTGCGCTGCTCGTCGAGCACATCTTTGATTCCGCGCACCGTGAGCGGGGAGTTGGCGGCGATCTCGGCGGCGGTGGCGTGCGCCGCGGCCAGACAGGCGTCGGCATCGGGCAGGACCTCGTTGACCAGACCGATCTTCTCGGCGCGGGCGGCGTCGATGTCCTTGCCCGTCAACGCCAACTCGCGCAGATGACCGTCGGAGAGGATGTAGGGCAGCCGGGCCAGGCTGCCGACGTCGGCGACGATAGCCAGTTTCACCTCGCGCACCGAGAACCTCGCATCCGCGCTGGCGTAGCGGATGTCGACCGCGCTGATCAGGTCGACACCACCGCCGATGCACCAGCCGTGGACCGCGGCGATGGTCGGAGTTCGGCAGTCCGCTACCGCGGTGATGGACCGCTGTAGCCGCTTGACCATGGTGTGGAAGTCGCTTCGAGCGCGCGCCGAGGCTTCGCCATTCGAGCCGCCGCCCACTGACGGGAGGCTGCCGCCCATGGCCATCAGGTCGAGGCCGTAGCAGAAGTTCCTGCCCGATCCGTTGAGCACGATGGCCCGCACCTCGGGGTCGGCGTCGAGTTCGCCGAACACCACCGGCATCTCGTTCCAGAACGCCGGGCCCATCGCGTTGCCCTTGCCCGGTCCCAGCAGGGTGACCTGGGCGACGTTGTCCTTGATCTCAACGGCGAGTGCCTCGTTGCTGCTCATGGAACTTGAGGCTACGACTCGGTGCTCAGAAGTACATCGTGGGGTCGATAATGCAGGGCTAGTCCAGGGCTAGTCCCAATGTCGCTCAGTTAAGGGTGTGACTGTTGGGTCAAGTGTGATGTGTGCAGCGTGTCGGGGAGTTGGAGCAGCGGAACTCCCGGTATCGATGGGTGTCCTCGTAAGACAACCCTTCACCTGGGAGTTCCGCTGT
>CAIRCP010000152.1 GCA_903877095.1 uncultured Actinomycetes bacterium | reverse complement strand
CGCCCGCCACATCGATCTGGAAGCATTGCAACCGTCAATCAACCGATTGACCAAGACGAAGTAGCGCAAGCCCCCCACGCGCTCACCATGCGTGAGGCACCAGCCACTACTTCGCGCTCACTTTTAGGTGAGGCACCTCGCTTGACGCGGCTAACTTGCCCGGCGATTACTCGCTCCGCCTCCGGCGGTGATCACTCGCTCCGCCTCCGGCGGTGATCACTCGCTCCGCAATCACTCGTTGTCACCACCGGTGGCCAGCGTCGCGGCCACCGACGCCCCGCCGGCGACGTCGCGAGCCCCCGGCCAGACCCAATCCCGCACTTCCGGGATGTCATCGCCGTATTCGCGGGTGTACTCGCGGGCCTCGATCCGCTTGTCCTGCATCTTCTGGCGCAGTCCGGCATAGCGCGAGCCGAGGCTGGGCACCCGGTCGATCACGTCGATGACCAGGTGGTAGCGGTCCAGGTCGTTGAGCATCACCATGTCGAACGGCGTGGTGGTGGTGCCCTCCTCCTTGTAGCCGCGCACGTGGATGCGGTTGTCGTTGGTGCGCCGGTAGCACAGGCGATGGATCAGCCAGGGGTAGCCGTGGTAAGCGAAGATCACCGGCTTGTCGGCGGTGAACACCATGTCGAATTCCGCGTGCGACAACCCGTGCGGATGCTCGGATGCATCCTGCAGGCGCATCAGGTCCACGACGTTGACGAACCGCACCTTGAGGTCGGGGATGTTCTGACGCAGCAGGTCCGCGGCGGCCAGCGCCTCCAGCGTCGGGACGTCGCCGGCGGCGGCGAGCACGACGTCGGGGTCGGTGCCGTCCGGCTCGGTGCCGGCCCAGTCCCAGATGCCCACGCCGCGGGTGCAGTGCGCGACGGCCTCGTCCATCGTCAGGAAGTTCGGGTGCGGCTGCTTGCCGGCGACGACGACGTTGACGTACTGCCGCGAGCGCAGGCAGTGGTCGTAAGTGGAGAGCAGGGTGTTGGCGTCCGGTGGCAGGTACACCCGCACCACCGAGGCGCTCTTGTTGACCACGTGGTCGATGAAGCCGGGGTCCTGGTGGGAGAAGCCGTTGTGGTCCTGACGCCAAACATGGCTGGACAGAAGGTAATTCAGGCTCGCAACCGGACGCCGCCACGGGATGTCGTCGGTCACCTTCAGCCACTTGGCGTGCTGGTTGAACATCGAGTCGATGATGTGGATGAAGGCCTCGTAGCAGTTAAACAGCCCGTGCCGGCCGGTCAGCAGGTAGCCCTCCAGCCAGCCCTGCATCTGGTGCTCGGACAGCATCTCCAGGACCCGTCCGGAGCGGGCCAGGTGATCGTCCACCTCGGGGCCGAAGAACTCGGCGTTCCACTGCTTGTCGGTGACGTCGAAGACGGCCTGCAGCCGGTTCGACGCCGTCTCGTCGGGGCCGAAGATGCGGAAGTTCTCCGGGTTGAGCCGCACAACGTCTCTCAGCCACTCGCCGAGCACGCGGGTCGCCTCGGCGAACGACCCGCCGGGTGCGGGCACGTCGACCCCGTAGTCCCGGAAGTCCGGCAGGCGCAGGTCTTTGAGCAGCAGACCGCCGTTGGCGTGCGGGTTGTCACTCATCCGGAGGTGGCCCTCCGGCGCCAGGTCGGCGATCCAGTCGTGCAGTGCGCCGTTCTCGTCGAACAGTTCGCCGGCCCGGTAGGAGCCCAGCCAGTCGGCGAGCACCTGCAGATGCTCCGGGGTGTCGCGGGCACTGGCCAACGGCACCTGATGTGCCCGCCACGAACCGGTGGTCTTCTTGCCGTCGATGTAGGCCGGTCCGGTCCAGCCCTTGGGGTGCCGGAAGATGATCATCGGCCAGCGCGGACGCTCCTCGTCGCCGCCCGCCGCAGCCGCCTTGATCGCAGCGATCTCATCCAGGACGTCGTCGAGCAGTCGGGCGAACCTGCGGTGCACGTCGGCATGATCGGTGGAGCCGTCGTCCGGCACCTCGAAGAAGTGCGGATTGTGTCCGTATCCCACCATGAGACTGAGCAACTCGTCTTGCGGAATGCGGTCCAGCACAGTGGGATTGGCGATCTTGTAGCCGTTGAGGTGCAGGATCGGCAGCACCACACCGTCTTTGGCGGGGTGGATGAATTTGTTGGAGTGCCAACTGGTGGCCAGCGCGCCGGTCTCGGCCTCGCCGTCACCGACCACCGCCGCGATCAACAGGTCCGGGTTGTCGAAGGCTGCGCCGTAGGCATGCGACAGCGCGTAGCCCAGTTCGCCGCCCTCGTGGATGGAGCCGGGAGTCTCCGGGGCGACGTGCGACGGGATGCCGCCGGGAAAGGAGAACTGGCGGAACAGCCGGCGGATGCCCTCGGTGTCTCCAGTGATGTCGGGGTAGTACTCGCTGTAGGTGCCGTCGAGGTAGGCGTTGGCCACCAGGCCGGGGCCGCCGTGGCCCGGGCCGGTGATGTAGATCGTCGACTGGCTGCGTTCCTTGATGACCCGATTGAGGTGGGCGTACAGGAAGTTCAGGCCGGGGGTGGTGCCCCAGTGCCCGAGCAGCCGCGGTTTGACGTCGTCGCGGCTGAGTTCGGTGCGCAGCAGCGGGTTGGACAGCAGATAGATCTGGCCGACCGACAGATAGTTGGCTGCCCGGAACCAGGCGTCGATCTGCCTGACGGCGTCATCGGTCAGGTGGCCGTGTGAGCCCAGGCGCCAAGCGGTTTCCGCCCTCGCTGTCATCGCTTCTCCTTAATCGTTAGTGGCCCTTGATCGTTACCGGCTGGACGTTCCAGATCTCGTCGCAGTATTCGGCGATCGAGCGGTCGGACGAGAACTTGCCGCTGCGCGCGCTGTTGAGAATCGACATGCGGTTCCAGGCTTGCGGGTCGTGCCAGGTCCGGTCGACCTCGCTCTGGCAGCGGATGTAGTCGGCGTAGTCGGCCAGCACCAGGAACGGGTCGTGATCGACGAGGTTGGAGACCAGCGGGGCGAACACCCCGGTGTCGCCATGCGAGAACACCCCGTCGGCGATCGTTGAGATGGCCTTGGCCAGTTCAGGATTGCCGTTGACGTAGGAGCGCGGGTGGTAGCCCCTGGCCTGCAGTTCGTGGACCTCGTCGACATTGAGGCCGAACAGGAAGAAGTTCTCCGCTCCGGCCTCCTCGCGCATCTCGACGTTCGCGCCGTCGAGGGTGCCGATGGTCAGCGCGCCGTTCATCATGAACTTCATGTTGCCGGTGCCCGAGGCTTCCTTGCCGGCGGTTGAGATCTGCTCGGACAGGTCGGCGGCCGGGTAGATCAGCTGACCGCTCTGCACGTTGAAGTTCGGCAAGAAGGCAACCTTGAGACGGCCGTTGACGTCGGGGTCGTTGTTGATCGTCTCGCCGATGGAATTGATGAGTTTGATGATCAGCTTGGCGATGTAGTACCCGGGTGCGGCTTTTCCGCCGAAAACGAAAGCGCGCGGCGCGATGTCGAGACCGGGGTCCTCCTTGAGCCGGTTGTAGAGCGTGATGATGTGCAACGCGTTGAGGTGCTGGCGCTTGTACTCATGGATGCGCTTGACCTGAACGTCGAACATCCAGTCCGGGTTGAGTTCGATGCCCGTCTCAGCGGCGACCAGGCTCGACAGCCGGGCCTTGTTCTCCCGTTTGACCGCCCGCCAGCGCTGCTGGAAGGACGGATCGTCGACGTGTCGCTCCAGACCGCGCAGCTTCTGTAGGTCTACCAGCCAGCCGTCGCCGATGGTCTCGTCGAGCAGTTTGCGCAGACTGGGGTTGGACAGGCCGATGAAGCGCCGCGGGGTGACGCCGTTGGTCTTGTTGAAGAACCGCTCCGGCCACATCTCGTAGAAGTCCTTGAGGATGGTGGTCTTGACCAGTTCGGAGTGCATCGCCGCGACACCGTTGACGGCGTGGCTGCCCACCGTCGCCAGATGGGCCATCCGGATGCTCTTCGCCCCGTCCTCGCCGATCAGCGACATCCGTCGCACCCGCACCTCGTCGCCGGGGAAACGCGCGCGGACTTCGTCGAGGAAGCGCTGGTTGATCTCGTAGATGATCTCGAGGTGGCGGGGGAGGAACCGTTCGAACATGGCCAGCGGCCAGGTCTCCAGCGCCTCCGGCAGCAGGGTGTGGTTGGTATAGGCAAGGGTCTTGACGGTGATGTCCCAGGCCTCGTCCCAGCCGAAGTCGCGCTCGTCGATGAGCAGCCGCATCAGTTCGGCCACCGCGATCGACGGGTGGGTGTCGTTGAGTTGGATCGCCGCGCGGTCGGGAAGCTCATGGGCGGTCACCCGCGCGAAGTCCTCGACCATGTGCAGGATGTCCTGCAGCGAGCACGACACGAAGAAGTACTGCTGCAGCAGCCGGAGTTGCTTGCCTACCTCGGGTTCGTCGTTGGGGTAGAGCACCTTGGTGACGTTCTCGGACACCACTTGGTCTTCAACGGCGCGGTAGTAGTCGCCGGCGTTGAAGGCATCCAGCGCCAGGGCGTTGACGGCGTTCGCGCTCCACAGCGTCAGGGTGTTGCAGGTATTGACGTCGTAACCCTGGATCGGGGTTCCGTAGTAGACGCCTTTGACGATCCGCTCGGGAACCCACCGCGCCTGCGGATCTCCGTGCTCGTCGGTGTAGTGCTCGGTGTGGCCGCCCCAGCCCACCTTGTAGTTGAGCTCCGGCTTGGCGATCTCCCACGGGTTGCCGGGCGTCAGCCAGTTGTCGGTGCGCTCCACCTGCCAGCCGTCGTGGATCTCCTGGTCGAAGATGCCGAACTCGTAGCGGATGCCGTACCCGATGGCCGGACGCTGCAGCGTGGCCAGCGACTCCAGGTAGCAGGCCGCCAACCGGCCCAGGCCGCCGTTGCCCAGGCCCGGCTCCTCTTCGCAGTCCAGGACCAGGTCGTAATCCTGGCCCAGTTCGGCGAGCGCGGCGCGGGCTTCCCCCTCCAGCCCCAGATTCAGCAGATTGTTGCCCAGGTGCGGTCCGAGCAGGAATTCCGCCGACAGGTAGACCGCCACCTTGCGGGACAGGTCCAGATACGTCTGCGTCGTATCGATCCACCGGCTCTGCATCCGGTCGCGCACCGCCAGCGCCAGGGCGTGGTAGTAGTGCTGCGGCTCCAACAGCTGGGCCGGCCGCCCCAGGGTGTAGCGCAGGTGGTCCTCGATCGCCTGGCGCAGCGCCTTGGCCGTCATCCCGGTACGAACGCCGTCGCCGTCGTCGCCGGTGCTCGTGTTCTCTGCCGCCGACGACGCACCAACGAGTTCGCTCACGTACTGCTCCCCAAAACTAATTCAGCCCGGCCCTGTGGCTGCGAGTATCGCACCGGTGCTGGGTCCCCACCGGCGGTTCGGGTAACTGAGAGGTGAACGTTGTGAGCTCGCCGAATCCTGGCCATTGGGTCAGTCGCCGGCAGTTCCTGGCCGGTGCCGCTGCGGTCGCCGGCACGCTGGCCGGCGGCCTCGCGGCCTGCGGCGACAAGCGCGATACGGGGCCGACGACCTTCCGGTGCGACTGAAGACTCCGGTGACCGGTATCTCGCTGCGTGACGACGACCGCGTCGTCATCGACACCGCCGACGGTCAGTGGCGCGCGTCCAAAGTGATCCTCACCGTCCCCCTGGGCGTATTGAAAAGCGGCGCAATCCGATTCGACCCTCCACTGCCGGAGGGGCATCGCCGCGCGATCGAGGCGATCGGCTTCGGCAGGTTCGAGAAGCTGGTGTTGCGCTTCGACACCGCGTTCTGGGACGACGTCGACCAGATCCGGGGAGGCCGCGCACGAGCAGTTCCACTCGACGGTGCACGGGGCGTGGTTGAGTGGGGAGGCCGCGGCCAAGCAGGCCACGGATTAAGTGACGGGACGAAGGATCGCTCGTGTTGCACCGCATCGCCCGACTGGCCGTCGAGTCGCCGCGCCGGGTCGTCGTCGTCGCCGCCCTGCTGGCGATCCTGATCGGCGTCTTCGGAATTCCGGTCGCCGACAAACTGTCGCCCAGCGGGTTCCAGGACCCGACCGCCGAGTCGTCCCGCGCCGCAAAGATCCTCACCGAGAAGTTCGATCAGGGTGACGTCCCACTGGTGATCGTGGTGAGCGCCCCCGACGGGTACGGCGGCCCACCGGCGCGGGCGGCCGCGGCGTCGGTGATCGAAACGCTGAGAAGTTCCGGACACGTCGCCGCGGTCAACTCGGCCTGGACCGCGCCACCCGCGGCCGCGGCCGCCCTCGTCAGCACTGACAAGAAGTCCGGTCTGATCGTCACCGGCATCGTCGGCGCCGAAGCCGATCAGCAGCGCTACACCAAAGAACTCACCGACGCCGTCATCGGCGACCGCAACGGCGTCACGGTGCGCGCCGGCGGCACCGCCATGGTGAACCTCCAGGTCACCGAACAGTCCAAACGCGACCTGCTACTGCTGGAGTCGATCGTCGTCCCGCTGAGCTTCCTGGTGCTGATCTGGGTGTTCGGCGGGGTGTTCGCGGCGGCGCTGCCCCTCGTCGTCGGGATCATGGCGATCCTCGGTTCGCTGGCGGTGCTGCGTACCGTCACCTTCTTCACCAGCGTGTCGATCTTCGCCCTGAATCTCACCACCGCAATGGGTTTGGCGCTGGCCATCGACTACACCCTGCTGATCATCAGCCGCTACCGCGACGAACTGGCCGCCGGTGCCGACCGGCCGACCGCCGTCACCAACACCATGGCGACCGCCGGCCGCACGGTGCTGTTCTCGGCGGTCACCGTCGCGCTGTCCATGGCGGTGATGGTGCTCTTCCCGATGAACTTCCTGCGGTCGTTCGCCTACGCCGGCGTTGCCACTGTCGCGTTCGCCGCCGTCTCGGCCGTGGTCATCACCCCGGCGGCGATCATGCTCCTCGGTGACCGCCTCGACGCGCTGGACGTGCGGCGGGCGCTGCGCCGTCTGCTGGGCCGTCCGGAACCCCTGCCGCTGCCCGTGGATCAGCAGTTCTGGTACCGCTCAGCGAAATTCGTGATGAGCCGGGCGGTACCCATCGGGGTGGCCGGGGTGGCTCTGCTGGTGTTCCTCGGCGTGCCGTTTTTGAGTGTGCGCCCCGGCTTCCCCGACGACCGGGTGCTGCCGAAATCGGCGTCGGCGCATCAGGTAGGCGACCAACTGCGCAGCGACTTCGCCTTGGACACCGATTCCGAGGTGCCGATCGTCATCACCGACTCCACCGCGCTGGAGCCCGCCGAACTCGACCGGTACGCGGCCGATCTCTCCAGGGTCCATGACGTCACCTCGGTGTCGGCGCCGTCGGGCACCTACGTGGGTGGCCGGCTCAGCGGGCCGCCGCTGGCCGCCACCGGCGAGGCGTCCGGCAGCACTCTGCTGACCGTCGCCAGTTCGGTGCCGCTGTTCTCCACGCGATCGGAGGACCAGTTGACCGCGCTGCACGCGGTGGACAGCCCCGGTGGACGCACGGTGGAATTCGCCGGCCTGGCCCAGACCAACCGGGACAGCGTCCACGCGATCACGTCGCGGCTGCCGTTGGTGCTCGGGCTGATCGCGGTGATCATGCTGGTGCTGCTGTTCCTGCTGACCGGCAGCGTGGTGCTGCCGTTCAAGGCGCTGGTCCTCAACATGCTCTCGTTGTCGGCCGCCTTCGGCGCCATGGTGTGGATCTTCCAGGACGGCCATCTGGGCGCGTTGGGAACGACGTCGACGGGCACCCTGGTGGCGAACATGCCGGTGCTGTTGTTCTGTGTGGCCTTCGGGCTGTCGATGGACTACGAAGTGTTTCTGGTGTCGCGCATCCGGGAATTCTGGCTGGCGTCACCCCAGACCGCCGCTGACAATGACGAAAGTGTGGCGTTGGGATTGGCCCGCACCGGCCGGGTGATCACCGCCGCGGCGCTGATCATGGCGATCACCTTCTCCGCACTGGTCGCCGCCAAGGTCGCCGTGATGCGACTGTTCGGCGTCGGTCTGACGCTCGCGGTGCTGGTGGACGCCACATTGGTGCGGCTGGTTCTGGTCCCGGCCTTCATGCACGTCGCCGGCAAGTGGAATTGGTGGGCGCCCAAGCCGTTGCGGGCCCTGCACCAACGGTTCGGCATCAGCGAGTCCGGCGAACCGCGGCATACTGGTTAAGTGCCAGATAACCTGCCCGGATCGGACAGATCGACGAGCGTCATCGCCGGCGTGCAGGGTGCCCTCCCGCCGCACCGATACAGCCAGAGTGAGCTTCTCGAAGGGTTCGTGGCCCGGCCGGGATTCGAGGGATTCGAGGAGATCACCCGCAAGATCTTCCGGGCGGCCAAGGTCGAGCACCGCAATCTCATTCTGCCGATGGAGAGTTACCTCACCCTCGGCGACTTCGGTGCGACCAACGACCTCTACATCGAGCATGCGGTGGAACTCGGTTCCGTGGCGGTGTCGGCTGCACTGGACGAAGCCGGGCTGGCGCCGTCCGACGTCGACCTGATCGTGTCCACCACGGTGACCGGCCTCATGGTCCCGTCCCTGGAGGCGCGGGTTGCCAGCCGCCTGGGCATGCGGTCGGACGTCCGGCGGGTGCCCATGTTCGGTCTCGGTTGCGTGGCTGGGGCGGCGGGCGTCGCGCGGCTCAACGACTACTTGCGCGGTGCGCCCGACGGCGTCGCCGTGCTGCTGTCGGTGGAACTGTGCTCGATGACTTTTCCCGCGATCCCGCCGACGATTGTCGGACTGGTCGGGACCGCTCTGTTCGGAGACGGGGCGGCCGCGGTGGTGGCCGTCGGTGAGCGGCGGGCCGAGAAGATCGGCGCCCGCGGCCCTGGCGTCGTCGAATCCCGCAGTCATCTCTATCCGGACTCCGAGCGGACCATGGGCTGGGACATCGGGTCCCGGGGCTTCGAGCTTGTGCTCTCCGCCGACGTGCCGGACGTGGTTCGGCGTTACCTGCGCGCGGACGTCGCCGGTTTCCTCGGCGACCACGACCTCGCCATCGACGACATCGGCACCTGGGTGAGCCACCCGGGCGGCCCGAAGATCATCGAGGCGATCGTCGAAACCCTCGACCTGCCCGAGAACGCACTGGAGCTGACCTGGCGTTCGCTGGCCGATATCGGCAATTTGTCGTCGTCGTCGGTGCTGCACGTGCTGCGGGACACGATCGCCAAGTCGCCGCCACCCGGTCCCGGCGTGATGATGGCGATGGGCCCGGGTTTCTGTTCGGAACTCGTTCTGCTGCAATGGAACTGATCTCGTGACGTGGTATGTGCTGCTGGTCGCCGCCGTCGGTGTGGAGCGGCTGGTGGAACTGGTCGTCGCGCAGCGCAACCTGGCCTGGAGCCGGGCGCGCGGCGGTGTGGAAGTCGGGGCCCGGCACTACCCGGTGATGGTGGTGCTGCACACCGGCCTGCTGGTGGGCGCTCTGGCGGAGGTGTACCTGCTGCATAGGCCGTTCCTGCCGTGGCTCGGCTGGCCGATGCTCGCCGTCGTGGTGGCCGCCCAGGTGTTGCGGTGGTGGTGCATCCGCACTCTCGGACAGCAGTGGAACACCCGGGTGGTGGTGATTCCCGGTGCGGCGCGCATCGACGGCGGCCCCTATCGATTCTTCTCGCATCCCAACTACGTCGCGGTGGTCGCCGAGGGCATCGCGTTGCCCTTGGTGCATACCGCCTGGATCACCGCTTTGGTGTTCACCTTGCTGAATGCCGCACTGCTCGCCGTGCGTATCTCCACCGAGAACGCGGCATTGGCCTCATTGGAATCAACTGCGCGGACCCCGTCGATCACCGGCCGGGGGGACCGGTCGGCTCACTAGGATTCAGGCGATGACCACGACGCCGGGCGACGCCGCCGAGCCTTCGCCGCACGCCCTGTCTCCGGCGCTGGGGGAAAGTCCCGAACTGGTGGCGGCCCGCACCGAGGGCCTGGCCGCGATGGGGCTCTTCGAAGACTGCACTGTCGATCAGCTGACGTCGGTGGCTCAGCGACTGCGGCCGGTGCGTGCCGAACCCGGCCAGGTGCTGATGCGGCAGGGTGAGGAGGCGGTCTCGTTCATCCTCATCCAGTCCGGCCAGGCTGAGGTCAGCCATCTCGGCGACGACGGGGTGGAGATCCTCGACGTGATTCCGGCCGGAGTGATCATCGGCGAGATCGCCCTGCTGCGGGACAAGCCGCGCACGGCCACCGTCACCGCCACCGAACTGCTGACCGGCTACATCGGTGACGAGCGGGCCTTCGTCGCGATGGCCGACCTGCCCGGGGTCAGTGAGCGGCTGCTGCGCGTGCTGCGCCAGCGGCTGGCCGCCTTCATCACTCCGATCCCGGTGCAGTTCAAGGGAGCCACCGAACTGTTCCTGCGGCCGGTGCTGCCCGGGGACACCGAGCGGGCCGCGCACCCGTCGGTGGAGTTCTCCGAGGAGACGCTCTACCGGCGGTTCATGTCGACCCGGGCGCCCACACCCAACCTGCTGCACTATCTGTTCCACGTCGATTACGTCGACCACTTCGTGTGGGTGCTCGTCGACGGGGTCGACGGCCCGGTGGTCGCCGACGCCCGGTTCGTCCGCGACGTCGACGATTCGGCGGTGGCCGAGATCGCGTTCATCGTGGGCGACGACTACCAGGGCCGCGGCATCGGCAGCTTCCTGATGGATGCGCTGGTCATCGCGGCGCGCGTCTGCGGTGTTCAACGGTTCACCGCGCGCCTGCTGGCCGAGAACGGGCCGATGCGGGCGATTCTGGACCGCTACGACGTCGAGTGGGAACGTGAAGAGCCCGGCGTGGTCATCACCGCGTTCGACGTTCCGGCGCTGGATGGTCTGCGCATCGAACCAGCGCTGGCCGAGCAGATCCGTTCGGTGACAAGGCAAGTGGTCAGGGCTTCCGTCTCGTAGGTGCCCGCGAGTAGGTTGGGCCAATGCGCAAGGCACTGCTGGGAACGGGATTGGTCACCGCCGCTGCGGCGGTAGCGGGCAGCGTGGCAAGCAAGAATGGCGTACAGGGTTGGTATAACACCATCCGCAAGCCCGATTACGTCCCGCCCAATGCGGTGTTCCCGATCGCGTGGACAGCGCTCTACGTCGACATCGCCGCCACCTCCGCTGCGGTGATCGACCGCTTCCGCGCCGACGGGGAGGACGGCAAGGCCCGCGCTTATGCGGCCGCCCTGGGCGCGAATCTGGCGCTCAACGCGGGCTGGAGCTGGGTGTTCTTCGGTAAGCGAAAGCTCGGGCCGGCCGTCGCCGTCGCCGCCGCGCTGGCCGCCAGCAGCGCTGACCTGGCCCGCCGGGCCGGGGATGCCGACCTCAAATACGGCGCTGCACTGGCGCCGTACCCGGCCTGGTGCACGTTCGCCACGGTGATGTCGGCCGATATCTGGCGCCTCAACCGCTGACACGGGCCTGACACGGGCGCGAAATGGGCACCGCGGTGCGGCCCGTCATTTCCCCCGGCCGGTACATTAGCGGCGATGTGTAACCGCACTGAGGCCACCGTGGCGGCCGGCGCCGCTCTGTTGGTCGGCACCGCTCTGCTGGCGGGCTGTCACACCAAGGCCGGGCCGGCCGCCGACATCGACAAGATCACTGACCTCAAGTCGAGCTTCGGCAAGCAGTTCACTGTCAACGAGGTTCCCAAGACCGGAATCGATCCGAAGTTCCTGACCGGCCAGAAAATGCCGGAGGGTCTGAAGTTCCAGCCGCCCAATTGCGCCGAGTTCGCCGCCGGTCAGCTGGTCCCGACCGGGACGGAGGGCAACATGGCGGCGGTATCGGCCGAAGGTGAGGGCAACCGCTTCATCGTCATCGCGGTGGAGACCAACGAGCCGGTGCCGGTGGTGGAACCCGGAAAAGACTGCCGCAAAGTCACTTTCGACGGCGGTATGGTCCGCGGGGCGGTGGAGGCGGTGGAGGTGCCCAAGATCGACGGCACCACGACCATCGGGGTGCACCGGGTGGTCCAGACCTCCGTCAACGGCAAACCACGCACCGGTGAGGTCTTCAACTACTCCGCGCACTTCGGCAACTATCAGGTGATCGTCTCGGCAAATCCGCTCGTGCTGCCGGGCAAGCCGACCGCTCCGGTGAACACCCAGCGGGCCCGGGATCTGCTGATCGCCGGGGTCAACGCCATCCAGAAATAGCCTGTCGACTCTGCGCCCAGAGCACGCATTGGCCCGAAGCCGCGCTCCTGACGCAGGCTCGATCAGGTCAGCGGACGTCGCGGGGCCGGAACTGGATGCTCATCCGGGGGCCGACGGGCGCGCTGGTTTTCGGGACGGCGTGCTCCCAGGTGCGTTGGCAGGAACCGCCCATCACCAGCAGATCGCCGTGGCGTTGCGGCAGCCGTAACGACGGGCCGCCGCTCCGCGGGCGCATGGCGAACATGCGGGAGGAACCGAGGGAGATGATCGCCACCATGGTGTCCTCGGTGCCGCTGCGGCCAGCCCCCGAGTCGACGATGCCGCCGAGGGACGAGGCGGAGGAGGAGCGAGGAAGTCTGACCGTGTCGCCGTGCCAGGCGACGCTGTCCGCGCCGTCCCGGTAGAGGCAGAAGCCGGCGCTGGTGAACGGCTCGCCCAGTTCCCCGGCGTAGATGTCGTTGAGCCGACGGCGCAGTCGGGCGACGGCCGGATGCGGCGGGGCTTGCGCGGTGAGGTCGCAGAAACTGACCAGCCGCGGAACGTCGAGCACCCGGTCGTACATCGTGCGGCGCTCGGCCCGCCAGGGCACCGCGTCGAGCAACTCGTCGAAGAGCGTGTCGGCGGCAGGGGCGTCGAGCCACCCGGACCGGATCTCTATCCACGCACCCGACCCGAGGTCGCGCCGCTCGCTGTGGTCGAACAGCGAGGCCTGAACCGACACTGACACCCCGCCACAATATCGCACACCTGTTCGATCAATCCAGCATCAAACGCTGAAGGGCGATACGGTCTGGGGATGGCGGGCAGATCCGTGGGCGTTGACTCCGAAGTCGGGACCCTGCGCACCGTAATCCTGCACCGCCCGGGGCCCGAACTGCAGCGGCTCAACCCGCGCAACAATGACGCCCTGCTGTTCGACGGACTGCCCTGGGTGGCGCGTGCCCAGTACGAGCACGACGCCTTCGCCGCGCTGCTGCGCTCGCGCGGCGTCGAGGTGCTGCTGCTGGCTGAACTGCTGACCGAGGCGCTGCGCAGCGGCGCGGCCAGGGTGCAGGGCATCGCCGCGGCGGTCGACGCCCGCCGCCTGGGACCGCATCTGGCACAGGGACTTTCGGCCTATCTCCGCTCGCTGGAACCCGTAGATCTGGCGCACATCCTGATGGCCGGGATGACGTTCGCCGAATTCGCCGCGGCATCCGACGGCCCGGTGGAGACCTCCCTGGTGCGGCGGATGCATCACGGCGGGGACTTCGTCATCGCCCCGCTGCCGAATCTGATGTGCACCCGGGACTCGTCGTTCTGGATCGGGCCGCGGTTCGCCATAACCTCGTTGGCCCTGCCCGCCCGCCAGCGGGAGACGTCGCTGACCGACCTGATCTACGCGCATCACCCGCGGTTCCGCGGAATTCGGCGGGCCTACGAGTCGCACACGGCCCCGGTGGAGGGCGGCGATATTCTGCTGCTGGCCCCCGGTGTGGTCGCCGTCGGGGTAGGGGAGCGCACCACGCCCGCCGGTGCGGAAGCGTTGGCGCGCAGCCTGTTCGACGACGAGCTGGCCCACACCGTGCTGGCGGTGCCGATCGCCCAGGCGCGCGCGACCATGCACCTGGACACCGTCTGCACCATGGTCGACACCGACGCGGTGGTGATGGATCCCGCAGTGCGGCACTCGCTGTCGGCGTTCGCCATCACCCGGGCACTCGGCGGGGTCCGGATCCTCGACGAGGCGCCGTTCGCCAATGCCGCGGCCGCCGCGATGGGCATCGACCGCCTGCGCGTCATCGACACCGGAACGGATCCGGTCACCGCCGAACGCGAACAGTGGGACGACGCCGACAACACTCTGGCTCTGGCGCCGGGGGTGGTGGTGGCCGACGAGCGCAATACCGAGACCAACGCCCGACTAAACGATGCCGGCATCGAGGTGCTGCCCATCGCGGCGTCCGAGTTGGGCACCGGGCGCGGGGGCCCGAGGTGTATGTCGTGTCCGGTGGCGCGGGATCCGCTGACTACACGGTGAACGTGTCGGCGTAGACCAGGCGACGCCGCGCCCAGATGGCATTCCCGAACTCGTGCGCGCTTGCGACCAGCCTCGCATCGCCGAACGGGTCGCCGGTGCGGTCCTCATCGGTGGGATGAATCTCGAACTCCTGCAGCAGGACCCGGTATTTCCAGCCGGGCTGGCGCACGAACGCGGGCAGCGTGGCGAGCCAGGAGACGTCTGCGACACCCGCGGCGCCGACTGTGGCTTTCGCCTCGACCGGGGTGCCGACGGCCGTCCAGCCCAGATCCGGGTCGTCGCCGGAACCCAGGTGCTGCACCGTGGCGGTCACCGCCCGGGTGAGGGTGATGCCCTCGGCAGCGAAGTGTTGTGCCCCGAATTGCCCGACCCCCGAGGGGCCTCGCAGCACGACCGTCACCCCCGTGTCGACCCTCCGTGTGACGGTGGCGACCCGGTCCGGCAGCAACTGGGCGAAGTCGGCGCGGACCACCCGGGAGATGTGGCAACCGTCGATCGAATGCGGCTGATAGCGGCACAACGCCAGTCGCACGAACGGTTGATATGAGGCGCCGGGGTTCAGTTCGATATCGCAGTACCAGAGCTTGCGCACCGGGTCGAACGTCGGGACGTGGCCGACGACGGTGACCTTGGCCTTGTTGGTCTCGGTCAGGCTCACCGCCCCCCTGACCGACGCGCGCAGCGGGAACTGGTGGATATAGGGACCGTCGGCCGGTACGGCGGCGCTGGCGAACACCGGGTCGGCGCCCACCTGCGTCACCAGGGTCTCTGGGTCCGGACCGTAGAAGAACTGCAGTCCCGGATTGGCCAGCATCACGCCGAGCCGGCCCAGCGTGGTCGCCAGGCCGCTGCGCAGCACCATCGGGTCGGGGTCGCCGCCGACGTCCCTGGGGCCCAGACCGGCCGCCAGCAGCAGTTGCTCGGCGGTCTGCGGGCGGTGGCCGCCGGCGATCGTGATGGCGCCGCGGGTGACGGCCTGGGCCACGAAGGTGTCGGCCCGAACCTGATCGGCGGGCTCGACGAGTATCCCGAGGCGCTGGTCCACCGGCCAGGTGACCCACGGCTGGTCATGCAGGACAACGCCGAGTTGTTCGCCGTCCCCGGACGAATACCAGGGCCTCCTCAGGTAGACCCGCAGTCCGCCGCCGTGTCGGGTGCGCCGCTGCGCGGGCTGCGGAACGTACCCGTGGACGGGGTCTGGCGGAGGCGTCGGCATCGGGTCGTCGGTCCAGCGGAACGTCGGAATGATGTAGGCGATGTCGGGCGGATCGGGCCGGCGGGAACTCGGCACGACCAGCGTCGTCGCGGGCCCGGTCCGCTTGATCAGCGGATCCTCGGTCTCCTTCTCGACGCCGTCGACCACCAGGGTCTTCTTCTCGACGCCGTCGATCACCTGGGGCGGGAAGTACTCGCGAAACCGCGTCGTCGCTTGGGCGCGGTATTCGACGACCCGGTGGCGGGTATCGCCGAATTCGTGACGCAACCGGTGGGTGTTGCCCTTGCCCGCCGGGGTGGTGACGTCGTCGCGGCCGGTCAGGGCGTCGTTCTCGAATGCCTCGATCAGGAAGTCGCCGACGTGGGAACGTGACTGCCGGCGAACCCCGCCGTTGACCCCGTCGGCGGGCAGGTCTTCGAAGATGTCATCGACCTGCTCGGTCCAGGTGGCATCGACGTCGAGGCGGCCGGTGCTTTTCGCGTGGTTGGTGATCGCCCCCTGCAGGACGCAGAAGTGCTCATCGGGATTGCGCAGCATGCCGGCGTTGGTGACCGCGACCAACGGGTCGGTCAACGGCTTCTCCACCGCGTGGACGAAGGTCAGGTCCACCCACGGCGTCAGCATCCAGTTGCGGCTGTCCAGGGCTTCGTGGCGGCGGTCGTTGGCCTCGGCCGCGGCCCGGTCGAGGATCAATTCGTACATGCCCTGGATGTCGAGGTCGGCCGGGTCGACCGCCGAACTGAGCCGGACGGTCACCATCTCGGCCTGCGGCAGGTGGA
The DNA here is from genome assembly GCA_903877095.1 of uncultured Actinomycetes bacterium. Taxonomy (GTDB): domain Bacteria; phylum Actinomycetota; class Actinomycetes; order Mycobacteriales; family Mycobacteriaceae; genus Mycobacterium. The sequence continues at coordinate 8,407 of CAIRCP010000152.1, read as the reverse complement.
CGGTGAGGGTTCGGGTGGCCGCGTCCCACACCGGCGCCACCGTCATGCCGGCCGGCGTCACCGGAGCGGCGGCGGGCCCGGACGTCACGACGACGCGGATCGGCTGGCGGTCCCACCACGCGCCGGTGTCGGTGGGCCAGTCCACCCGCCGGTAGATCGCCGGATCGAAGGGGAACCGGTTGAACCGCACGCCGCGGCTGGACACATCGGGCAGGTACGGAATGGAGCAGGTGTCCCCGGGTGCGAATGCTGGGAGTTCTTCGGTTGAGCGGCAGGCGATCTCGAACGCCGCCTGAATCCTGGCGGGGTCGCCGCTGCCGATCGCGTCGTCGAAGACGCCGTGCCACTCCGCCATCTGCTGGGAGGTCTTCGGTGCCACGATCCAGCGGTCGTCGGTGGCCAGGTAGGGCAGCTTCGCGGAGTTCAGCAGCTCCTGGATCCGGTTCTGTGCGAGGTAGTCGTCGACGGTCATGCCGGCCGTGCTGCGGATGACCATCCGCATCTGCGACTCGCCCTCGCCGTAGGCGGCGACCGTATTGCCGTTGTGGTCCAGCGTTGTTCGCTGCGGTAGCACCGACGGCGCGGGCACCGGTTCCCAGCGTTTGAAGCTCACCGGATGGCTGGCCCGGGCGTCGTCGATGGTCTCGGTGTCGACGCTGTTGCCGGCCAGGTCCACCGTGCGCGCCCGCAGGCGGTAGGTCGAGCCGTAGCGCAGTCGGGGCAACGAGCCCGGTGTGGCGGTGAACGACGTCTCCAGCGGGATGCCCTTGTCGATCTCCCGAGGTTTCGGCCACGGGTCGTCGATCTCGTCGCCGGTGTTGACCCCGCCCCCGGGGCGGGCGGCGACCATGCTCCAGCCCGACCAGGAGGCGACCGCTTCGTGCAGGTAGAGGTCCGGGTTCTTGTTCTGCTCCTCCGGAACGGAGGTTGTCGAGGAACCTTTGACGTAGCCCTGGTCCGGCGCCACGGGCAGGTCGACGACGGTGTCGTCGGCGCGGTGGTAGCGGTACGTCCCGATCCGGTCGACCAGGGACCGGAACCTGCCGTTGCCGTCGCGTTCGACGTCGTAGCGAAATCCGCGGATGACGTCGTCGGCCCACAGCGTCAGTCGCTGGCCGCTCTTCTCCTGCTCCGCGAGATCCGCGGTCTGATCGAACTGCTTGACGACCGCTGCCGCGGCATTGTGCCGGACGACCGTCAGCCCGCCGCCCCGCAGTGCCGGCAGGGACGACGTGGTCGGCGCCATCGTGGCGCCCTGCTGCTTTTCCACCAGTGCGATCCGGCGGGCGATCGTCCCCGCCACGTGGGTGGTCTTCAGCGCGGAGCCGTCGATGTCGATCTGGTGCACCGCGTAGAAGTCCGTCGAGTCCAACTGCAACTGGCCGTCGGCGATGTCACGGCGTCCGTTCGGGCGGGTCCGGGGCAGGAAGAATCTGCCGTACCACTGGTAGTTCATCCACGGTCTGGCCGTCTGGGCGTGCATCCAGTCCGGTGCATCGCCGTTGACCGTCAGCCGGTACATCTGGTGCTGAGCGATCACCGGTTCGGCCGGCATTCGGACGTCGATCGCTAATCCCAACCGGCGCAGCAACTCCGGGTAGTCGCCGAGCGCGGCGACATAGCGGTGGAAGTCCAGGCCGGGAGGTCGGGGCCGCGGTGGAACCTGGTCCGCAGCGATCGGTCCCCGACGATCGCGTAGCCGCTCTCCGTCCTGGTAGCGGTCATAGAAGCGGTTCGCCAGCACAAAAGACCGCTGGCGGCTGCCGGCCGTGTAGGAGGAGGGAACGAATCGGCCGGGGTTGTCGCCTCGGGTGGGGTCGGCGTTGAACCAGCCGTCCAGACCGGGGTAGACGCCCATCTTCCGGTGATTGTCGCCGATCCCCCCGAGTTCACTGGCGAGTGAGACAAGCGTCGGGTCCAGCACCGACGGGTGCTCGGTCGGGTGCTGTGCGCCGACGTCGGCGTACAGCGACAGCACATCCGAGGCGATTTTGTCGGCGGGAAACGAGAACAGCCGTCGGGAACTGAGATCCTTGACCACGGCGTCCTCGACGGTGACGTCCCCGCTGAACAGCAGATCCCAGGTCGCCGGATCCGGCCCGGCGACTTTGTCCGGATCTGGGGTCAGGTCGAAGCCTCCCAGGCCGTCGATCTCGGCGACGAACCTCAGCCTCGACACCTCCTGGGCCCAGTGCCGGAAGGTGGGGAACGCGTCGAGTTCGACCGGGCCGCCGCCGTCGGTGCGTAGCCGCGGAGAGACGAAGATCGTCGAGCACAACTCGCCGGTGGCGGCGTCCACACCGTTGGGCAGAAGCGTCCAGATGACCGATTCGCTGACCATGAGAGTTCCCTCAACTCGCTGCGAAGGCGTTGCAGTAGTCGTCCCAGGCGCGCGTCCCGCCGGACTGCCGGCCCATGACCACGTCGAACTTCGGATCCCCGTTGGAGCCCTTGAACTTCTTCTCGCAGCTGATCTCGACGCTGAACGACAGGAACAGCACCTCGACTTCGATGGACAGGCTGGCTTTTCCGGTGGCCTTGCCCGACGGCGGCTCGTAGCTCAGTTCGAGGTACAACTCGATCGACGCCGAGATCAGGCCGAGCACGTCGACCTCGCCACGCAGCCGGAAATATCCGGCCAGTTCGCTGTCGTCGCCGTCGGGGTCGTTGAATTCCAGCTTGAAGTAGATGCCGGCCATGCACTCGATGCTGCCGCTGGCCACCCCGAAGTCGAGAGCGACGGCGGCCCCGAACTCGAAGGACGCCTCCAGCATCCGGCACCGCTCAGGAGTGATGGTGATGGCGAAGAACCCGCCGCCGCCGAACAGCCACACCGTCAGCCGGAACGGGTTCTCCCGGCTGCAGAAGCTGAACGTGAAGTCCAGCGAGTCGCCGATGAACGGCACCAGGGCCTTCGCCCCGAGGGAGATGTTGCACAGACTCAGCACGCCGATGCACAGGTCCGGCAGCGCGAGATCGAATCCCGCCGTGATGCCCTGGGCGTCGACGTCGACGTACGGCGGATCGGAGAAGCCGTCGAACGGAATGACGGTGCTCAGCGTGTTGACGAAACTCAACGGGCCGCCGAACACCACACCGTCCTTGTCGGCGATGACCACGTTGACGTCGGGCTTGCGGCCGGCGACCACGGTGAACTCCATGGCCGTGATCTTCAGCGTGATGAACGGGACATCGCCGAGAAGCCGCAGGGAGAACGGTGAGATCGAACACGCGACCGTTGTGGTCGGTTCCTTGTCGGCCGTTGTCGGCGCCTGGATCTCGACGTGCAGGTCGAGCTTGCCCTTCCCGCCGTCCGGCAAGAACAGCGCGGCATCGAGACTGGGCCAGGGCAGGAGGTCGGTCGACCAGTTGAGTTTGGCATTTACGGTCTCGGGAAGCGTTGTGCCGCTGAGTAATTGGTTGGCGGATTCCACGATGCCTTGGGCGGTTCCGGCGTATTCGCCGAGCCGTCGGGCGATCCCACTCGCGTCGGCTCGCAGTGCCGACGGAACCGCGGCGGCGCCGTTGATCGCCGTCGCGAGATCGTCGAGGGTATTCCCGAGGTCCTCGATGGCCGGTTTGGCGCCGCCCAGTAACGCGATGTCGCTGAACGCGTCGATCACGGTCTTGGCCTTGGCCTTGGCGACGTCGAGATGCGGGCCGACGTCGATGCTCAGTTTCGTGAGCCGGTCGAGGTCGTCGAGGAACCCGGTGACCTGATTGACGCTGCCGGCGATGAACGACGGCATGTTGTCGGCGTTGAGTTTGGGCAGCAGCTTCCACAGTTCGACGACGCCGAACAGTTTCGCGGGCATGTTGCCGAAAAACGTCTGCGGCTCAATCTCTTTCGACATCGTGTCAGAGATCGTGCTGCCGCTCACCGGTCCCTTGCTGCCCGACAATCCGACCACCGAAAGGCTCGGGGTCACGAAGCCGCCGGAACGATTCGCCTGCTGCTCGAAGCTCATCGGCGGCTTGTTGTTCTCGTCGGCGACGCCGAGGAACACATGGTGGGGGTTCTGGTCCTTGTCGAAACCTCCTGCCAGGTAGGCAAGTGGCTGCACCATGACGATCGGCGCAGAGGCTCCCGCCAGGGTGCTCATGGCCGGCGAGACGACCTCGGCGGTGCGCAGGACCGGCCAGAATCCCGGGTCGTCCTGGGTGCGGTCCGGTGGTGGGTACAGGGCGGCGGCGTCGAAGTGCAGGGTCTTGACGCCCAGGGTGGTGTCGAGGGGTTTGCCGTCCGCGTCTTTCGACGCGGCGAACGCGACGCGCTGGCCACGCAGGGCATGAATACGCTTGTTCTCGGTTGCGGCGCAATAGATTTTCGCGGCCTGCTCGACGTCTGCGGGCGTCGCATTGCGGGGACGTTCAACGAACATGAGCGGACCGCCGTACTCGACGATGTTGTCCTCGCGGTCCTTGGCCAGGATCTTGAACGCGTACGGGCTTCCGTTGACGGCGGGGAAGAAACAGAACGATCCGTTGACGCCCGGCTCCTGCTCAGGTGCTTCGAGGTTGGGGGTGACCCGGGTCAGGATGCTGATCGAGGAGAACGGGTTGGCCAGGTCCAGGCGCTTGGCGCCGCTGTCCGAGGCGTCAAGGAACGTCCGGGCGGCGGTCCAGGTGTACTCGGTGTCCGCCGGATACCGCACGGTCTGCTGTCGCACCACGATGAAGAACCGCTGCCGCAGGTAGGCGTACCGCCCGGGCAGGTCCGGGTGCGCGTCGATCTTGCGTTCGGTGACTTTGACCAGAGACGCGGGGTGCCCGAACGGGAACAGGAACCCGGCATAGACCACTTTGACCTCGTGGTCGCGGCCCATCGTCGCGCGGTGCTTCCACTCGGTGATCGAGAACTGCCCAAACGGAAGCGTCGGCGCGTTGAAATCCGAACTGAGCCAGCCGCCGAGCGCGGTCAGCATCAGCCGGTCGACATCGACCGCCGGCGGGGTCCACGGAATCCGTTTGGCTTGGTCCCGGGTCAGGTGGAAGTCGGAGGTCTCATGGACCAGCATCTGGCGGTCATATGTGGTCAGCGACTTGGTGAAGAACGGAACGTCGGTACCGCCCATGGCATCCGGAAACGCCGGAGCCAGCGGCGGGGTCATATCGCGGGCCCAGATGGCCCGAATCGTGGCGCCGTGCGAGTCGTCGACACCGTCTTCGCCGTGATGGCCGAGGCGGGAGTGCCAGAGTTCGATCCGTCCGCCATGCTCGACCGGGTCGGTGGCGTGCGTGAACCCGGCGGTGCCCGGCGGTGAGATCTGCAATCGCCAGGGCAATTCGATGGCCGTCTCACCGGGGCCGGGCGCCCGCGGCGGGGGCGGCTTCTGCGCGCGCATCGGGCCGGGATTCGCCGGCCGTAACGGTATCCCGAGGTCGGCGGCGAACCGGGAGACCGCGGAGATCTGGGCGCTGACCTCGCGGCCGAGACGGTGATCGAATAAGCGCGCCGCCGCGGCGGACCGGCCGGCCGCGCGATAGACCCCGGGCAGGGTATGGCCCTGGCCGGCCAACAGGGTCTTGACGGCGCCGGGCCGGCGGATGGCGTCGCTGATGACCTGGTGGCTGATGGGCGCGAAGACGTGGAACGGGTTTTCGGCGTGTGGCGCGACGCTGAGGGGCAGTCGGATCATCGCGTCGAGCAGTCCGTCCAGCGACCACGGGATCGTCTCGCTGCCGACTTTGAACACCAGCCGGGAATTGGCGCTCAACGATGCCTGGACCGGTGGTTGATCGGGCTTCTTGTCACTGTTGGGCTGCGGCTGCAGAGATTCTGGGGTGGACCCCTCGGGCAGCAGTCGCGGCTGGGACAGCGAGTCGCCCCCGCCGCTGGTCTCGGGGAACGCTTCTTCGATCAGGTGCTGGGGCGGGAAGTCGACGATCAGCGACGCAGGGCGCCCGGGGACAAGCGCTGTCAGAACTCGGCTGCCGGCGGTCTGGACCAGTTGCAGGTTCGCGAAGGAGAACCGCACGAGCAGCAGGTCGGCCGGCCGCAGCACGGTGACCGGTTCCGCCGGGCGCGGTGGCGGCGGAACGGGGGGAATCGGTCGGTAGGGCGCCGGTCGCAGTGGTCCGGGCCCCGGTTCGGGTCGCAGCGGTCCGATCGGTCCCCGGATCTGCCCGGGCCCCCGCGCCTTGTTGTGCGGCATGACCAACCCCCGTTTCCCGAAAGCTGACTTCATCGTCATCGTGGCACCGGGGACGGCGAATCTCGAACGTTCGGGATGATTTGAGGACTAAAGACCTATTCGGTGAAGCCGCTCAGATAGTCGCGGGTGAAATCGGTCTTGATCTCCACCCACAGCGGCAGGTGGTCCGACATCTGCCAGGTGCGCCACCTGCGGTAGAACGCCAGGTCGTCGCCGTCCGCTGCCGCCGATTCGGGCTCCTCGGAGTCCGGTCCCTTGGTCTTGGCCAGCCGCGCCCTGGCCTGCTCCAGATCCGTTGAATAACAGGCGATATCGCCGTCGCGGTAGACGTAGTCGTAGACGTCGACCATGCCGCCGCCGAGCACCTGGAATCGGGGATCGGTCACCCGTACCGCGATCTGGTCGTAGAAGTGCGGCCGGTGTGCCAGCGTGGATCCGGGATCGGTGGCGATGATCTTGTCCCTGTCGATGGCATCGGGCACCGTGAATCCGTGTTCCTTCAGCGCCTGCATGGTCTCGTGCTCGGGGCTGACGACGTTGAAATCGCCGAGCAGGATGTAGTTTTCGGCCTGTCCCGGGGCGGGTTTGCCGCCGGCCTTCCGCACTCTCGCTCGCCTCTCGCGGACCTCGCTGTCCTGCCGTCGGGCGAAGAAAGTCACCAAATCGCGAATCTCGTTGATGCGCCGCCGAAGTCCGGCACCGGACTCGGCGCCGTAGTAGATGTGCACCGTGCACAGACTGAAGCGGAACCACCCCGAACCGAAAGCCACCAGGAACGGGGTGCGGGCGAACTGGCCGCTGCCCTTCGGGTCGGCGGCAGCGTCGGTGCCGACGATCGTCTGGCCCTGCGGCAGCACCACCTCGCCGGCAATCTTGCGGAAATACACCGTGGAGCGGTCGTACAGGAACCCCATCCGCTCGCCGTTGCCGCTCTTGCCTTCATTGGCGTCGGTGACGATGTAATCCCAACTCTCGCCGAGGATCTGCATCAGTTCCACCAGTGGTTCCAGGTCGCGGCCGATCTCCTGGACCGCGATCAGATCGAAGCTGCTGATGATTTCGGCAAGGTAGTACAGCGACTCCAGCTTGCGAGGTCCGAAGCCGAATTTGTTGCTGTCGAAGTCGCGGATGTTCCATGTGGCGAGTAACAGGGAGTCATTGTCGCAGCGCTTCTTTCGCACATCGGCCAACGCGTCGCGCAGCGCGATGAGTCTTCCCGCGCAGCGGCGCAACCCCTCGGTGTCGTCACCGAATCGGTGCCGCATCCCGGCATAGTTGTTCGACATCCCACTGCGGCCCTTCGATCGTCGTTGTGCACCCGGCGATGGCTCCCGCCTCCGAGCACCCACCACGGCCAGCGGTGTTCGGGCGCATGCGGCTGCCATCCGGGCAGATCGGGTTGACCCAATCCTAGGTTCCGCTTCCGCCCCGCCTGGCATGTTTGTTGGCAGGCACCGCGAACAGTGGTGCTTAGCCCCGACCGAACGGATCGGGATCCTCCGAGGGGAAGCAGACCATGGCCAATGCCGACGACGTGAGGCGCGTGGTGCTCGACGCCGCCAGTGCGGTGTATGCGCGACAGGGCTACGTCAACACCACGGTCAAGGTGGTCGCGGCGGCCGCCGGGGTAGCCCCGGATGTGGTGCGCCGCTACTACAACAGCCGGGATGAACTGGTGGCCGCGGTGCTGCGACTGCCGTCCGACCCCGCCAGTGCCGTCGCTCAGATGCTGGCGCCCGGTATCGACGGCCTCGGCGAACGGTTGGTGCGGTTCACCCTGCAGATGCTCGGAGACCCCGAAACCCGGGAACTCATCGCCACCATGGTCCGCGACGGCGCGGGGGCGGCGAAGGCGACCGCCTCGCTGCGGGAGTTCCTGGAAACGGCGGTCATCGACCGGATCGCCGCTGCGCTGCGAGTTCCGGACGCCCGGATGCGCGTCACCCTGGCCACGTCGTACCTGGTCGGAGTCGCCACGACCCGATATGTGATGCGCATGGAGCCGCTGGCCTCAGCATCGGAGGACGAGGTGGTGCGCCTGGTTGCCCCCGCGGTGCAAGCGGCACTGTCCGGTAGCCGCAATTCGTTCAGGTCTGGGCTGCGCCACTAAGCCCAATGTCGCTCAGTTAAGTTCATGGGCCGGTTGTCAAGTGGCCGTTGATGGTGACGTCGACGGCGATCTTGTAGCTGTTGCGGTCGATGTCGCCTTTGGCCCGGTGTTTGGAGATGGCGCGTTTGACGACGCGGGGACT